>CAUJHQ010000192.1 GCA_963204815.1 Pseudomonadota bacterium | reverse complement strand
GCGCAACTTCCCCGACTACCCGCTGACGACGCTGGCCGAGACGCCGGCGATCGAGGTCCACATCCTGCCCAGCGAGCGCGCGCCGGGCGGCGTCGGCGAACCCGGCACGCCGCCGGTGGCGCCGGCGCTGGCGAACGCGCTGTTCGCGCTCACCGGCCAGCGCCTGCGCGAGCTGCCGTTGAAACCCTGAGGGCGGGCCGGGCTGTTCAGGGTTGGCCGTTGCGGCCGTGCGCCCTGAACGCCGGCCGCTCGGTCAGGCGCTCGTAGTACGCCGCCACGGCCGGCAGCGCCGGCTTGTCGCCCGGCGTGCTGAACCAGCGGTGCACCGACAGACCGAGCACCACGTCCGCCAGCGTGAACACGGGGCCCGTGACGAAGGCGCCGGTGTGCGCCAACTGCGCTTCCAGCACGCCGAGCTGGCGCGCCCATTCGGCCAGGCTCGCCAGCACCTGCGCTTCGTCGGCATAGGCCGGGTGGCGCCGCACCAGCGCCATGAAGGCGTAGCGCCAGGCGTTGTTCAGCTCGGTGGCCTGCCAGTCCATCCACTGCTCGACCGCCGCGCGCGCCGCCGGCGAGGTGGGCAGCAGGTCGGTGCGGCCGGCCTGCGCCGCGAGGTAGCGGCAGATCGTGTTCGATTCGCGCAGGACCGTGGCGCCGTCCACCCACACCGGCACCAGGCCGAGCGGGTTGAGGGCGCGGAACGCGGGGTCCGACAGCGGCAGCGCTTCGCTGCCCCAGGGCTCGTGCTCGAAGACGAGGCCGATCTCGGCCGCCGTCCACAGCACCTTGCGCACGTTGATCGACGCGGCGCGGCCGAGCAGCTTCATGCGCCGCTGGCCTGGCGCTGGCGCAGCCAGCGCGCCAGCGTCTCGCGCAGGCGCTCGGCATCGATCGGCTTGGTGAGGAAATCGTCCATGCCGGCGGCCAGCGCGGCGTCGCGCTCGCTGACCAGCGCCGCGGCGGTGAGCGCGATCACCGGCAGCGTCTCGCCGCCGGGCCGGCGGCGCAGCGCGCGGGTGGCCTCGTAGCCGCTCATCACCGGCATCTGCACGTCCATCAGCACGGCGTCGAAGGGCTGGCCGACGCTGGCGGCGCGCTGCACGGCGTCGATCGCCTGGCGGCCGTCCTGCGCCTGCTCGACGACGACGCCCCAGCGTTCGAGCAGCGCCACCGCGATGATCATGTTGACCGGGTTGTCCTCGACCATCAGCACGCGTGCGCCGCGCAGGTCGCGTGCGGCGTCGGCGGCGTCGGTGCGGCGCGGCAGCGGCGCCAGGCTGTGCGGCAGCGGCAGCTCGGCCCAGAACACGCTGCCCTGGCCGGGCTCGCTCGTCACGCCGACCTCGCCGCCCATCAGGTGCGCGAGCTCGCGGCAGATCGACAGGCCCAGGCCGGTGCCGCCGTAGCGGCGTGTCGTCGACTCGTCGGCCTGCGTGAAGGGGCGGAACAGGCGCTCCTGCGTCGCGCGGTCGATGCCGGGGCCGCTGTCGTGCACCTCGAAGCGCACCACGTGCGGCGTCGGCCGCGTGGCCACCAGCCGCACGTGGCCGGTGGCGGTGAACTTGAGCGCGTTGCTGAGGTAGTTGCCGAGGATCTGGCGCACCCGCAGCGGGTCGCCCGCCACCGGGCCGGCGACGCCTTCACCCAGTTCGAGCCGCAGTTCGAGTTCGCGCGAGGCCGCCAGCGTGGCGTAGGCGCGGCGCGTCGACTCGACCAGCTCGCCGAGGTCGAAGGTGGTGGTCTCGAGCTCGAGCTTGCCGGCCTCGATCTTCGACAGGTCGAGGATGTCGGTGATGATGCCGGCCAGCGCCTTCGAGCTGTCGACCATCTGGTCCAGGTACTGGCGCCGGCGTTCGGGGTCGACGTTCGGTTCGCGCGCCAGCTCGGCCAGGTGCAGCAGGCCGTTGAGCGGCGTGCGCAGCTCGTGGCTGGTGTTGGCGAGGAAGGCGCTCTTGGCGCGGTTGGCGGCCTCGGCGGCGTCGCGCGCGGCGGCCAGCGCCTGCTCGAACTGGCGGCGCTCGGTCACGTCTTCCATGATCCACACGGTGCCGCCCTTCGCGGGGTGGTCGGGGTCGATCGCGCGCGCCAGCAGGCGGGCGAGGAAGGTGCTGCCGTCGCGCCGGCGCAGCGTGCGCTCGATGTCGACCTGCTCGCCGCGCGCCAGCGCCGGCCCGATGGCGCTGCCGACCTCGCGGTAGGCCGCCTCGTCGGGCCAGACCGCGCTGCCGGGCTCGCCGGCCAGCGCACCGGGCGCCCAGCCCAGCATCTGCTCGAAGCGCGGGTTGGCGGTGACGAAGCGCTGGTCGCGCGAGACGGCGATGCCGATCGACGCGTTCTCCAGGATCGCCTCGCGCTCCAGGCGCGAGCGTTCGGCCTCGCTGACGTCGCGCGCGTTGATCACGAGGTACTCGCGGCGGTCCATCACGAAGCGTGCGCCCGACACCAGCATCGGCAGCACGCGGCCGTCCTTGGCGTTGAACTCGGTCGGCATGTCGGTCACCGCGCCGAGCGCGCGCACCTGCGAGACGAAGCGCTGGCGGTCGTCGGCGCGCACCCAGATGCCGAGCTCGATCGAGGTGCGCCCGATCACCTCCGGCGCCGGGTAGCCGGTGACGCGCTCGAAGGTGCGGTTGACCATCGCGTAGCGCCCGGTCGACAGGTCGGTCAGCGTGATGACGTCGGGGCTGGTGGCCACCAGGTGCGACAGCATCGTCTCGGAGCGGCGCACCGCTTCCTCGGCGGCGCGGCGCTCGGTGTCGTCGACGTAGATCGACAGCGTCGCCGGGCCGCCCTCGGCGTCGACGCGCACGGCGGTCGTGCGCACCGCGACGCGCCGGCCGTGCGCCGGCAGCAGGCGGAAGTCGGCCACCGGCAGCGCGGCGCCGGCGGGTTGTTCGGCGAGTTCCTCGATGCGGCGGCGCTCGCGCTCGCGCGAGTCGCCGGCCTCGTAGGCGGCGAAGAGGTCGCGCCCGAGCGCGGCGCCGAGGTCTTCGTGGCCCAGCAGCGCCAGCGCCGCCGGGTTGGCGTCGATCAGGTGGCCGTGGCGGTGCAGCACCAGCGGCGTCGGGATGCGCGCGAAGAGCTCCTGGTAGCGCGTCTCGGTGGCGGCGAGCGCGTTGCGCGCGGCCAGGTCCTGCGTGACGTCGCGCACCACGCCCCAGTAGCCCTTGAAGATGCGGCGCTCGTCGAAGCGCGGCTCGCCGCTGACGGCCAGCGCGTGCACGCGGCCGCCGCGCCCCTGCCAGTGCACCAGGCGGTCGCGGAAGGGCTGGCGGGCGTCGAGGTCGGCGAGCAGCGCGTCCAGCGTCTCGGCGTCGCAGCCGAACTGCGCCAGCTCCCAGGGCACCTGGCCCAGCACGCCGGCCGCCTGCAGGGTGACACGCGCGTTGTGCTGGTGGTTGACGGCGACGAGGCGATAGTGCTCGTCGATCTCCCAGTAGGCGTCGGCGGCGATCGCCAGCAGGCCGCGGAAGCGCTGTTCGCGGTCGGCCACCGAACGCGTGTAGCGCCCGATCACGTAGCTCACGAGCAAGCCGCCCGACAGGCCGGCAGCCACCAGCACCACCAGGCTCGTGAAGCGCCAGGCCGCGGGCGGTGCGTTGCGCGCGACCGGCACGGCGAGTTCGATGCCGACCAGCGCGAACAGCAGCACGCCGGCCAGCAGAATCCCCATGCGCCAGCCCGCCGCCGCGCACAGCAGGCAGACGAAGAGGCCGTAGAACGCCAGGCCCGGCGTCTCCAGGCCCCAGCCGAGCATGACGGCGATGGCGGCGATGGCCAGCGAGGCGGTGGCCATGACGGCGAACATCGCGCGGTCGATCCAGGCGGCGCGCGCGCGCAGCGCGGCCAGCGCCAGCAGCGCCAGCAGGCCGAAGCACAGCGAGACGACGAAGCGCCGCTGGCCCGACAGCGCCGGCTGCAGCAGCGCGAACTGCAGCGCCGCGAAGCCGGCGAAGACCGCCGTGCTGCCGAAGAAGTAGCGCGACACGAAGCTGCGCACCGCATGCCGCGCGTCGAACGCCGCCGCGCCGGGGGCGTGGCGTGGCGCGCTGACGTCGTGCGGAGCGGTGGCCAAGGGCGACGTGCGCGCGCCGGGGGCCCGTCAGGGCCCGGGGCGGGCGTGCTCCAGCTGGGTGCGCGTGGCCTCGGCGGCGCGGCGCGCGGCCTCGGCGAAGTCGTCGCCGGCGCTCGCGTAGAGCACCGCGCGCGAGGAGTTGACGACGATCGGCCCGCCGCGGCGCCAGCCGGCGCGCACGGTGGCCTCGGCATCGCCGCCCTGGGCGCCGACGCCGGGGATCAGCAGCGGCAGCGTGGGCGCCAGCTCGCGCACGCGCGCGATCTCGGCCGGGAAGGTGGCGCCGACGACGAGGCCGAGCTGGCCGTTGCGGTTCCACTCGCCGGCCGCGAGCCGCGCGATGCGCTCGAACAGGCGCTCGCCGCCTTCCAACGCCAGCCCCTGCAGGTCGGCGCCGCCGGGGTTGCTGGTGCGGCACAGCAGGATCAGGCCGCGGCCGTCGAAGCGCATGTACGGCTCGATCGAATCGAAGCCGAGGAAGGGCGACAGCGTCACCGCGTCGGCCTGGTAGCGCTCGAAGGCTTCGCGCGCGTACTGCTCGGCGGTGGAGCCGATGTCGCCGCGCTTGGCGTCCAGGATCACCGGCACGCCGGGCGCGACGCGGCGGATGTAGGCCAGCAGCTCTTCCAGCTGGCCCTCGGCGCGCCAGGCCGCGAAGTGGGCGATCTGCGGCTTGAAGGCGCAGACCAGGTCCTTCGTGGCGTCGACGATGCGCGAGCAGAAGTCGAGGATGCGCGCCGGGTCGTTCTTCCACGCGCCCGGGAAGCGCGCCGGCTCGGGGTCGAGCCCGACGCAGAGCATCGAGCGGTGGCGGGCGGTCGCGGCGGCGAGGGTGTCGGTGAACTTCATGGGGGTCTTCAGGCCTTGCGGGCGAGCTGCGCGGCCAGCCCGGTGTACAGCGCCGGGGTCAGCGCCTTCAGCCGGTCTCGCTCGGTTGTCGGCAATTCGAGGGAATCGATGAAGGCGGCCAAACCCTCGCGCGTGATGGATTTGCCGCGCGTCAGCTCCTTCAGCCGTTCGTACGGGTTGGGCAGGCCGTGGCGGCGCATCACGGTCTGGATCGGCTCGGCCAGAACTTCCCAGGCGCTGTCCAGGTCCTCGGCGAGCGCGGCCTCGTTGAGCTCGAGCTTGTCCAGCCCGCGCGCCAGGCTGTCGTGGCCGAGCACCGCGTAGCCGAGCGCGACGCCCATGTTGCGCAGCACGGTGCTGTCGGTCAGGTCGCGCTGCCAGCGGCTGATCGGCAGCTTCTGCGACAGGTGGGCGAGCAGCGCGTTGGCCAGGCCGTAGTTGCCTTCGGCGTTCTCGAAGTCGATCGGGTTGACCTTGTGCGGCATCGTGCTGGAGCCGATCTCGCCCGCCTTCGTCTTCTGCTTGAAGTAGCCCAGCGAGACGTAGCCCCAGACGTCGCGGCACCAGTCGACGAGGATGGTGTCGCAGCGCGTGACCGCGTCGAACAGCTCGGCCATGCAGTCGTGCGGCTCGATCTGGATCGTGAAGGGGTTGAAGGTCAGGCCGAGCGACTGCTCCACCACCTTGCGGCTGAAGGCTTCCCAGTCGAAGTCGGGCCAGGCCGCGAGGTGGGCGTTGTAGTTGCCGACCGCGCCGTTCATCTTCGCGAGCAGCTTCACGTCGGCGATGCGCGCGCGTGCGGCGACGAGGCGGGCGACGACGTTGGCGATCTCCTTGCCCACGCTGGTGGGGCTGGCGGTCTGGCCGTGCGTGCGCGCCAGCATCGGCACCGCGGCCCAGGCATGCGCCATGCCGCGCAGGCGTTCGATCAGGCGGTCGATGGCGGGCAGCAGCACCTGCTCGCGCGCCGCCTTCAGCATCAGCGCGTGGCTGGTGTTGTTGATGTCCTCGCTGGTGCAGGCGAAGTGCACGAACTCGCCGGCAGCTTCCAGCTCGGCATGGCCGGCGAAGCGGCTCTTCAGCCAGTACTCGACCGCCTTCACGTCGTGGTTGGTGGTCTTCTCGATGTCCTTGATGGCCTGCGCGTCGGCTTCCGCGAAGCGCAGCACCAGGCCGCGCAGCAGGCCGCGCGCGGCTTCGCTGAGCGGCTTGAACTCGGCGAAGCCGGCGTCCGACAGGGCGATGAACCATTCCACCTCGACCTGCACGCGGCGGTGCATGAGGCCGAATTCGGAGAGCAGCGGCCGCAGCGCGGCGACACGGCCGGCGTAGCGGCCGTCGAGGGGGGACAGGGCGGTGAGGGTCGAGACGGTCATCGGGCGCGGCCGGTGGAGGCAGGCCCGGACGGCCCGCCGGGAGGAGGACCGTCGATTTTAGGCGCCCGACCCTGACGCGACTACCAGCGCAGCTCGAAGCGGCAGGCGTCGTCGCCGCAGGCCTCGCAGGCGGTCTCGACGACCTGCGTGTCCGGGTGCACGAGCACGCGGAACAGGCGCTCAAAGGTGGCGGCGTAGAAGTCGCAGGCCGGCTCGTCGCTGACGAGGCCGCGGCACAGTGGGTTGTTCCGGATCTGCACCCGCACCGGCCGCCCCGGCGTGGCGCTGAAGGTGCCGCTGCCGGCGAAGGTCCAGGCGTGCTTCGTGATGGCGGCCAGCAGCACGCGCGCCGCCAGCGCAGCCGGCAGCCGCTTCAGCAGCCATTGCACCGGCTTCGGGATGCGGTGCGCGAGCAGGTAGTCGCCGGTGCGCGTGCCGGCGGCGCGCGCCACCCGGGCGGCCTCGCGTTCGCCCAGCGTTTCGCGCAGCGTGGCGTGCAGGCGCGCGACCTCGGTCTCGTCGACCATCGCCTCCGGCGGGTGGCGCCAGTGCTCAAGCAGGCCGGCGCGCGCGAACACCTGCTCGGCGACGATGCGGCCGGCATGCACCGGCAGCACCTCCGCCACGCGCGTGATCGCGTTCGGGCCGATGCGCCCCGCCGTGGCCGCCGAAGCGCTCACACGCGTGCCGCCTGCTGCTCGGTCAGCTGCTCGGTGCCGCCGCCGCAGGCCATGGCGGCGTTCAGCTCGCCCTGGCGCCGCTTGTGCTCGATCTTCGGGCCGTGCATCGTCACCCAGCCGGCATCGGCTTCGGCGATGGCCTCGGGCGACGGGCGCTCGAAGGTGCGCGTGGTGTCGAAGGCGAAGTCGACGCTCTTCTTGCTCTGCGGCCCGGTGTAGCCGACGCGCCCGAGGTCGTAGAACTTGCGCTCGAAGCCGCTCTTGAGGAAGGCCTTCAGGCAGCCCATCAGGTACTTGCGGCGCGTCTTGTCCTTCGTCCAGGGGTACTGGAAGAAGGTCTTGTTCATGAAGAAGCGGCGGTAGTTGTGCATCACGCGGTCGAGCAGTTCCGCGCGGTCCATCGCCTCGGGCTTCATGATCGGCGTCACGAAGTTGTACTTCTCGAAGTCGAAGACCTCGACCTTGTCGCCGAGCTCCTGGAACAGGTCGCTGAACGGCCAGGGCGTGTACATCGCCCAGTTGGCCATGTCGGGGTTCCAGTCGCGCGCCATCTGGTAGGTCTCTTCCAGCGTCTCGCGCGTCTCGTTCTCGAGGCCGACGATGAACTGCGCCTCGGTCACGATGCCGGCCTCGCGCAGCAGGCGGATGGCCTTCTTGTTCTGCGCGACGGTGGTTTCCTTGTTGAAGCGGTCCAGCTTCAGCTGCGCCGCCGCCTCGGTGCCGAGCGACACGTGGATCAGCCCCGCCTCGCGGAACATCGGCAGCAGCTTCTCGTCGCGCAGGATGTCGGTCACGCGGGTGTTGATGCCCCACAGCACCGGCAGCTTGCGCTTGATGAGCTCTTCGCAGAACTGGATGAACTTCTTGCGGTGGATCGTCGGTTCCTCGTCGGCGAGGATGAAGAAGCCGACCTGGTGGTCGCGCACCAGCGTCTCGATCTCGTCGACCACCTTGATCGGGTCGCGCACGCGGTAGTCGCGCCAGAACTTCCACTGGCTGCAGAACGTGCAGGTGAAGGGGCAGCCGCGCGCGAAGTTCGGGATCGCGACGCGCACGCCCATGGGGATGTAGATGTACTGGCCCCAGTCGAGGATGCCCCAGTCGGGGGCGATGCGGTCCAGGTCCTGGATGGTCGGCTCGGCCGGCGTGGCGATGACCTTGCCGTCGGCCTGGTAGGCGATGCCGCGCACGCAGTTGCGGTCGCGCGCCCAGTCGCCCTTGTCGACCGCGGTGACGAGGTTCAGGAACACCTGCTCGCCTTCGCCGCGCACGATGGCGTCGATCCAGGGCGCTTCCTTCAGCACCTGCGGGTACATGAAGGTGCCGTGGATGCCGCCCAGCACGGTGACGACGTCGGGCTTCACCTCCTTGGCGATCTGCAGCAGCCGCTCGGCCTTGTAGATGGCCGGCGTGATGGCGGTGCAGCCGATGACGTCGGGCTGCAGGTCGGCGATGCGCTGGCGCACCTGCTCGTCCGTCAGGTGGTTCGTCATCGCGTCGACGAAGATCACGTCGGTGTAGCCGCCGGCCTTCAGGTAGCCGGTCAGGTAGGCCACCCAGGCGGGCGGCCAGTTGCCGGCAATCTCGGCACCACCGGAGTGGTAGTTGGGGTGCATCAGCAGAACGCGCATGGGTCTCCTCCTCTCGGCGGCTGGGCATTCACCGTAAGCGCGCGGGACGGCGGGCGATTTGTTCTGTGTCAACTTCGCGTGACGCTGACGCCGCAACTCAGGGTTGACGCCGGGGCGCCCCCGATTGACGCTGCGGGAACGCCGCTTGCTAATGCAGGCCGTTCCACACCTTCACAACAACGGAGTCCGCATGACCTTCACCCGCCGCCACGCCGTGCTCGGCGCCGCCCTCGTTGCCGCCAGCGTCGCCACCCCGGTCTTCGCGCAGGCCAAGCTGAAGGTCGCCGCGATCTACACCGTGCCGGTCGAGCAGCAGTGGGTGAGCCGCATCGACAAGGCCCTGAAGGCGGCCGCGGCGCGCGGCGAGGTCGAGTACGTGTTCAGCGAGAACGTCGCCAACGCCGACTACGAGCGCGTGATGCGCCAGTACGCCGAGAAGGGCCATACGCTGATCGTCGGCGAGAGCTTCGCCGTCGAGGCCGCCGCGCGCAAGGTCGCGAAGGACTACCCGAAGGTCGCCTTCCTGATGGGCAGCAGCGGCAAGCCGCAGGAGCCCAACTTCAGCGTCTTCGACAACTACATCCAGGAGCCCGCCTACCTCACCGGCATGATCGCCGGCGGCATGAGCAAGAGCGGCAAGATCGGCATGGTCGGCGGCTTCCCGATCCCCGAGGTGAACCGCCTGATGAACGCCTTCATGGCCGGCGCGAAGGAGGTGAACCCGAAGGCCGAGTTCACCGTCACCTTCATCAACAGCTGGTTCGACCCGCCGAAGGCCAAGGAAGCCGCCTTCGCGATGATCGACAAGGGCGCCGACGTCATGTACGCCGAGCGCTTCGGCGTCAGCGACGCCGCGAAGGAGCGCAAGGTGCTTGCCATCGGCAACGTCATCAACACGCAGGCCCAGTACCCCGACACCGTGGTGGCGAGCGCGCTGTGGAACATGGAGCCGACGATCGACGCCGCGCTTAAGGCGGTGAAGGCCGGCCAGTTCAAGGCCGAGGACTACGGCAAGTACTCGACGATGAAGTTCAAGGGCAGCGAACTCAGCCCGCTGGGCAGCTTCGAGAAGAAGGTGCCGGCCGACCTGGTGGCCAAGGTGAAGGCAAAGGAGAAGGCCATCGCCGACGGCAGCTTCACGGTCAAGGTCGACGACGGCCAGCCCAAGGGCAGCGCGAAGTAGGGCGCGCTCAGGCCAGCGCCACCCACAGGCCGAGCAGCGCGAACGCGACCAGCATCGTCACGCCGTAGAGCAGCGAGACGACCGCCGCGCGCAGCAGCCGCGGCCACAGGCGCCCGCCGTACACGCGCCGCATCGCGAGCAGCGTGTACACGGGCACGGCCAGCGCGGCGATGTTCCCCGGCCACGACCACGGCAGCAACGACACGCCCAGCATCAGGAACCAGAACGCATGCACGTGCAGCGCGAAGACCAGGTGCTCGGTGTAGTGCAGCCGCCGGTTCCGGTACACCCCCCGCAGCGCCAGCGCGAAGGCCGGCAGCAGCAGGAACATGGCCGCGCCCAGGTTGGCGATGAAGCGCTCGCCGAGTTCGCGACCCTGGCTCACCAGCGCCTCCCGGTCGTGGTCGAGACGGCGCTGCAGGCGCGCGCAGACCCACGCCGGCAGGCCTTCGCAATAGAAGTGGCCCTCCTTCAGGCCGGCGCGGGCGCCGAACCCGTCGAGCTGGACGCTCGGCTGCTTGCCGCCGTCGAACACCACCGGCGGCGTGCCGCCCGGCGCTTCCATCTGCACCGCGCCGAGCGCGCGGATCAGCAGCAGCACGACGACGCTGATCGTCAGGTACAGCCGCAGCGGCAGCACGTAGTGCTTGCGCCGGCCGGCCAGGTACTGCGCGGTCAGCTCGCCGGGCTTCGTCAGCAGCAGCCTCAGCGTGCGCCACAGCGCGCCCTCGGTGCTGAGGTAGGCGCCGCCGAACTGCTGGAGAAACTCGCCCAGGCGCGGCGGCCGCACGTTCGTCTCCTGGCCGCAGGCGGGGCAGAAGCGCGGCCGCGGGTCGGCCAGCGGGGCCTCGCAGTTCGGGCAGTTCGGGCGCGGGTCGTCGCTCATCGAGAATGGCCGCGATGGTAGTGCTGAAGCTCGCGCACATCACGAAGCGCTTCGGGCCGCTGGTGGCCAACGACGACATCTCGCTCGACCTCGCGCGCGGCGAGGTGCTGGCGCTGCTGGGCGAGAACGGCGCCGGCAAGAGCACGCTGGTGTCCATCCTCTTCGGCCACTACGTTGCCGACGCCGGCACGATCGAGGTCGACGGCCGCCCGCTGCCGCCCGGCGAGCCGAAGGCGGCGCTGGCCGCCGGCATCGGCATGGTGCACCAGCACTTCACGCTGGCCGACAACTTGGGCGTGCTCGACAACGTGATGCTCGGCACCGAAGCGCTGTGGCAGCCCTTCTCGCGCCGCGCGGCGGCGCGCGCTCGGCTGCTGGCGGCGGCGCAGCGCTTCGGGCTGCAGGTCGACCCGGAAGCGCGCATCGGCACGCTCTCGGTCGGCGAGCGCCAGCGGGTCGAGATCCTGAAGGCCCTGGTGCGGGGCGCCCGCATCCTGATCCTCGACGAGCCGACCGCCGTGCTGACGCCGCAGGAGAGCGAGGCGCTGTTCGCCACGCTGTCGCAGATGGTCGCCGAGGGGCTGTCGATCATCTTCATCAGCCACAAGCTCGACGAGGTGCTGCGCGTGAGCCACCGCATCGCCGTGCTGCGCGGCGGCCGGCTGGTCGCCGACCTGCCGGCCGCCGGCGCCGACAAGGCCATGCTCGCCGAGGCGATGGTCGGGCGCGCCGTCGCGCCGGCGGTCCGGCGCGCGCACGCGCCGGGCGCCGTGGTCTGCACGCTGCCGGGCACGCCGCTCGCGGTGCGCGCCGGCGAGGTCTTCGCCATCGCCGGCGTGGCGGGCAACGGCCAGCAGGCGCTGGCCGACCGGCTGTGCGGCGAAGGCGGTGGCGCCGTCGAGCTCGATGGCCGCGCGCTCGCCGCCACGCCGCGCGCCTTCGTCGAGGCCGGCGTCGCGCGCATCCCGGAAGACCGCCACGCGGTGGGCGTCGTCGGCGACCTGCCGCTGTGGGAGAACGCCGTGCTCGAGCGCTACGCCAGCCCGGCCTTCGCGCGCCGCGGGCTCGTGCGGCGTGCCGCCGCGCGCGAGTTCGCGCGCCGCCTCGTCGATCGCTTCGACGTGCGCGGCGGCGGGCTGGACGCGCCGGCGCGCTCGCTGTCCGGCGGCAACATGCAGAAGCTGATCCTCGGCCGCGAGCTGAGCGGTGCCGTGCCGAAGCTCATCGTCGCCAACCAGCCGACCTGGGGGCTGGACATCGGCGCCGTCGCCTACGTGCACCAGCAGCTGCTCGACGCCGCCGCCGCCGGCGCCGCGGTGGTGCTGGTGAGCGAGGACCTGGACGAGATCTTCGCGCTCGCCGACCGCATCGCCGTCATCCACCACGGCGTGCTCGGCGCGCCGCGGCCGGTGCGCAACTGGTCGCTCGCCGACATCGGCCTGGCGATGGCGGGGGCCGCCCATGCGGCTTGAGCGCCGCCCCTCGACGCCGGCGGCGCTGCTGGTGGCGGCGCCGCTGGGCGCCATCGTCTTCACGCTGCTGGTCACGTCGCTGCTGGTGGCCTGGGCCGGCGCGCCGGTGGGCCGCGCGTATGCGCTGCTGCTCGAAGGCGGCTTCGGCTCGCGCTTCGCGCTCACCGAGACGCTGACGCGCGCCACGCCGCTGATCTTCACCGGGCTGGCGGCGGCGGTGGCGTTCCGCGCCCGCCTCTTCAACATCGGCGCCGAGGGCCAGCTCTACGCCGGCGCGCTGGCCGCGGTGGCGGTGGGCGCGCTCGATGCGCCGGCCTGGCTGCTGTTCCCGGCGATGCTCGCCGCCGCCGCGCTGGCCGGTGCGCTGCTGCTGCTGGGGCCGGCGCTGCTGAAGAGCCGGCTCGGCGTCGACGAGGTCGTGACCACGCTGCTGCTGAACTTCATCGTGCTGCTCTTCGTGTCGGCGCTGCTCGACGGCCCGATGAAGGACCCCGGCGCGATGGGCTGGCCGCAGAGCGTGGCGCTGCCCGACGCGCTGCAGCTGGGCAAGCTCATCGAGCGCAGCCGCGTGCACACCGGGCTGCTGGCGGCGCTGGCGCTGGCGGCGGCGCTGTGGGCGCTGCTGAAGTACACGACGCTGGGCTTCGAGATCCGCGCCGCCGGCGCCAACCCGCGCGCGGCGCGTTTCGCCGGCCTGCCGGTGGGCGCCACCGCGGTGAAGGTGGCGCTGCTGTCGGGCGCGCTCGCCGGCCTGGCCGGCGCGGTGGAAGTGGCCGGCCGCACCGGCTACGTCACGCTGGACATGAGCCCGGGCTACGGCTACAGCGGCATCGTCATCGCGATGCTGGCGATGCTGAACCCGCTGGGCGTGGTGGTGGCGGCGGTGTTCGTCGCCGGCATGCTGGTCGGCGCCGACAGCATGAGCCGCGCGGTGACGGTGCCGACCTACATCGCCGACGTCATCGTCGCCACCTCGCTGATCGCGATGCTGGTGGCGACGATGCTCACCCAGTACCGCGTGCGCCGCTGAGCGCCGCTGCCGTAGACTCGAACGCGACACCGGGGGGCAGGCGATGCGAGCGTGGACCGTGGATGCCGACGACATCCGTGTCGCCGAAGACTTCGACGAATCGCTGCTGCACCGCACGCCCGAGATCGAGGCCTTCCTCGCGGCCGACCGCGACGACAAGTTCATCGTCATCGGCACCAAGGGCTTCGGCAAGACGCTGCTGCTGAAGGCCAAGCGCATCCTCTACCAGAGCGCCGGCCAGTCGGCCTGCCTGCCCAGCGGCAACCTGCTCGACAAGCCGATCGGCGACAAGATCTTCGGCCGCGAGGCGATCGCGTTCTTCGCCGCGTCGCCGCTGCCGTGGAGCAAGGTGTGGCTGTGCGCGGTGGCGCTGGCGGCCCTGAAGCAGGCCGGCCAGGCTGGCGGCCTGAAGGTCAACACGCGGCTCGCCTCGCTGGTGGCCGACGCGCAGCTGCACAGCGTGATCGACCACTTCGTGCGCCTGCTCGACTTCACGCCCGGCGACCTGCAGCGCATCGCGACCGACACCGACGGCCACCTCGTGCCGCGCCTGCGCACGCTGAACAAGCCGCTGGCGATCTTCGTCGACGGCATCGACGAGTACTTCAACAAGCACGTCGAGGAAACGCCGGTGAACCCCAGCGTCACCGGCGAGCTGTCGCCCGACGTCTGGTACTTCGCGCAGCTCGGCCTGGTGGAGGTGGCGTACCAGCTGCGCCGCATCAACCACCGGCTGAAGGTGTTCGCGGCGATCCGCAAGGAGGCCTACGCGCGGCTGCCGCAGCGCACCGCGATGTCGCAGCAGTACCGCGGCAGCGCGGTCGACATCGTCTACCAGCCGGAGAGCCTGCGCGAGATCTTCGTCAACAACGTGCGGCTCGTGAAGGCCGACCGCATGGTGCTGCCGGCGCGCGCGCGCACCAACCCGCTGGTCGCCTTCCTCGGCCGCACCAGCGTGGTCGACACCTACACGCGCGAGGAAGAGGACGTCTTCGAGTACCTGTGCCGCCACACGCTGCTGCGGCCGCGCGACCTGATGACGATCGGCGACCGCCTGGTGGCGCTGCGCCCCGACGCACGCCGCCACGAGCACCTGATGATGGAAGCGGTGCAGCACGCCGCGCGCGAGATCGCGCACGAGTACCTGGCCGAGATCGCGCCCTACATCGGCGATCTCGCGCTCGAGCGGCTGTTCCAGGCCCTGCCCGGCCCGATCCTCGCGCGCGCCGAGGTCGACGCGCTCGGCGGCGGCGACGGCGACAACGGCGCCGTCGCGCTGCAGGCGCTGTACCGCGTGGGCCTGCTCGGCTACGTGCAGCACGACCTCGTGCGCGGCGAATGGCGCCAGCGTTTCCTGCGCCCGGGCGACGCCACGCTCGGCCCCGGCGGCGTGCTGCCGCCGGCCACGCACTACCTGGTGCACCCGGTGCTGTCGGGCGTGATCGGGCCGCAGAACCCGGCCTTCCTGCAGCGCCTGGACCGCCTCAACATCGTCGGCTACGACCGCCCGTGGCGCGCGCCCGGTGGTGTCGACCGCTCGGCCAGCGTGCGCAGCCTGTGCGTGCTGAAGGCCGACGTGCACGCCTTCGGCAACCTGATGCGCGCCGGCGCCGACGCCCCGGTGCGCAAGGCCCTCACGGATGCCGTGCAGCGCTGGGCGCCGCCGGACGCCATCAGCGAGACCGGCAACGGCGACTCGGTGCTGATTGCCGACGACGACCCGGTGGCGCTGGCGCAGACCGCGCGCCACCTGATGGACGACGTCTTCGCCGCGCCCGGCCAGCCGCGGCTGCGCATCGCGCTGCACCACGGCGAGGTGCGCACGCGCGAACGCGACCTGGACCTGCGGCTCGTCGTGGCGGGCGGCGACGCCATCCTGTGCGCCGCGCGCGTCGAGCCGGTGGTGGAACCGGGGCAGATCTGGGTCACTGAGGCGTTCCGCGAACAGTTCCTGCAGCGGCCTTCGCTGTGGCGCACGGCGCCGCTGCAGCCGCCGGGCGGCGGCGAGCAGTTCAACGTGCGCAAGCCGGGCAGCGACGAGCCCGACCTGTGGGTGCGGCTGCACCGCCTGGAAAGCTGAGCGCGCGATGGCCGAGACGCTCGACCTGCTGCTTGCCGCGCCCTTCTGGGTGGCGGTGCTGCGCATCGCGACACCGCTCATCCTGGGCACGCTTGGCGTGCTGCTGTGCGAACGCGCCGGCGTGCTGAACCTGGGCATCGAAGGGATCATGGTCGCGGGTGCCTTCGCCGGCTGGGTGGCGGTGTACCAGGGTGCCGGGCTGTGGACCGGGGTGCTCGTGGCCGCGCTCGTCGGCGCTGCGTTCGGCGCGCTGCACGCGGCGCTGACCGTCGGTCTCGGCCTGTCGCAGCACGTCGCCGGGCTGGGCATCACGCTGCTCGCCACCAGCCTGGCCAGCTACGCCTACCGCGTGAGCTTCCCGAAGGTCGACAGCCCGCCGACCATCACGCCCTTCGCGCCGATGGCGGCGCTGCCGCTGCCGGTGCTGAACGCGCAGACGCCGCTCACGCTGCTGGCGCTGGCGCTGGTGCCGGCGATCGCGTGGGGGCTGTACCGCACGCCGCTCGGCCTGGCGGTCCGCATGGTCGGCGAGAACCCGGCCGCCGCCGAAGGCCAGGGCCTGAGCGTGGCGGCGCTGCGCAGCGGTGCCATCGTTGCCGGTTCGGCGCTGATGGGCGTGGCCGGAGCGTTCCTCACGCTGTCGGCCTTCAACGCCTTCTACTTCAACATGGTCAACGGGCGCGGCTGGGTCTGCGTGGCGCTGGTGGTGTTCGCGTCGTGGCGGCCGGGCAAGGCGCTGCTGGGCGCGCTGCTGTTCGCCTTCTTCGACGCGCTGCAACTGCGCCTGCAGCAGGCCGGCGGTGGCGCCTTCGGCGTCGAGCTGCCGTATCAGGTGTACCTGATGCTGCCGTACGCGATGGCGATCGTCGCCCTCGTGCTGGTGGCGCGGCGCGCCGCCTACCCGCAGGCGCTGATGAAGCCGTATCGCAAGGGCGAGCGCTGACCCGGATACGACTGTGAACCTGTGCAAAGGCGCGCCGCCGGCGTCGGCGCGCGCCGGCCGCCGGCCGTTCCAGGAGGACGGACTCACCGGAGCTTCACGATGAACGCATCCCGTCTCACCCGCCTCGCGCTGGCCGCCGCGGTCGTCTCGCTGGCCGGCTGCATCGTCGCCCCGCTGCCGCCGCACCGCGCCGAGGTGGTGGTCGGCGTGCCGCCGCCGGCCGAGCCGGTGGAGGTGATCCCGCCGCCGCCGGTGGTGGGCTACCTGTGGATCGGCGGCTTCTGGAACTGGATCGGCGGCCGCCACGTCTGGGTGCACGGCCACTGGGCGCCGCCACGCCCCGGCTACCGCTGGGAGCCGCGCCGCTGGGAGCCGATCTCCGGCGATCGCGGTGAACGCGGCTACCGCGAGCGTGGCGGACGCTGGGAACGCGACGTGCGCTAGCGCGCCGGCGCTCAAGTTGACGGCCGGCGGGCCGACAGACGAGAAGCGGTCAGCCCCGTCCGGGCGGATCGCGTCCGCACGCCCGCATGGTTTCACCCGCCAGTCCGCTCGCCGTCTCGTTCGCTGCCCAGCGCGCCGCGGGCACGAACACGTCCGCGCTGGCCGTGTCGCTGCAGCGGCTGTCGTCGGGGCTGCGCGTCAACAGCGCGCGTGACGACGCCGCCGGCCTGGCGATTGCCGAGCGCATGACGGCGCGCCTGCGCGGCACGCAGCAGGCGGCGCGCAACGCGAACGACGGCATCTCGCTGTTCCAGACCGCCGAGGGCGCGCTCGGCCAGATGGGCGACCGCCTGCAGCGCATGCGCGAGCTCGTCGTGCAGGCGCTCAACGGCGTCACGAGCGCCGCCGACCGCGATTCGCTCGACCGCGAGGTGCGGCAGTCGCTGGCCGATCTGGACCGCCAGGCCGCGTCGACCCGCTTCAACGGCCGCGCGCTGCTCGACGGCTCGTTCGGCACCGCCACCTTCCAGGTCGGCGCCGGTGCACTCGACGGCCTGGAGGTCGCGCTCGACGCCGACCTGCGCGCCGCCAACCTCGGCGCCATCGCCACCGCGACCACGGGCGACCTGCGCACCGCCGGCAACCGCAGCGGCGGCTTCGTCTTCGCCGCCACCTACACCACGGTGCCCATCACCGACCTGGACTTCTCGCGCCCCGAGGTGCGCTTTGCCGGCGGCGCAGCGCGCACCGTCGGCACGCCGCCGCTCAACTACAGCGGCGCCGGCGCGGCGCAGTTCACGGTGGACGGCGCGGCCGTCTCGCTGAACGCCAACTACGGCAGCCTCGGCGGCCTGGCGTCGGCGGTGCAGGCGCAGCTGAACGCCGCGCGCCCCGGCGGCTACGCCGTCACGCAGGACGGCAGCCGCCTGACCGTGACGCGCAGCAACTCGACGAGCGCTCCGGTCATCGCCAACGGCAGCGGCGCGGCGGGCGCGTTCACCTCGGCGACCGCGCTGCCCGGCACGCCGGCCTCGCCGACCTCGAACGCCGGTTTCGCGGTCGACGGCCACCGGGTGGCGCTCACCGCCAACCACAGCGGCAACTTCGCGGCCCTGGTGGCCGACATCCAGGGCCAGCTCGACACCTCGGCGCGCGGCGCCTACCGTGTGACCGGCACCGATGGCGGCATCAGCATCACGCGCAGCAGCGGCACCTCGCCGCCGACCGTGAACGGCTTCAGCGGCGCCGGCGCGAGCGTGTTCGCGAGCGTGCCGCAGACCGGCCTCACGCTCGCCGCCGGCGACCTCTACGTGCAGGTGGGCACGCGCGCGCGCGTCGCCGTCACCGGCAGCTTCCTGACGCCCGAGGCGCTGGCCGCCGGCGTGCGCGCCCAGGTGGCCGGCGTGACGACGCTCGTCAACGACCGCACCGGCGCGCTGGAGATCAACGCGACGGAGACGATCACGCTGTCCGGCGCGGCGGCGGCGGCCGATGGCGCGCTCGCGTTCACGCGCGCGGCCTACGAGCCCGAGGGCAGCCTGGAGGACGTCGACGCCACGCTGTCCGACGTCGCGCGCCGTTCGCTGCTGCGCATCGACGCGGCACTGGACCGCGTGAACGGCCAGCGCGGCACCTTCGGCGCGCTGCAGAACCGCTTCGACGCGATGGTCGGCCAGCTGCAGCTCGAAGGCGAGCACCTGGCCGCGGCGCGCGGGCGCATCGTCGACGCCGACATGGCCGCCGAATCCGCCGCACTGGCGCGGCGCCAGGTGCTGCAGCAGGCCGCGCAGGCCATGGTGGCGCAGGCGAACGCGCTGCCGCGCCAGGTGCTGGTGCTGCTGCGCTGAGGCCGCGCGTGCGACGCCGGAAGGCGTTGCGCGGCTGCCGAAGGCGCGGGCGCGATTTCACGCGCGAGGGCTGAACGGCGTCAGCCGGCGCCGACGGCGCCCGCCACCAGCGGCACCGGCGCGGGCGCCTCGTCGGCGAGCGTGAACGCGGCCGACACGGCGGCGACGGCTGCGGCCGCGGCGCCGGCATCGGCCGCATGCACGAAGGCCAGCGGCTCGCCCGCCTGCAGCGCGGCGCCGGGCGCCTGCACGGCGGCCAGGCCGACGCGCGGGTCGACCGTGTCGCCGTCGCGCCGCCGGCCGCCGCCGAGTTCGACGACCGCCAGGCCGAGCGCGCGCACGTCGATGCCGGCCACGAAGCCCGCGCGCGCGACCGGCACCGGCACGACGAGCGGCGCCGTCGGCAGGCGCGCGTCGTGCAGCACGTCGGCCGGGCCGCCGAGCGCGGCGACCATGCGCGCGAAGCGCTCCGCCGCCGCGCCGCCGGCGAGCGCACGCTCGGCGGCCGCGGCGGCGTCGGCCAGGGTGCCGAAGAGGCCGCCCAGGTGCAGCAGGCGTGCACTCAGTTCGAGCGTCAGCGCGCGCAGCCGCGCGTCGGCGGCACGGCCGCACAGCAGGTCCAGCGCCTCCTGCACCTCCAGCGCATTGCCGGCGTTCGTGCCCAGCACCTGGTTCATGTCGGTCAGCAGCGCCAGCGCCGGCAGGCCGGCGCCGCGCGCGGTGTCGACGAGGCTGTGCGCGAGCGCGGTCGCCTGTGCCGCGTCGGCCATGAAGGCGCCGCTGCCGAACTTGACGTCGAGCACCAGCGCGTCCAGGCCCGCCGCGCGCTTCTTGCTCAGGATGCTGGCGGTGATGAGCGGCAGCGACTCGACCGTGGCCGTGACGTCGCGGATGGCGTAGAGCCGCCGGTCCGCCGGCGCCAGCCGCGCCGACGCGCCGACGATCGCGCAGCCGGCCGCGCGCAGCGCCCGCACCGCCTGCGCGTGCGGCGGGTTCGCGGTGTAGCCGGGCAGCGCCTCCAGCTTGTCCAGCGTGCCGCCGGTGTGGCCGAGGCCGCGGCCGCTGACCATCGGCACCAGGCCTCCGCAGGCGGCGACGATGGGCGCCAGCGCCAGGCTCACCTTGTCGCCCACGCCGCCGGTGCTGTGCTTGTCGAGCACCGGGGCGTCGAAGCCTTCGGCGCGCCAGTCGAGCACCTCGCCGCTGCGCGTGAAGGCGTCGGTCAGCGCGACGGTCTCGGCGCGGTCCATGCCGTTGAGCAGGATCGCCATCGCCATCGCGCCGCACTGGGCGTCGCTCCAGCCGCCGCTGGCCAGCCCCTGCGCGAAGGCCTCGACCTGCGCCGCCGACAGCGCCCGGCCGTCGCGCTTGGTGCGCAGGATCTCGGTGGCCAGCACCGGCGGCGCCGCTACGGCAGGTACACGCGGTCCAGCGTGTCGCGGTCGTCGGCCATCACCTCGGCGACGCGGCCCTGCTCGTCGAAGCGCACGCGGTACTCCGAGAAGGTCCAGAGCCAGTACTTCCAGGTGCGCAGGTCCAGGTGCGGCGTCTCGCTGGCGATCGGGTAGCCCAGCGCCATCAGCACCTGGTCGCGCGTCATGCCGTTGGTGACGCGCGCGCTCTTGATCGCGGTCTGCATCTTCGGCGGCAGCGCGGCGATCTTGTCCATCGGGTTCTCGGCGACGACGTAGCGCTTGGCGAAGGCGCCCATCTCGATGCCGCGGCTGTAGTCGTTGCCGAGCGTCTGGCTGCCGTTCGGCAGGTCGACGTAGACGCGGTAGCGGCCGTAGCCCGTCACCTTGACCGGCGTGCCGAGCGGGATCACGAACTTGCCGCTCTCGTCGTAGTTGCTGTCGCTGATCCACTTGCCGTCGCTGCGCATGTTGCAGCACAGGTAGCCCTGCGGCCGGTCCTGCGCGGCGGCGCCGAGCGTGGTGGCCGCCAGCGCGGCGAGGAGCACGTTGCGGAATCTCATGGGGCGCTTCTCCTTTCGGCTCGCTTCAACGGCGCGGCGCGGGCTTCAGTTGACCCGCGCGATGCGGTCGGGCGCGCCCGGCAGCAGGCCCGGGTTGGCCTTCAGCCAGGCTTCGAGCGCGTCGATGTCCATCATGCCGGTGCGCACGTCGCGGCCCTGCTTGAGCACGCTGAAGTTGTCGCCGCCGGCGGCGAGGAAGCCGTTGACGGTGACGCGCACGGCGGCGCCGGGTTCGATGGGCTGGCCGTTCAGCCGCAGGCTGCCGGGCACGACGCGCTGGCCGACCGGGCGCGCCGCGTCCCAGGTGTAGGCGAAGCCGCGCGAGACCTGCAGCAGGCGCGGCATCGGCTGGCCGGCCCATTGCTGTTCGAGCAGCTGCGCCAGCTGCGCGCCGGTCAGCGTGAGCGTGACCAGGTTGTTGTAGAACGGCTGCACAGCGAACAGCTCCTCGTAGCGCACCTGGCCGTCGGCCGGCTTAGAGAGCGCGGCGCGGATGCCGCCGGGGTTCATCAGCGCCACCTGCGCGCCAGCGTCCTTCGTCGCCGCGAGCTGGGCGTCGGCGATCAGCTGGCCGAGCGGCGTCTCGCCGTTCGGCGCGGCGTCGCGCGCGAACGCACCGCCGACCGTGCCCACCGGGCGCCGGGCGAGCGGCACGACGAGCTTTTCGTAGACCTCGATCAGCTTCGTCTGCACCGGGTCCTTCGCGAAGCGGTCGGTGCGCACGATGACGTTGTCGGCGCGGGCGCCGGTGATGTCGCGCGTCTTCGGGTCGAGCGTGACGTCGATCTGCGTCACGAGGGTGCCGTACTTGTCGCCGCTGGTGACGAGGCGGCCGTCGATGCGGCAGTTGTAGGCGCGGTGCGTGTGGCCGCTGATGACGAGGTCGACCGCCTTGTCGAGCTTCTTCACGATGTCGACGATGGGGCCGCTGATGCCCGGGCATTCGTTGTAGTCGCCGGTGGGCACGCCGCCTTCGTGGATCAGCAGCACGATGGCCTCGATGCCCTGCGCGCGCAGCTGCGGCACCAGTTCGTTCACGGTCTCGGCCTCGTCGCGGAACCGCAGCCCGGCCACGCCGCTGGGCACCACGATCGTCGGCGTGTCCTTCAGCGTGAGGCCGATGAACGCGACCGGGATGCCCTGGAAGCGCTTCACGTGGTACGCCGGCAGCAACGTGCGGCCGGTCTTCTCGTCGACCGTGCTGGCGGCCAGGTACTGGAACTTCGCGCCCGTGAAGGGCTGCGGGCCCTTGCAGCCTTCGCTGCCGCAGCCGCCGCGCTGCAGGCGCAGCAGTTCGGCGGCGCCCTTGTCGAACTCGTGGTTGCCGACGGCGCTGGCTTCCAGGCCCATGGCGCCGAGCGACTCGACCGTCGGCTCGTCGCGGAACAGCGCCGACAGCAGCGGCGTGGCGCCGATCAGGTCGCCGGCGGCCACGAACACGTGGTTCGGGTTCTGCGCGCGCAGCTGCGCCACCGCGGTGGCCAGATGCTCGGCGCCGCCGGCCGGCACGTTGACGGTCTTCGTGCGGTCGGCGGGGTCCTGGATGCGGATGCCGCCGAGCGGCGGCTTCAGGTTGCCGTGGAAGTCGTTGATGGCGAGGATCTTCACGGCCACCGGGCCCGCCGGCGGCGGCGTGGCGCAGGCGGCCAGCAGGGCGGCGAAGGCGGCGGCGGCGAAGGCGAGGCGCATGTCGTTCTCCGGGGGGCGCTTCAATAGCCCTGCGTCGGCGCGGCGGTGCCGCCGCCGAGCACGGCCTCGATGTCGTTCAGCAGGCCGCTGGCGCCGATGCGAAAGCGCGCCGGCGTCACCTCGCCCAGGTGCTCCCGGGTGAGCGCGATGTAGACCGTTGCGTCGGCCACCGTGCGGATGCCGCCCGCCGGCTTGAAGCCGACGTGCCGGTGGCCGCCGTCGCGGATGGCCTCGAGCAGCAGGCGGGCCGATGCCGGCGTGGCGCTGACCTTGGCTTTGCCGGTACTGGTCTTCAGGAAGTCGGCGCCGGCGTCGAGCGCGAGGCCGCAGGCACGCCGCACCGCGGCAGGCTCCGCGAGTTCGCCGGTCTCCAGGATCACCTTCAGCGTCAGCCCCTCGGCGGCGCGGCGCACGGCGGCCAGCAGCGCCGGTGCGGCGCCGAGGTCGCGGTACGGCAGCACGACGTCGACCTCCTGCGCGCCGGCGTCGACGATGGCGCGCGTGTCGCGCACCGCGCGCTCGGTGTCGCTGCTGCCGTCGGGGAAGTTGGCGACCGCGGCCACGCGCACCGCGGCCGGCAGCCGCGCGCGGGCGAAGGCGGCGAAGCGCGGCCAAACGCAGACGGCGGCCGTGTGGCCGTGCGGGCCCAACGCGCGTTCGCACAGGCGCTCGATGTCGGCCTCGGTGTCGGCGTCGTTCAGGCTCGTCAGGTCCAGGCAGGCGAGCGCGAGGCGGGCGGTGTCCTTCGCGTCCATCGTCACGCCTCCAGCGCCGGGATCAGGGCTTCCAGCAGCGCCACCGCGTTCGGCGTGCCGGTCTTCGCGGTGGCCATGGTGTGCGCGTGCGTCAGCGTCTCGGCCGACATCCCGGCCGCCATGTTGGTGAACATCGACAGCGCCAGCACCTTCATCTTCGCGTGGCGCGCGACGATGGTCTCCGGCACCGTGCTCATGCCCACCGCCTGCGCGCCCAGCTGGCGCAGCCAGCGGATCTCGGCCGGGGTCTCGAACTGCGGGCCCATGACCCACGCGTAGACGCCCTCGTGCAGCGCGATGCCGAGGCGCGCCGCCACCGCCTTCGCCTGCGCGCCGAGCGCGGGGTCGTAGGCGGCGGACATGTCGACGAAGCGGTCGTCGCCCGGCTCGTGGAAGAGCGGCGAGCGCTGCACCAGGTTGACGTGGTCGGTGATCAGCATCAGCTCGCCGGGGCGCATCGCCGGGTCCAGGCTGCCGGCGGCGTTGGTCTGCAGCAGCACCTGCACGCCGAGCGCGGCGAGCGTGCGGATGGCGCCCTTCATGCCGTCGGCCTCGCCGGTCTCGTACGCGTGCTTGCGGCCGGCGAGCACGGCGACGTCGCGTCCGCCGATGCGGCCCAGCCGCACGTGCCCCGCGTGCCCGCCGACGCGCAGCGTGGGGAAGGCCGGCAGCTCGGTGTAGGCGACGTCGACCGCGCCCTGCACCGCGGCGGCCACCGGCCCCCAGCCGGTGCCGAGCAGCACGGCGATCTTCGGCGCGAAGCCGCTGGCGCGCAGGCGAGCGGCGCTGGTGGCGATGGGATCGGTCATCGCGCACAGTATGGCGTCAAAGCGGGTCCCGACCCGGCTTCGAGAGTGCTGGCACCGCGGCGCGGCGTAGACTGGCTGCATTGCCACCTGGAGCGCCGCGTCATGAGACCCACCGTGCGCATCTCCTTCGGCCCGGCCGAAGTGATCGCCACCCTGCCCGACAACGAGCCCCGCTGGGCCGCCGATGCCGGCCGGCGCTGGCTCGACGAGAAGTTCACCGCCTACCAGTGCGAGCCGCTGCGCGCCATGGGCAAGGTGCTCACCGGCGACAAGCTGCTGGCGCTGGCGGCCGAGATCGGCCACGACGCCTTCGCCGCCGACGAGGCGCTGCGCCTGGACTACGCGCGTGCCACGCTCGCGGCGCTCGGGCGCGAGCAGGCGCACGTCGACGTCGACGCGCGCCGCGTCTCGACCTGAGCGTCAGCCCTGCAGGTGCTGCGGGCCGAAGCCGGCCGGCAGCAGTCCGCCCAGCGTGTGGCGGGCGCGCACCTGCTGCAGGTCGGCCGCCCAGACCGGGCAGTCGGCAGCCGCGAACTCGCGGATCTTCTGCCGGCAGCCGCCGCAGGGCGTGACCGGGTCGGCGGCCACGCCGACCACCGCCACCGCCAGCACGCGGCGTGCGCCGGCGGCCACCAGCGCGGCCAGCGCCGAGGTCTCGGCGCACCAGCCCTGCGGGTAGGCCGCGTTCTCGACGTTGCAGCCGGCGTGGATGCGGCCCTGCTCGTCCAGCACGGCGGCACCGACCGCGAACTTCGAGTACGGCGCGTAGGCGTTCGCGCGCACCGCGCGCGCCGCCTCCACCAGCCGGGCCATCGTCGTGTCGTCGACCGTCATCAGCGCTCCTTCACGTACGGCCGCCCGAGCGCCGCCGGTGCGTGCGCGCGGCCGATGAAGCCGGCCAGCAGCACCACCGTCAGCACGTAGGGCAGGGCCTGGATCGCCTGCACCGGCACGGCGCCGATCACCGGCAGTTCGGTGCCCTGCAGGCGGATCGACACCGCGTCGAGAAAGCCGAACAGCAGGCAGGCCGCCAGCGCGCCCACCGGGTGCCACTTGCCGAAGATCATCGCCGCCAGCGCCATGTAGCCGCGGCCGGCCGTCATGTTCGGGATGAAGCTCGGGTTCTGCGCCAGCACCAGCGTCGCGCCGGCGAACGAGGCCAGCACGCCGTTGAGCGCCAGCGCCTGGTAGCGCAGCTTCAGCACCGACACGCCGGCGGCGTCGACCATCGCCGGGTTCTCGCCGGCGGCGCGCAGGCGCAGGCCGAAGCGCGTGCGGAACAGCAGCCACCACACGGCCGCCACCAGAAGCAGCGACAGGTAGACGAACGCCGTGTGCCCGAAGAGCGCGATCGACAGCGCCTTGCCCACCAGCGGCAGCCCCGCGACCCACTCGCCGGCCTCGCGGCCCAGCGGCGCCAGGCGCACGCTGTCGGGCAGCGGCGGCGTCTGCCCGCCCTGCTGGAACCACGCGATGCCGAGCACGACGGTGAGGCCGGCCGCCGTCATCGTGATCGCCATGCCCAGCACGACCTGGTCGCCGCGGTGCGTGACGCAGGCATAGCCGTGCAGCATCGACAGCGCCACGCCCAGCGTCATTGCCACCGCGAGCGCCAGCCAGAGCGACCCGCTCACCGAGCCCACCGCGGCGGCGGCGAACGCCGTCAGCAGCATCTTGCCTTCGAGGCCGAGGTCGATGACGCCGGCGCGCTCGCACAGCACGCCCGCCAGCGCGCACAGGATGAGCGGCGTCGACACGCGCAGCGTGCTGGCGAGCAGCGTGCCGACCAGCACCTCATCCATCGCGCCGCCCCAGTGCCAACGCGCGCGCCACCCAGGGCGCCGCCACCTGCGCCATCGCGCCCGCGAAGAGCACGATCAGGCCCTGCAGCATGAAGACCATCTCGCGCGAGAAGCCGCTGATCTCGAACGACAGCTCGGCGCCGCCCTGGTAGAGCGCGCCGAACAGCAGCGACGCGAACACGATGCCCAGCGGGTGGTTGCGCCCGATCAGGCTGACCGCGATGCCGGCGAACCCGGCGCCGGCGACGAAGTCGCCGATCAGGCGCCCGTGCACGCCGGCGATCTCGTTGATGCCCACCAGCCCGGCGAGCGCGCCCGACGCCGCCATCGAGCCCACCACCAGCCGCCGCGGCTGCATGCCGGCGTAGCGCGCCGCCTCGGGCGCGAAGCCGACCGCGCGCACCGCGTAGCCCGGGCGCGATTTCCAGAGCGCGAAGTACACCGCCGCCGCGGCGCCGATGGCCAGCAGCACCGTCAGGTTCAGCGGCGTCTTCGGCCATTCGATGCCGAACCAGGCCAGTGCCTCGTTGACGCCCGGCATGCGCGCCGAATCGGCGAAGGCGCGGCTCTCGGGGGTCATGTTGCCGGGCTCCTTCAGCGTGTTGACGAGCAGGTAGCCCAGCAGCGCCGACGCGATGAAGTTGAACATGATGGTGGTGATGACGGTGTGGCTGCCGCGCCAGGCCTGCAGCGCACCGGGCACCGCGGCCCACACGGTGCCGAACAGCGTGGCCGCGAGCACCATCGCCGGCAGCATCGCCCACGCCGGCCACTGCGCCGACCAGGCCAGCGCGGCCAGCCCCGCGCCCAGCCCGCCCATCATGGCCTGCCCTTCGCCGCCGATGTTGAACAGCCCGCCGTGGAAGGCCACCGCCACCGCGAGGCCGGTGAACACGAAGGTCGTCGCGTAGTAGGCCGTGTAGCTCAGGCCCGCCTTGCTGCCGAAGGCGCCCTTCAGCAGCAGCGCCAGCACCTGCAGCGGCTGGAACCCGACGAGCTTGACGACGAGCCCGGCCACCAGCAGCGCGATCGCCAGGTTGATCAGCGGCAGCAGCACGACGTCGGCCCAGCGCGGAAGTTCGATCGGTTGGGACATGTCAGGGGCGGCCGGCCGGCTGCTTGCGGCACGTTGCGGGCGTTCGTTCTTTGGCGGTCGCGAGCGCCCGGGGTGCCCCACTGCGCTCATGTCCCCCGCGTCGGGCAGCGCCCGCCGCGACACCTTTTAGTCGCTCCGGGGGGCACCCCGGGCACACGCGCCCGCCCCGCGGGGGGGGGCCCAACGAGGCGCGCGCCAGGGGGGGGCCGGGCCGCGCCCGAGGGGTGCCGGGTGGCGCGACGTAACGGAGGCGCGCTGGGCGCAGCCCAGCGCGGGGGACATGCGCGGAGCCCGGCACCCGGCGGCCTTGGCCGTCGCGCAAACGCAAGCACGCGGACGGCAGCCACGTGCCGACAGCCGCCATGACCGAGTTCCTGATCAAGCGCATCGCCACCATCATCCCGA
>CAUJHQ010000191.1 GCA_963204815.1 Pseudomonadota bacterium | reverse complement strand
GACCTCGCGCAGGTCGCGCTTGCCGCAAAACGCCATCGTCAGGTCGAGCTCGCGGGCGATGATCTGCAGCGCCTTGGTCACGCCTTCTTCGCCCATCGCGCCCAGGCCATACAGGAACGAGCGGCCGATGTAGGTGCCGCGTGCGCCCAGCGCCCAGGCCTTCAGCACGTCCTGCCCGCTGCGGATGCCGCCGTCCATGTGGACCTCGATCTGCGAGCCGACGGCTTGCACGATGGCTGGCAGTGCCTCGATGCTGCTCTGCGCGCCGTCGAGTTGGCGGCCGCCGTGGTTGCTGACGATGAGCGCGTCCGCGCCGGAGGCCACGGCCAGCCTCGCGTCCTCGACGTCCTGGATGCCCTTGAGGATCAGCTTGCCGCCCCAGCGCTTCTTGATCCACTCGACGTCGCCCCAGTTCAGCCGCGGGTCGAACTGCTGGTTGGTCCAGGCCGACAGGTTGGCCATGTCGGTGACGCCCTTGACATGGCCGACGATGTTGCCGAACTGGCGTCGGCGCGTGCCCAGCATGCCCAGGCACCAGCGCGGCTTGCTCATCATGTTGACGATGTTGGCCAGGGTCAGCTTGGGCGGCGCCGACAGGCCGTTCTTCAGGTCCTTGTGGCGCTGGCCGATGATCTGCAGGTCCAGGGTCATCACCAGGGCGCTGCAGTTCGCGGCCTTGGCGCGGTCGATCAGGCGCTCGATGAAGTCACGGTCGCGCATCACGTAGAGCTGGAACCAGAATGGCGCCTGGGTGGCCGCGGCGACGTCTTCGATCGAGCAGATGCTCATCGTCGAGAGCGTGAACGGGATGCCGAAGCGCTCGGCCGCCCTGGCGGCCAGGATCTCGCCGTCGGCATGCTGCATGCCGGTCAGGCCGGTGGGCGCGATGGCCAGCGGCATCGCGACGTCGACGCCGACCATCGTCGACGCCGTGCTGCGGCCTTCCATGTTGACGGCCACGCGCTGGCGCAGCTTGATCTTCTGGAAGTCGCTCTCGTTGGCGCGGTAGGTGCTTTCGGTCCAGCTGCCGCTGTCGGCGTAGTCGTAGAACATGCGCGGCACGCGGCGCTGCGCCAGCACGCGCAGATCTTCGATGGTGGTGATGACGGTCATCGGTGTGTCTCCTCGGGCCGCGATGCTACCGACGCAGACCCGGCATGCCCGGAAGATTCTTCAGGCCGGGCCGGAAAGCGCCTCCTGCGCCTCGCGCGCGATGTCGGCGCAGGTGGCGGCCAGCCAGTCGGCGAACAGCGGCGCCGCGCCCTGGGCGGCGCAGGGCGCCAGGAAGTACTGGCCGGTGGCTTCGCACTCGATGTCGAACAGCGGCACGAGGCTGCCGCCGCGCAACCAGTGGCGGGCCAGGCTGGGCCGGCCGAGCGCCACGCCCTGGCCGGCGACGGCCGCCTCCAGCGTGAGGCCGAGGTCGACGAACTTCGGCCCGCCCACCGGTTCGGGCCAGGGCAGGCCGGCGGCGCGGAACCACGGCGTCCAGGGCTCGATCGGCGTGCGCAGCAGCGGTGCCGCGGCGAGGTCGGCCGGCGTCTTCAATGGCGGCAGGCGCGCCAGCAGCGCGGGTGCGGCGAGCGGGCGCACGCGGTCGGCCAGCAGCAGGCGGCCGCCACCGGCGGCGTTGCCGTGGCGCACTTCCAGGTCGGCGTCGGCGGGCGGATGCTCCAGGAACGGGATCGACAGCACGATCTCGAGCTCGACCTCCGGGTGCGCGGCGGTGAAGGTCTCCAGGCGCGGCACCAGCACCTGGCGCGCGAAGGTGGGCGGCGCGACGACGCGCAGCTTCTGCACGCGCTGCGCCAGGCGGCGGTGCTGCGGCATCGCCGCCAGCAGGCCGAGTGCGGCGCTCACCTGCTGCAGGTATTCGCGCCCGGCGGCGGTGAGCTGCAGCGCCTTGCCGCTGCGCACGAAGAGCGCGCTGCCGAGCAGGTCCTCGACGGTGGCGACGCGCTTGCTCACCGCGCTGGCGGTGACGTGCAGTTCGTCGGCGGCACGCTCGAAGGTGCCCAGGCGCGCCGCCGCCTCGAAGGCGCGCAGGCCGTCGATGGAGGGGAATCTCAGGTCGCCCGCCGTCGCCATGCGGGCGAGTCTATGCGGCGCCGGCTCAGCTGCAGCTGGCGCCGCCGCAGCCGGTGATGGGGGCGGCGTCGGCCGCCACCGGCACCGCGATGCGGCCGGTCTCGGCGTCGAAGCCACGCTCGGCCATCACCTCGACGAGCGCGGCGTCCATCGCCTGCGCGTGCACCGGGAACCACTTGGACAGCTCGCCGACGAGCTGGCGCACCAGGGCCAGGTCGCCTTCCTCGCGGTGCAGGCGGGTCACCTCGCGCAGCACCTGCAGCACGTGAGCGTGCTGGAAGGCGTGGCAGTTCTCGGGGGAGAAGCCGATCGCGGCCATCCAGCGCTCTTCCTGCGCGAAGTGCTCCACCGTGTGCGCCAGCAACTGCTCGAGCGCGCTGTCGGTCGCCGGCGCCGGGCCGCCGAGCGAGGCCTCGAGGGAGGCGACGAGATCGACGAACTCGCGGTGCGTGTCGTCCATGCGCGGCTGCCCGAGGGCGAGCGTGTCGGTCCAGGTGAGGCTGCTCATGCCCCACAGGGTACGGGCGGGCCTCGCGGCCGCCATTGCGCCAACTCAAACCGGCGCGGCGTCGTCGAACAGCGGCAGCTCGGGCCCCGCGTCGGCGAGCGGCGCGGCCGTCCGTCCGGTGCGCGCGGCGGCCGGCGCGGTCGCCTGCGGCCGCACCAGCGAGCCCGAGCGCACGCCCAGAAGGCGCAGCCGGCGCGACAGGTCCACCCGCTTCAGGCAGGCGCCGGCGGCGCGCCGAATGGCGGCGAAGTCGGCGGTGGCCGTGGGCAGCGTGAGGTCGCGCGTGACGGTCTTGAAGTCGTCGAAACGCAGCTTGATGCCGATGGTGCGGCCGGCGTAGCCCTTGCGCTGCAGGTCGGCGGCGACCTGCTCGCACAGGCGGTCGAAGATGGCGGTCAGTTCGGCGCGGTCGTGCACGGCGTGCAGGTCGCGGTCGAAGGTGGTCTCGCGGCTCATCGACACCGGTTCGCTGTGCGTCACCACCGGCCGGTCGTCGCGGCCGTTCGCGGCCTCGTGCAGCCAGGCGCCGTAGCTGCGGCCGAAATGTTCCTGCAGCCAGGCGCGCGGCTTCGCGGCCACCTCGCCGACGGTGGCGATGCCCAGGGCGGCGAGCTTCGCGCCCGCCTTCGGGCCGATGCCGTTGATGCGCCGCACCGGCAGCGGCCACACGCGCAGCGGGATGTCGGCCTCGGTGAGCACGGTCAGGCCGTCGGGCTTGTCCAGCTCGCTGGCGATCTTGGCCAGCAGCTTGTTGGGCGTGACGCCGATCGAGCAGGTCAGGCCGGTGAGGCGGCGCACGTTGTTGCGGATCTCCTGCGCCACGCCGCGCACGCCGCCGGCGGGGTCGTGGCCAACGGCGTCCTGCGTGCCCGGCACGTCGGTCAGGTCGATGTAGATCTCGTCGATGCCGCGGTCCTCGATGACCGGCGCCACCTCGGCGACGGCGGCCTTGAACAGGCGCGAGTAGCGGCGGTACTGGTCGAAGTCGACCGGCAGCAGCACCGCCTGCGGGCACAGCTTGGCGGCCTTCATCAGCCCCATGCCGGAGTGCACGCCGTGGTCGCGCGCGGCGTAGGTGGCGGTGGTGATGACGCCGCGGCCGGCATAGGCGTCCAGCGTGGCGAAGCGGCGCGTGCCGTCGGCCTGCGGCTGCGGCTGGTGGCGCCGCCCGCCGCCGATGACGACCGGCAGGCCGCGCAGTTCTGGGTAGCGCAGCAGTTCGACCGACGCGTAGAACGCGTCCATGTCGAGGTGGGCAATCCAGCGCCGGCCGCGCGCGGTGGGCATGCGGCCATGTTACGGCGCGCGGCGCGGCGCGGCGGCCGCGGGCGGCCGCCTGCAACCGCGTGCAACCGCCGCCGCCGCCGTGCGAACGGCACGCGGCGGCTCGGCCGCGGCGGCGTGATCCCGCACCCACGCGGTGCCCCCCCGCGGGAGCATCGTCTACATTCACGGTCAGCGCTGAGCGCTCACTTGCCTCCTGCATGACACCGCCGAACGAACCGGAAGCCGCCGATCTCCACCACCGCCAGCAGCAGGCGCTCCAGGATGCGCTGCGATCGCTGCTGGTGCCGCTGGCCCGCCTCTCGGTGGCGCGTGGCCTGCCGTATTCGGCCGTCGAGGAGATGCTCAAGCTGGCCTTCGTGCAGGCCGCCAGCAACGCCCACCCGAACCTGCTGCCGCACCGCAAGGTGAGCCGCATCAGCACCGTGACCGGCATCAACCGCCGCGAGGTCACCCGGCTGACGCAGGCGGCCCCGCCGGCGCGCCCGCGCGGCCGCTCCCTCGTGAACGAGCTGTACGCGCACTGGCTGTCCGACCCGCGCTACCGTGGACCGTTCGGCGAGCCGTTGACGCTGCCGCGCCAGGGCCCGACGCCCAGCTTCGAGACGCTGGCGCAGGAGATCACGCGCGACGTGCACCCGCGCAGCCTGCTCGACGAGATGCTGCGCCTGCAACTGGCGCAGCTGGACCCCGAGGCCGACACCGTGCAGCCCTCCGCGTCCGCGGCGCCCGGCGGCGACATCGTGCCGGTGCTCGCCTATCTCGGCGACAACGTCGGTGACCACCTGGCTGCCGCGGTCGACAACACGCTGATCGGCCCGCACGCCCACCTGGAACAGGCGCTGTATGCCGACGGTGCGTCGGCCGAGACCATCGAGTGGGTGCGCCAGGTGGCGCGCCAGCAATGGCACGCGCTGCGTTCGGCCGTCGTGCCCGAACTGGAGCGACGCATCGCCGCCGACGCCCAGGCGCAGCCCGCCGGGGCCCAGCGCCTTCGCGTCGGTCTGTACGTCTACGACGACCGCAAGCGGGCGGTGCTGCCGCCCGCCGAAGCACCCGACGACGAGGCCGAGTCATGAATCCTCCTTCGATCCCCCTGTTCCCGCGTCGCATCTGGGCGCGTGCAGTCGGCGTGGCCGTGGCGTTCGCCGCCGCGCTGGCGGCCGGCTGCGGCGGCGGCGTCGGCGAGGGCGGCACCGGCGGCGGCTACACGCAGGGCACGGTCAGCGGCCTCGGGTCGGTCATCGTCAACGGCGTGCGCTACGACGACAGCACGGCCGTCGTGACCGACGTCGACGGCACGCCGCGCAGCGCCGCGGCCCTCGGCCTGGGCATGGCGGTCGAGGTCGAGAGCGGCGGCATCAGCACCGCCAGCGGCCGGCCCGAAGCCACCGCCACCGCGATCCGCTACACGAGCGAGATGGTCGGCCCGATCGCCGCCATCGACGCCGGCACCGGCCGCATCACCGTGCTCGGGCAGACGGTGCAGTTGCAGATCACCACCGCGTTCGGCGCGCCGCTGTCGGGGCTGGGCTCGCTGGCGGTCGGCCAGATCGTCGAACTGCACGCCGAGCAGAACACCGCCACCGGCGTCTACCTCGCGACACGCGTCGAGGCGCGCGCCGACGCCGACACGCCGGCCTGGCGCGTGCGCGGCCTGATCACCGAGCGCGACGCGCTGACGCGCCGCTTCAGCATCGGCAACGCCAGCTTCGACTACGGCGCGGTGCCGCCGGCCGGCGTCGTCGTCGGCCGCATGGCGCGCGCGACGCTGGCGAAGACCGCGGCCGACAGCACGGTGTGGACCGTCACCGCGCTCGCCACTGGCCAGCGTGCGCTGCCCGAGGGCCGCGAGGCCACGCTCGCCGGCCTGGTGACCGAGATCGAAGCGCAGCCGAAGTTCTTCAGCGTCAACGGCCAGCCCGTGAACGCCGCCGGGCTGACGTTGCCGAACGGCCTGGCGCTGGGCGCGCGCGTCGAGGTCAAGGGCCGCGTCACCGGCGGTGCGTTGCGGGCGACCGAGGTCAGCGTGCTGGCCGGCGCCGCCGCGGTGCCGACGAGCGACATCGAACTCATCGGCAACGTGACGAACGTGGACGCCGCCGCCAAGACCTTCAGCGTGCGCGGCACCGCCGTGGGCTATGCGCGGGCCGACCTCGAATGGCGCGGCGGCACGGCGGCCGACCTGGCGCAGGGCCGGCGCGTGCAGGTGCACGGCCCGCTGGCGGCCGGTGGCCGTGCAGTCGAGGCGCGACGCATCGATTTCAACAACTGACGGCGCGCCGCCGGCATACACTGGCCGCGTCGTCGTCTGCCGCGAGGCCGCCATGCACGAGACCCCCGCCCAACGCGCGTTGACCGCGTCGACCGCCGCCCTGGTGGTGGCGGTGGCCTGCATCGCGATGTTCCTGCCGCCGCTGGTCGACCACACCGTGCGTTCGGTGCTGCGCACCGTGTTCGTCGGCCTGGCGCTGACCGCCGGCCTGGTGCTGCACTGGGCCTACCTCGCGATCGCGGCGCGCCGCCTTGGGCGGTCGGTGGCGGGCTGGCTCGCCTTGTCGGTGCTGCTGCCGCCGTTGGGCAGCGCGGCGGCGCTGATGGTGCTGGGCGGGTCGCGCGCGGAGCCCGAGGGCGCGCTGCCCGCGGCATGAGCCGGTCGCTGCTGGCGGCCCTGGCGATGGTGGCGACCGGCGCGTTCGCGCAGCCCGATCTTCAGGTGCTGAAGCGCCAGGTGGCCGACACCGAACGCGCGTTCGCGCGCAGCATGGCCGAGCGCGACCACGCCGCCTTCACGGCCCTGCTGTCGGAGCATGCGGTGTTCTGGTCGCCGCAGGTCGTGCACGGCAAGGCCGCGGTGGCGTCGGCGTGGAAGCCGTTCTTCGACGGCCCGAAGGCGCCGTTCTCGTGGGAGCCCGATCAGGTCGAGGTGCTGGCCGACGGCCTGCTCGCGCATTCCAGCGGGCCGGTGCGCACGCCCGAGGGGCAGGTGGTGTCGCGCTTCAACTCGGTGTGGCGCCAGGAGGCGCCGGGCGTCTGGCGCATCGTCTTCGACAAGGGCCAGCCGCTCACGGCCGACGACCGCAAGGCCTACGGCCCGAAGCCGTAGCTCAGCCGGCGGCCAGCCGCGCGCGGTGGCGCGCCACCTGCGCCAGCACCTGCGCCGGCGCGGTGCCGCCCAGCACCTTGCGCGCGCCCATCGAGCCGCGCAGCGTGAGCACCGCGAACACGTCGTCGCCGATGGCGGCGTTGAACTGCTGCAGGTCGGCCAGCGGCAGCTCGGCGAGGTCGACGCCGCGCTGCAGCGCCACCTTCACCGCGTGCGCCACGGTCTCGTGGGCGTCGCGGAAGGGCAGTCCCTTCTTCACCAGGTAGTCCGCCAAGTCGGTGGCGGTGGCGTAGCCCTTCAGCGCGGCCCGCTCCATCGCATCGGCCTTGACCTTCATGCCGCTCGTCATCTCGGCCATGATGCGCAGCGTGTCGGCCAGCGTGTCGACGGTGTCGAACAGCGGCTCCTTGTCTTCCTGGTTGTCCTTGTTGTAGGTGAGCGGCTGGCCCTTCATCAGCGTGATCAGCCCCATCAGGTGGCCGACCACGCGGCCGCTCTTGCCGCGCGCCAGCTCGGCGACGTCGGGGTTGCGCTTCTGCGGCATGATGGAACTGCCGGTGCAGTAGCGGTCGGCGAGGTCGATGAAGCCGAAGTTCTGGCTCATCCAGAGCACGATCTCCTCGGCCAGCCGCGACACGTGCACCATGCAGATCGACGCGAAGGCGGCGAACTCGAGCGCGAAGTCGCGGTCGCTCACCGCGTCAAGGCTGTTCTGGCAGACGCCGTCGAAGCCCAGTGTCTTCGCGACGCGCTCGCGATCCAGCGGGTAGCTGGTGCCGGCCAGCGCGGCGGCGCCCAGCGGCAGGCGGTTGGTGCGGCGGCGCACGTCGGCCAGGCGCTCGGCGTCGCGCGCGAACATCTCCACGTAGGCCAGCAGGTGGTGCGCGAAGCTCACCGGCTGCGCCACCTGCATGTGCGTGAAGCCGGGCATCACGGTCTCGCTGTGCTGCGCCGCCAGTTCCACCAGCGCGAGCTGCATCGCCGACAGCAGCGGCGCGATGCGGTCGATCTCGCCGCGCAGCCACAGCCGCACGTCGGTCGCGACCTGGTCGTTGCGGCTGCGGCCGGTGTGCAGGCGCTTGCCGGCGTCGCCCACCAGCGCGGTCAGGCGCGCCTCGATGTTGAGGTGCACGTCCTCGAGCTCGAGCTTCCACTCGAAGCGGCCGGATTCGATCTCCAGGGCGATCTGCGCCATGCCGCGGCGGATGGCGGCGAGGTCGTCGGCGCCGATGATCTGCTGCGCCGCCAGCATCTCGGCATGCGCGAGGCTGCCGTCGATGTCGGCGCGCCAGAGGCGCTTGTCGAAGCCGACGCTCGCGGTGTAGCGCTGGACCAGTTCGCTCATCGGCTCGGAGAAGAGGGCCGACCAGGCCTGGGCTTTGTTCGCGAGGGGATCGGAAGACATGCGGGGGGAGGGCGTGATGCAGGGCGGGAGTCCTTATTATCCGGCCGCGATGCCCCACCCCACGCCCGAGGCCGAGGACTCCCGCGCCGCCACGCGGCCGGCCAGCCTGTGGCCGGAGACCGAGGGCGCGCCGGCCGTGCGCAGCTCGGCCTTCGCGAGCACGCGCTTCGACCCCGCCGCCGAGGAGCGAGCGCGCGACCAGGCACAGGCGGCCGCCGCATTCGACGTCTGCCACCCCGGGCTCGCGCTGCGCGCGGTGCTGCTGGTGCAGGGCGTGCTGGCGATCACGGCGCTGGCGACGGCCGAGAACGCTGCGCTGTGGTGGCAGCGGCAGTCGGTGCTGGCGTTTGCCGGCGCCTTCGCGTCGCTCGTCTGGCTGGTGATCCTGTGCGCGGCGCAGCAGCCGCTGCGCCGCCTGCCGCCCGCGCCGCGCGCGGCGTCGGTGCTCACGCTCGGTGCCGCGGCCGCGCTGGCCGCGGGCGCGCCGCTGTGGGCGCTCGGCCTTGCCGATCTTGCCGGCGGTTTGCGCGTGGCCGGTGTCGCCGCGGCCGGCGCCGGGCTGGCCGCGCTGCTGTGGTCCTGGCTGGCCTGGCGCGCGCGCATCTGGCAGCCGGCGCAGGCGCAGGCGCGGCTGGCCGAGCTGCAGTCGCGCATCCGCCCGCACTTTCTGTTCAATGCGTTGAACACCGCGCTCGCGCTGGTGCGCACCGACCCGGCGCGTGCCGAGCGCGTGCTCGAGGACCTGAGCGACCTCTTTCGCACCGCGCTCGCCGACAGCGGCGCCTCGACCTCGCTCGACGAGGAGATCGCGCTCGCGCGCGCCTACCTGGCGATCGAGCAGGTGCGCTTCGGCGAGCGCCTGCGCATCGACTGGGAGGTCGACCGCGCCGCCGGTGCCGCACGCGTGCCGCCGCTGGTGCTGCAGCCGCTGGTCGAGAACGCGGTGCGCCACGGCGTCGAGCCGGCGCTCGGCGGCGGCCGTGTCTGGGTGCGCGCGCAGGCGCGGCGCGGGCAGGCCGTCGTCACCGTGAGCAACACCTTGCCCGACGCGCCTTCGACGCCCGGCCACGGCATGGCGCTGCACAACGTGCGCGAGCGCCTGCGCCTGCTGCACGACGTGGCGGCCGAGGTCAGCACCTGGCGCGAGGGCGACGTGTTCCATGCCCGCATCGTGCTGCCGATGTGATGGCGCCGCTGAAGGTCCTGCTCGTCGACGACGAACCGCTGGCGCGGTTGCGGCTGCGCTCGCTGCTGGCGTCCATCGACGAGCCGGCCGCCGAGGTCGTCGGCGAAGCCGCCAGCGCCGACGAGGCGCTCGCCGCGCTGCGCACGCAGCCCGCCGACCTGGTGCTGCTGGACGTGCGCATGCCGGGCCGCAGCGGTGTCGAGTTCGCGGCGGCGCTGCGGCGCGCCGTGCCGTCGCCGGCGGTGGTGTTCGTCAGTGCCTTCCCCGAGCACGCGATCGACGCCTTCGACCTCGACGCCGTCGACTACCTCACCAAGCCGGTGCGGCGCGAACGCCTGCAGGCCGCGCTGCAACGCGTGCTGCAACGGCTGTACCCGGTGTCGACGACGACGGCGATGGCGCTCGACGAGCCGGTGCTCGTCGTGCACGACCGCGGCCGCCTCGTGCGCGTGCCGCTGGCCGAGGTGCTGTACCTGAAGGCCGAGCTGAAGTACGTGACGCTGCGCACCGTCGACCACGAGTACCTGCTCGACGACGCGCTGGCCGACCTGGAGCAGCGCCTGGGCGAGGGCTTCGTGCGCGTGCACCGCAACGCGCTCGTCGCCCGGCGTGCCGTGCGCGCGCTCGAGCGCCGCCACGTCGAAGGCGAGGAAGGCTGGGCCGTGCGCGTGGCGCCGGCCGACGAGTGGCTCGCGGTGTCGCGCCGGCAACTCGCCGCGGTGCGCGAGGCCTTGGCTCGCTAGCCCTTCACCCTGCCGTTCTCAGCCGGTGTTGCGCAGACCGGCGGCGATGCCGTTGATCGACAGGTGGATGCCGCGGCGGATGCGTTCCAGCCCCGGCTCGGCGTCGCGCCGCTCGCGGTAGCGGCGCAGCAGTTCCACCTGCAGGTGGTTCAGCGGGTCCAGGTAGGGGAATCGGTGCTCGATCGAGCGCGCCAGCGCCGGGTTCGACTGCAGGCGCTGGCGTTCGCCGGTGACGAGCGCGAGCGCCTCGCTGGCACGTTCCCACTCGGCCTTCAGCGCACCGAAGATGCGCCGCGCGGCGCGCTTGTCCTCCACCAGTTCGACGTAGCGCGCGGCGATGCGCAGGTCGCTCTTGGCCAGCACCATGTCCAGGTTGGACAGCAGCGTGCGGAAGAAGGGCCACTGCTTGTGCATGCGCTGCAGCAGTTCGAGCCGCGCCTTGCGGTCGGGGCCGCTGCCCAGGAAGCCTTCGATCGCGGTGCCGAAGCCGCACCAGCCCGGCAGCGCCATGCGGCACTGGCCCCAGCTGAAGCCCCAGGGGATGGCGCGCAGGTCCTCGATCGCGCGCGTCGCCTTGCGGCTGGCCGGGCGCGAGCCGATGTTCAGTTCGGCGATCTCGCGGATCGGCGTGGCGGCGAAGAAGTAGTCGGTGAAGCCCGGCGTCTCGTAGACGATCTTGCGGTAGCCGGCGTAGCTGGCAGCGCTGATCTCGGCGGCCGCGTCGAGGAAGGCCTTCGGTGCGCTCTTCGTCGGGTGCAGCAGCGTCGCTTCGAGCGTGGCGGCGACCAGCGTCTCCAGGTTGCGGCGGCCGATCTCCGGGTTGGCGTACTTGGAGCCGATGACCTCGCCCTGCTCGGTGAGGCGGATCTGCCCCTGCACCGTGCCCGGCGGCTGCGCCAGGATGGCCTGGTAGCTCGGGCCACCGCCGCGCCCCACGGTGCCGCCGCGGCCGTGGAACAGGCGCAGCGTGATGCCCCGTGCCTGGCGCAGCGGCGCGAACATCTCGGCCAGCGCCACCTCGGCTCGGTAGAGCTCCCAGTTGCTGGTGAAGAAGCCGCCGTCCTTGTTGCTGTCGCTGTAGCCCAGCATCACGTCCTGCTCGGCGCCGCTGCGCACGACCATCGCCGTGATGCCCGGCAACTCGTAGTACGCCCGCATGATGGGCTCGGCGTTGCGCAGGTCGCCGATGGTCTCGAACAGCGGCACGACGATGAGGTCGGCGCGCGCGTCGTCGTCCAGCGTGCCGCGCAGCAGGCCGGCTTCCTTCTGCAGCAGCAGCACCTCGAGCAGGTCGCTCACGTCCTCGGTGTGGCTGATGATGCAGTGGCGCAGCGCCTCGCGGCCGTAGGCGGCGAGCGCGGCGCGCGCCTCCTCGAAGATGGCGAGCTCGCTGACCGTGAGCGCCGAGTACTCGGCGCTGCGCACGCGAAGCCCACGGGCGTCGTTCAGCAGGCGCAGCAGCAGCGTGCGCCGCGCCGCTTCGTCGAGCGCCGCGTAGTCGGCCTCGATGCGCGCCACGCGCAGCAGTTCGGCGACGACGAGCTCGTGCTGGTCGCTGCTCTGCCGCAGGTCCAGCGTGGCGAGGTGGAAGCCGAACACCTGCACCGCGCGCATCAGCGGCGCCAGCCGCGGCGCGATCAGCGCCTGCGCGTGGTGGTGCTTCAGCGACTGCGCGATCACCTGCAGGTCGTCGAGGAAGGCCTTCGCGTCGGGGTAGGGGTTCTGCGGCGCGACCGCGTGGCGCAGCGCCTCGGTGTTCGTCAGCTCCTTCAGCGTTGCGGCCAGGCGCGCGTAGATGCCGATCAGCGCGCGCCGGTAGGGCTCGTCCTCGCGGTGCACGTTCTGGTCGGGTGAGCGCGCGGCGAGTTCGTCCATCGCCGGCGTCACCGGCGCCAGCATGCCGCTCATCGACAGCTCGCTGCCGAGTTCGTGCACCTCGGTGAGGTAGAAGCGCAGCGCCACCTCGGCCTGGCGCGACAGCGCGTGGCGCAGCGTCTGCGCGTTGACGTTCGGGTTGCCGTCGCGGTCGCCGCCGATCCAGTGGCCCATGCGCAAGAAGGGCGCCACCGCGTGGCCGTGCAGCGCGCGTTCGAGCTCGCGGTACAGGCGCGGGATCTCGCGCAGGAAGGTCGCCTGGTAGTAGCTGAGCGCGTTCTCGATCTCGTCGGCCACCGTCAGCTTGGCGTTGCGCAGCATGCGCGTCTGCCAGAGCTGCGTCACGCGGGCGCGCATCAGCTCTTCGTTCTCGCGCCGGCGATCGTCGGTCGGCAGCTCGTCGCGCTCGTTGATGAGCTGGGCGATCGCGCGCTCGGCGTCGAGGATGCTCTTGCGCTGCACCTCGGTGGGGTGGGCGGTCAGCACCGGCGAGATGTAGGCGTGCTCCAGCGTGCGCGCGATGTCGGCGGCGCGGTGGTCGGCGCGGTGCAGGCGCTCCAGCGCCACCGCGAGCGAGCCCTCCTGCTGGTGCCCTTCGCGCTCGTGCACGGTGCGCCGGCGCACGTGGTGGCGGTCCTCGGCGATGTTCGCGAGGTGGCTGAAGTAGCTGAAGGCGCGGATCACGCTCACCGTCTGGTCGGGACTGAGGTTCTTCAGCAGGCGGTCGAGCACGCGTCCCGCCGACGCGTCGGCCTTCAGGCGGTAGGCCACCGACAGCTGGCGCACGCGCTCGATGAGCTCGAAGGCTTCCTTGCCTTCCTGCTCGCGGATGACGTCGCCGAGGATGCGGCCGAGTAACCGGATATCCTCGACCAGAGGCTTGTTCTTGGCAGCGGCGGCGGAGGTGCGAGACATCGAGTGCTCCCGGTGGCGTAACCAGATTACCAATTGTGCATGCAATCGGCGTGCCGATAATCCGGGGCCATGCACACCAAGACCATCATCGCCACCCGCGAGAGCCGCCTTGCCCTCTGGCAGGCCGAACACGTGCGGGACGCACTCACCGCGCGCTTCGGCCTCGCCGTCGAATTGCTGGGCATGACGACCAAGGGCGACCAGATCCTCGACCGCGCGCTCAGCAAGGTCGGCGGCAAGGGCCTGTTCGTCAAGGAACTGGAAACGGCGCTCGAGGAAGGCCGTGCCCACCTGGCGGTGCACTCGCTGAAGGACGTGCCGATGGACCTGCCGGAAGGCTTCGTGCTCGCCGCGGTGTGGGAGCGCGAGGACCCGCGCGACGCCTTCGTCAGCAACCGCTACGAGAACCTGGCGGCGCTGCCGCAGGGGGCGGTGGTTGGCACCTCCAGCCTGCGCCGCGTGGTGCAGCTGCTGGCGCGCCGCCCCGACCTGAAGATCGAGCCGCTGCGCGGCAACCTCGACACCCGCCTGCGCAAGCTCGACGAAGGTGGCTACGACGCCATCGTGCTCGCCGCCGCCGGCCTGAAGCGGCTGGGGCTGGCGCAGCGCATCCGCGCGGTCTTCGAGCCGGCCGAGATGATCCCGGCCGCCGGCCAGGGGGCGCTGGGCATCGAGGTGCGCGAGGACGCGACCGAACTGCGCGCGCTGCTCGCCCAGACCATCCACACGCCCACCTTCCTGTCGGCGCATGCCGAGCGGGCCGTCTCGCGCGCGCTGGGCGGCAGTTGCAGCATGCCGCTGGCCGCGCACGCGGTGTGGCGCGGCGACACGCTGGTGATGGACGCCGCGCTCGGCCACGCGACCGAGCCGACGCGCCCGCTGCTGAACACGCAGGTCAGCGGCCGGCCGACCGACGAAGCCAGCGCGCGCGCCCTCGGCGAGTCGGCCGCGGCGCGCCTCCGCGAGGCCGGCGCCGGCTCGTACCTGAGCGCCTGATCGCCGTGCGCGCCATCGTCACCCGGCCCCCGGCCCAGGCCGCGGCCTGGGTGGCGCAATTGCAGGCGCTCGGGGTGGACGCAGTCGCGCTGCCGCTGATCGGCATCGTGCCGGTCGACGACATGGCGCCGCTGCGCGCCGCGTGGCGCGACGTCGACGGCGCGGCGATGGTGTTCTTCGTCAGCCCCAACGCGGTGCTGCACTTCTTCGACGCGCGGCCCGAGGGCCGCGCCTGGCCGGCCGGCACGCTGGCCGGGTCGCCCGGCCCGGGCACGTCGACGGCGCTGCGCGACGCCGGCGTGCCCGAAGCGGCGATCGCCGAGCCCGCTGTCGACGCCCCGAGCTTCGATTCCGAGGCGCTGTGGGCGCGCATTGCCGGCCGCGACTGGTCCGGCCGTCGCGTGCTGGTGGTGCGCGGCGAGGACGGGCGCGACTGGCTCGCCGCCCGCCTGCGCGAAAGAGGTGCAACCGTCGGTTTCCTCGCCGCCTACCGCCGCCAGGCGCCGGTGGCCGATGCGGCGGGCCGCACGCTGCTCGACGCGGCGCTCGCCGATCCTCGGCATCACCTGTGGATCTTCAGCAGCAGCGAGGCGGTGGGCCACCTGCAGGCGCTGATGCCGGCGGCCGACTGGTCGCGTTCGGTGGCCATCGCGTCGCACCCGCGCATTGCCGACGCGGCGCGCGCCGCGGGCTTCGGCCGCGTCGACGCGGTGCGGCCCGAGCCTGCCGCGGTGGCCGCTTGGCTGCGGGGCGCGTCGATACAATCGGCGCCCCTGTGACCGACACTTCCGCGCCCCCGCTCGCAACCCCCGCCGCACCGCCCGCCGCCCCTGCTGCCGCCGCCGTGGCCGTCCCGGCCGTGGCGGTCCTGCCGGGCCGCTGGGTCGCGGTCGGCGGCGCGGTGCTGGCGGCCTTCACGGCCGCCGCCGTGGTCTACGCCTGGAACACCCAGCAGCGCGTGAAGGCGCTCGAGAGCGAGCTCGTGCGGCGCCAGCAGGACGCCGCCGCGCAGTCCGCCGAGGCCCGCGTGGCCGCCCGCGAGGCGCAGGAGACCGCGCGCTCGGCGGCGGCGAAGATGGCGCTGCTCGACGCCCGCGTCGCCGAAACCTCGATGCAGCGCACGCAGCTCGAGGACCTGATCCAGTCGCTCGCGCGTTCGCGCGACGAGAACGTGCTGGCCGACGTCGAGGCCGCGGTGCGGGTGGCGCTGCAGCAGTCGGCCATCACCGGCAGTGCCGACCCGCTGGTCGCCACGCTGAAGCAGGCCGACGAGCGCTTGGCGCGCTACAACCAGCCGCGCCTGGAGCGCGTGCGCCGCGCCGTCGCGCAGGACCTGGAACGCACGCGCGCCGCCGGCAGCACCGACCTGTCCGTGCTGGCGATCCGCCTCGACGAAGCGGTGCGCGTCGTCGACGAACTGCCGCTGCTCGCGTCGCCCGAGCGCCGCAACGGCAATGGCCCGCGCGCACAGGCCGCCGCGGCCGTGGCGGCGGCGCCGGCCGTGCCCGCTAGCGCGCCGCGCCCCTGGTCCGAACGCTGGCAGGACATGGCCGGCCACCTGTGGGGCGAGGTCCGCGCCCTCGTGCGCGTGACGCGCATCGACCACCCCGAGGCAATGCTCGTCGCCCCCGAGCAGACCTGGTTCCTGCGCGAGAACCTCAAGCTGCGCCTGCTGAACGCGCGCCTGGCGCTGCTGTCGCGCCAGTTCGACACCGCGCAGTCGGACCTGCGCGACGCGCTCGCGGCGCTGGAGCGCTACTTCGACCCCGCCTCGCGGCGCGTCGTCTCGACGACCGAGCTGCTGCGCCAGGTGTCGGCGCAGGCGCGCCAGGTCTCCGTGCCGCGGCCCGACGCCACCCTCGCCGCCATCGCCACGGCCTCGGCCGGAAAGTAGGCATCGCGATGCGCGGCGTGATCTGGCTCGTGCTGCTGTTCGTCGTCGCCGTCGTCGCGGCGACCACGCTGGGGCCGAACGACGGCCTCGTGTCGATCTTCTGGGGCGGCTGGCGCACCGACCTGTCGCTGAACCTCTTCGTCATCGTCGTCGTCATCGCCTGCTTCGTGCTGATGTCGGCGGCACAGGGGCTGAGCGCCCTGCTGAGCCTGCCGCAGCGCGCCGGCGAATGGCGCGCGCTGCGCCGCGAACGTGCCGCGCAGGCGGCGCTGCGCGAGGCGCTGGCCGAGTACTTCAGCGCCCGCTACAGCCGCGCCCACAAGGCGGCGGCGCGCGCGCTGGCGATCCAGGACGACGCGCCCGCGCTGCGCAAGGACGCCGAGTTCACGGTGCTCGGCCACCTGCTGGCCGCCGGCAGCCTGCACCGCCTGCAGGACCGCGCGCGCCGCGACGAGACGTTGCGCGGCCTGCAGGGTGTCGTGAAGAAGGGCGGCGTGCGCCGCGGTGCCGACGACGGCGCGCGCCTGATGGCCGCCGAGTGGGCGCTCGATGACCGCGACGCGCCGCGCGCGCTGGAGCTCATCGCCGCCCTGCCGCCGGGCGTGGCGCGCCGCACGCAGGCGCTGCGGCTGAAGCTGCAGGCCACGCGCATGGTGCGCCAGCCGCTGGACGCGCTGCACACCGCGCGCCTGCTCGCCAACCACCAGGCCTTCACGCCGACCGCGGCGCAAGGCCTGTTGCGCTCGCTGGCCATCGAGGCGCTGGAAGGCGCCCACGACGTCGATCAGTTGCGCCGCCTGTGGGAACTGTTCGACCCCGCCGACCGCCGCGACCCGCCGGTGGCCGCGCGTGCCGCGCTGCGCGCTGCCGCGTTGGGCACGCCGGAAGACGCGCGCCACTGGCTTCGGCCCTTCTGGGAACGCCTGCCGGAACTGGCGCGCGAAGAGCGCGAGCAGATCGCGCTGGCGCTGATGGACTGCGTGTCGGGCATCGGCAGCGACTGGCTGCCGCGCCTGGAACTCGCGCTCAACGCGTTCGGCCACGAACCCCCGGTGGTGGCCGCCGTCGGCGCGGCGTTCGCCGAACGCCAGCTCTGGGGCAAGGCCCGCCGCCTGCTGGAACAGGCCGGCGCCGCCCCCGGCCTGCCCGGCCGCGCGCGCCGCCGCGCGTGGCGAGCGCTGGCACGGCTGGCGCGCGACGAGGGCGATGAAGCCCGCGTGCAGGCTTGCGAGCACGCCGCCGCCGCGATCGACTAGAACATCGCCCCGAACCTGCTATACTGCGCGGCTTCGCGGCTGTAGCTCAGTTGGATAGAGTACTTGGCTACGAACCAAGGGGTCGTGGGTTCGATTCCTGCCAGCCGCACCAGTAATGACGGGGCCTAGAAGGTGAGCGAAAGCTAACTTTCTAGGCCCTTAGTCTTTCTGGAGACCTCAGGAAGCCTACAAAAAGCCTACAACGCTTTTGCTGGGATCTGGCA
>CAUJHQ010000190.1 GCA_963204815.1 Pseudomonadota bacterium | reverse complement strand
CAGTCCTGGCTGCAACGCTGGCTGGCCGACGGCCGCGCCGCGGTGCTGCAGCAGCGCACCAGCGACGCGCTCTTCGTCACCGTGCGCGGCGCCGGCATGTCGCGGCAGATGTTCTGGAACCTCGTGAAGCGCTACGCGCGCATGGCCGGCATCACGGCGCCGCTGTCGCCGCACACGCTGCGCCACGCCTTCGCGACCCACTTGCTGAACCACGGCGCCGACCTGCGCGCGGTGCAGATGCTGCTGGGCCACGCCGACATCGGCACGACGACCATCTACACGCACGTGGCGCGCGAGCGGCTGCGCCAGCTGCACGCGCGTCACCACCCGCGCGGCTGAAGCGCCCAATGAAAAGGCCCGCGCAGTCGCCTGCGCGGGCCTGGAATCCGGGGCGGCCGACCCGAAGGTCGGCCGGGTCAGCCGGAATCAGAACACGTAGATCACGCCGATGGCGTAGGCGGTGCCCTTGGTCTTGGCGTTCGGGAAGTCGACCGGGTCGGCCAGCGGGTTCGCGGCCAGGCTGGTCTTCCAGTTGCCGGCTTCGAAGTACGCGTAGGTGTTCTTCAGCACTTCCTTGTTGATGAAGAACTCGACGCTCTTGATCTTCAGGTCGTCGTCGAGGTTCTGCCCGTACAGGCCGCCGATATTGAAGCCAGCAACCGGCACCGTGACGCCGAACGACGGGCCGTGGCCGGTGCCGCCGTCGGCGAACTTGCCGCCGTCGGCGTAGCCGAGCATGAACTTGGCGACGCCGAGGTCGTAGCTGCCGGCCACCGACGCGAAGTTCTCGGTGTTCTCGTCATCCTTGGTCTGGAACGACACGGCAGCGGCGAACGGACCGCCGGCGTACTTCACGCCGCCGGACAGCACGGCCTTGGCGGTGTCGCCACGGTTGCCCTTCGGCACGACGCCGACCTGCGCGGTCACGCCGCTGAACGTCGGCGTAATGTATTGCAGCGAACGCGACTGGCGGCCTGGGAGCCACGGACCGACCAGCGAGTAGCCGAGCGCCGAGACGCCGTTGGAGAACCCATTGAAGTCGAAGTCGGCCATCGTCTGGAACGGAACCGAGTCCTGACGACCGAGGCGAACTTCACCGAAGGCGCCCGAAAAGCCGAGCCACGCCTGACGGCCGAAGAAACTGCCGTTGACGGCGCCGTCGCTGGTGATGCCGTTCGACTCGAGCTTGAAGTTGGCCTTGATGCCGCTGCCAACGTCGGTGCTGCCCTTCAGCCCGAAGCGCGTCACCGAGTTGCCCTCGCTGTTGCCGTTGTCGCCGCCCGAATGGAAGTCGGCCTTCTCGTTCAGGAAGGCGCTGGCGAACAGGCTCTTGCCGTAGCTCGCGTCCAGCAGGCCGTAGATCTGCAGCTGCGCATTCGCAGCGCCGGTGGCGGCCAGGGTGATGGCGCCGATCAATGCTGTCTTCTTCATGTGATCTCTTTCTCGACTGTGGTGGAGATGGGTTCGGGGTTTACCCCTGAACGTGCCGGATTCTATGAAGCCGGTCGGGTGAAACCCGGATCAGGGTCTGTAACGACTGCGTCGCCGGGTCAAACCGACTCTTTCACGCAACAGTCATGCCGGTCGGCCCGCCGGGCTGCCGACAATCCGGCCCGCGATGGACCACACCTTTCTCTCCGCCTTCGTCCTGCTGCTGCTGGTGCTGGACCCGTTCGGCAGCCTGCCGATCTTCATCTCGGTGCTGCGCGGCGTCGCGCCGGAGCGCCGGCGCCTCGTCGCGGTGCGCGAGGTCGCGATCGCGTTCAGCGTGCTGGCGGTGTTCATGGTCGGCGGCCAGCACTTCCTGGCGCTGATGCGGCTGTCCGAACGCTCGCTCGAGGTGGCGGGCGGCGTGATCCTGCTGATCATCGCGATCCGCATGATCTTCGCGTCCGGCGGCGAGATCTACGCCGCCGATGGCAGCGCGCGCGAGCCCTTCATCTTCCCGCTCGCGGTGCCGCTGCTGGCCGGGCCGTCGGCCATGGCCACGGTGCTGCTGCTGGCGTCGCGCCAGCCCGAGCGCATGCTGTCGTGGTTCGGCGCACTGACGGCGGCGATGGCGATCTCCGGCCTGGTGCTGCTGTCGGCCGACCGGCTGCGCAAGTGGCTCGGCGCGTCGATGGTGGCCGCGATCGAGAAGCTGATGGGCCTGGTGCTGACCGCCGTGGCCGTCGAGATGATCCTCGCCGGCCTGAAGCGCTACTTCTTCGAGACCTGAGCGAGCCTATCGCCCGCGCAGGTGCGCCGGCGCCTCGAGCTTCTTGGCCAGCGTCGACAGCACCAGGGTCAGCACCAGGTAGAGCAGCGAGATCGCCAGGTACGGCTCCCAGTAGCGGGAGTAGGCGCCGGCGACCGTGCGCGCCGCCAGCGCCAGTTCGGCCAGGCCGATGGCGGAGACGAGCGACGAGTCCTTGATCAGCGTGACGCCCTCGTTGACGAGCGCCGGCACCATGCGCCGGAAGGCCTGCGGCAGCACCACGTAGCGCATCGCCTGCGCATGGGTGAGGCCGACGCTGTAGGCGGCCTGGGTCTGGCCGCGGTGGATGCTCTGGATGCCGGCGCGGAAGATCTCGCTGATGTAGGCGCCGGCGTTCAGGCTCAGCGCGACGCAGCCGGAGAAGAAGGCGCCGTGCTCCTGGCGGAAGCTGCGCGCCGCCTCGCCGGCCAGCAGCAGGCCGTGGTCGGGGTGCACCAGCGTCGGCATCAAAGCGAAGTGCACGAGCAGGATCTGCACGAACAGCGGCGTGCCGCGGAAGAAGGTGACGTAGGCCAGCGTCAGTCCGCGTGCCGCCTTCAGTGCCCACGCCGCCGGCACCGCCTTGGGCGGCGGTGCGTCGGCCGAACTGCTGACCAGGCCGAACAGCGTGCCCAGCACCAGCCCGGCGCCGATGGCCACCAGCGTGAGCTGGATGGTCATCCACAGGCCGCTCGCGAAGAGCGGCCCGTAGCCGGCCAGGATCTCCCAGCGAAGATCCATTGCCGGCTCCCGTGCTTACTTCGAAGCGGCCGAAGCCGGGGCCGCGGCCTTCGCGGGCGCGGCACCGAAGTACTTCTTGTAGATCTCGTCGTAGGTGCCGTCGGCCTTGATGTCGGCCAGGCCCTTGTCCAGCTTGGCCAGCAGCTCGGCGTTGCCCTTCTTCAGCGCGATGCCGTACTGCTCGGGCACGAACTCCTTGTCGGAGACGGTCTTGAACTTGCCGCCCGGGTTGTTCGCCACGTAGTGGATGACGACGCCGTTGTCGGCGACGACCGCGTCCACGCCGCCGGCTTCCAGTTCCTTCAGCGCGAGCGGGGTCGACTCGAAGCGCTTGATGTTGGTGTTGGTCTTGCCCAGCAGCTTGCTGACGGCTTCGTCGCCGGTGGTGCCGGTCTGCACGCCGACCTTCAGCTTCTTCAGGTCGGCGAACTTCGCGACCTTGCTGTTCTCCTTCACGGCGATCAGCTGCACGGCGTCGAAGTAGGGCGCGGTGAAGTCCATCGTGCCCTTGCGTTCCTCGGTGATCGTCACCGCCGAGACGACGAGGTCGCGGTCGCCCTGGCCGAGCGCGTTGAAGATGCCTTCCCAGGGCGTGTTGACGAACTTGACCTCGATGCCGGCCTTCTTCGCGATGGCCGAGACGACGTCGATGTCGAAGCCGACGATCTCGCCCTTCTCGTTCTGGCTCTCGAAGGGCGCGTAGGCGGCGTCGGTGCCGACGACGTAGACCTTGGCGGGCGCCGAAGCGGGCGCCGAAGCGGCGGCGGCCGGCGCGGGCGGCGGCGGCTCCTTCTTGCCGCAGGCGGCGAGCAACAGACCGGCCGCGAGCAGCGCGGCACCCTGCAGGAAGCGGCGGGTGGAAAGCTGGGTCATGATGGGTCGGAAGGGGGAAATGTCGAAGTCGCGCAGTGTAATCGTGCGGCCTGTCACGGACGGCGTGCCAGCCCGGCCGGCAGCCGGCGCCACGGCAGGTCGGCCGGGTCGGCCGCCATCGGGCCCGGCGCCTGCGCGACGAGGATGTGCGACGCCACCGGTGTGAAGGCGGCGCGGAAGTGCACCGAGCTCTTGTTCACCAGCAGCTTCATCGCCGCCGGCTCGATGCCCAGGAAGCGGTAGAGGTCCAGGTCCAGCATCTGCGTCTTGCCGGTGGTGAGCAGCACGCGCACGCCGTCGACGTCGACGCAGGCCGAAGGCCCCAGCGTGGCGGTGTTGCCCGCGGTCATCGGACCGTGCAGCGGCACGCGGCCGTCGCTGACGGCGGTGACGGTGCAGCGCGCGATGACCGGCGCGTCGCTCTGCCGGCCGTCGAAGGTGCGCACGGTCTTGCCGAGCGTCAGCTCCAGCATGGCGCCGACGCCGGCGCCATGCGCCGCCCGCGCCGCCGCCGGGTCGTGCAGCAGGCCGAGCGCCACGCCGCCCGGGAAGCGCCGGCCGGCGCCCGCTTCGAGCAGCGCGCGCAGCATGCCCGTGGTGTTGCTGTCGCCGCCGGCGCCGGGGTTGTCCTGTGTGTCGGCGATGACGACCGGCTTCGTCGCCTGCGCCGCCAGTGCCAGCGCGCGCTCCACCGCCGCGGCCGGGGCCAGCAGGTCGAGCGCCCACTCGTCGCGCAGGCCGGTCGCGTTCTCGGCCAGCGCCTGCACGTTGGCCTGCACCGCGTCGGCGTCGTGGCCGTGGCCGAAGACGACCGGGCCGCATTCCGGAAAGTCCGCGGCCGGGAAGCCCATCGCGAAGCTCAGGTGCACGCCGCTCTGCGCCTCCAGCGCCGCGAGGTCGGCGAACAGGCCGGCGGCTGGTTCCATCAGCGTGCACTGCGCGTTCAGTGGCAGCAGGAACGGCAGGCGGGCGGCGTGGGTGGCGAAGGGGCCGCGCGCCACGACGGTGGCCAGCAGCGCCGCCGCGCGCGCCCCGGTCTCGGCCATGTCGACGTGCGGGTAGGTGCGGAATGCGGTCAGCGCGCTCGCCAGCCGCAGCATGCGTTCGGTGACGTTGGCGTGCAGGTCCAGGCTGGCGACGACGGGCATCGCCGGGCCGACGACGGCGCGCAGGCGTTCGAGCAGTTCGCCTTCGGTGTCGTCGACGTGCTCGGCGACGCCGGCGCCGTGCAGGTCGAGGTAGACCGCGTCGAAGCCGGCGCCGGCGAGTTCGCGCCGGGCGTCGGCGACCACGGTGCCGGCGATGTGCTCGTAGGCCTCGCGCGTGACGTGGGCCGACGGCGTGGCGGCGGCGTAGAGCGAGGGCACCAGCGTCCAGCCGCGCTCCTCCGCGTCGCGGATGAAGCCGCCGAGCGGCTGCACGGTGTCGCGCAGGCGCGCCACCATCGCCGCGCCGTGCGTCGACTCGGGGTAGCCGGCGCCGCTCTGGAACGCGGCCCAGTCGGCCGGGCTCGGCGCGAAGGTGTTGGTCTCGTGCTGGAAGCCGGCGATGAAGACGCGCATGGTCAGGGTGCTCCGAGCGCCGCGATTTCGGCGTCCGTGAAACCGGCGGCCTTGCGCGCCGGCAGGTTGAAGGGCGGCTTCAGCCGCGGCGCACCGTGGTGCGCGGCCAGCACGGCGTAGTGCGCCAGCGGGTCGAGCCCGTCGCGTTCGCACAGCCAGCCGTACCAGCGGTTGCCGATGGCGACATGGCCGACCTCGTCGCGCAGGATGACGTCGAGGATCTCGACCGCGCGCGCATCACCGGCACGCGCCAGCCGCGCCTGCATCGGCGGCGTGGCGTCGAGCCCGCGCGCTTCCAGCGTGCGCGGCACCAGCGCCATGCGGGCGACGATGTCGCCGGCGGTCTTCTCGGCCATCGTCCACAGGCCGTCGTGGGCGTCGAAGTCGCCGTAGGCGCGGCCGAGAGTCGCCAGGTGCCCGGCCAGCAGCGTGAAGTGCAGCGCCTCCTCGGCGGCGACGCGCAGCCAGTCGCGGTAGAAGGCCTCGGGCATGCCGGCGAAGCGCCATACCGCGTCGAGCGCGAGGTTGATGGCGTTGAACTCGATGTGCGCCACCGAATGCAGCAGCGCCGCGCGGCCCTCGGGCGTGAACGGCGAGCGGCGCGGCACGTCGGCCGGCGCCACCAGGCGCGGGCGCGGCGGGCGGCCGGGCAGCGGGCCGGCAAACGAGAAGACCCGCGCCGTGTCCAGCACGGGCGGGTCGGCGAAGAGGGCGCGCGCGGCGACCGCCTTCGCCGCCGGGTCGGGCATCTGCAAGACCTGGAGGGCGGCTTCGCGCAAGGGCATCCTTAGAATTATCGGCTTCAACGCAAACGAAGGATGACGGCCGTGGCCCTCTACCAACTCGGGAACGACGCGCCTCAGCGTCATCCCACCGCCTGGGTCGCCGACAACGCGACGGTGATCGGCCGCGTCGAGCTGAAGGAAGGCGCCAGCGTCTGGTACGGCGCCGTGATCCGCGGCGACAACGACCTCATCACGGTCGGGCGAAACAGCAACATCCAGGACGGCAGCGTGCTGCACACCGACCACGGCGTGCCGCTCACCATCGGCGAGGGCGTCACGGTCGGTCACCAGGTGATGATGCACGGCTGCACGATCGGCGACTTCTCGCTCGTCGGCATCCAGAGCGTGATCCTGAACGGCGCGAAGATCGGCCGCCACTGCATCGTCGGCGCCTGCGCGCTCGTCACCGAGGGCAAGGAGTTCCCGGACGGCTCGCTCATCGTCGGCAGCCCGGCCAAGGTGGTGCGGCCGCTGACGCCGGAAGAGATCGAACGCCTGAAGGGCAGCGCCGCGCACTACGTCGACAACGCCCAGCGCCACCGCACCCGGCTGCGCCGGATCGACTGATGTCCGAGCTCGTCAAGTTCCTCTTCGAGGGCCTGCCGGTGCGCGGCATGCTCGTGCGCCTGACCGACGGCTGGCAGGAAGTGCTGCGCCGGCGCGCCGGCCGCGCCGGCGACACGCCGGAGGTGCGCGTGCTGCTCGGCGAGATGGCCGCCGCCGGTGTGCTGATGCAGGCCAACATCAAGTTCAACGGCGCCCTCGTGCTGCAGGTGCACGGCGACGGACCGGTGAAGCTGGCGGTGGCCGAGGTGCAGCCCGAGCTGAGCTTCCGCACCACCGCCACCGTCGTCGGCGAGGTGCCGGCCGGCGCGAAGCTGGAGTCGCTCGTCAACGTGCACGGCCAGGGCCGTTGCGCCATCACGCTCGACCCGAAGGACCGCCTGCCCGGCCAGCAGCCGTACCAGGGCGTGGTGCCGCTGCACGGCGACCGGCGCGAGCCGCTGCAGGAAGTGGCGCAGGTGCTCGAGCACTACATGCTGCAGAGCGAGCAGCTCGACACTCGCCTCGTGCTGGCGGCGAACGACGACGTCGCCGCCGGCCTGCTGATCCAGCGCCTGCCGGTCGAGGGCGAGGGCAACCTCGAAGGCCAGGGCGGGCGCCGCAACGAGGACGAGATCGGCCTCAACGAGGCCTTCAACCGCATCGCGATGCTCGCCGCCACGCTGACGAAGGAAGAACTGCTCGCGCTGGAGCCGGCGAAGATCCTGCACCGCCTGTTCTGGGAAGAGACGCTGCGCGTGTTCGAGCCGCAGCGGCCGCGCTTCGCCTGCACCTGCTCGCGCGAGCGCGTGCGCAACATGCTGCGCGGCCTGGGCCGCGAGGAGAGCGACAGCATCCTCGCCGAGCGCGGCGAGATCGAGGTCGGCTGCGAGTTCTGCGGCCTGCAGTACCGCTTCGACCCGGTGGACGTCGGCGAGATGTTCACGCCCCCGCAGGACCAGCCGCCGTCGTCGCGCGCGGTGCAGTAGGGCGTCGGCTTCAGCGCGGCGGGCTCAGCGCGGCAGCGCGCGCGTGCGGTGTTCGCAGTCCGGGTCGTCGCAGAGCTCGCAGCTCCACGGCCGGTCCTGCGCGTTGCGCTCGTCCAGCCGCGTGAAGAGCCCGCGCCGCGGCGTCGCGCGGCGGCGCAGCAGCGGCGCCAGCGCGTCGAGCGCGTTCTCGATGCGCGCCTCGCCCGCCCCGGCCACCAGCGACCAGGGCAGCGCATGGCCGATCAGCGCCTCGCGGATGAGCGCGTCGACCGGCTCGCGCACGTGCGGGCCGTCGCGCTGCAGGCCGTCGGCGACCCAGGGCAGGTCGAGCGCGGTCAGCAGCGTCAGCGCGCACCGGCGCTGCCAGCCGGCGGCGGGGCCGACGAGCGAGTCGTCGCCGAAGACGATGCGGCTGTAGACCGCCGTCATCAGCGGCGTGGTGTCGGCCAGCACGACGGCGTGCGCGGCGGCGGCGGCCTCGATCGCGTCGCGCTGCGCTGCCGCGATCGCCGGCTGCTCGTGGCGCTGTGGCGTGCGGCCCTCGCGTTCGCACCAGGCCCGCAGGTGCTCGGGCACCCAGGCGCAGGCCAGGCCGGTCTCGGCGCGCACGCGCTCGGCCAGCGCGGCCGCGAGCGCGGTCTTGCCGGTGCTCTCGGCGCCGACGATCGCGACGACCAGCGCCTCAGCCATCGGCCAACCTGCGCCAGGCGCGCCAGCCGGCGACCGACAGCACCGCGAAGACGGCGTAGAGCACGACCGTGAGCCACAGGCCCTTGACGGCGAAGAGGCCGACGCTCACCACGTTCACCGCCAGCCAGACCGCCCAGTTCTCCAGCAGCTTGCGGCCGAGCAGGAACTGGCCGAGCAGGCTGCCGACGGTGGGCAGCGCGTCGAGCCAGGGCACGTCGGTGTCGGTGTAGCGGCGCAGCGCGAGCGCGAGCACGGGCCACAGCGCCAGCGTGGCGGCGGCGGCCGCCCAGCGCTGGCGCACCGAGAGCCGGTGCACGCGCAGCGGCGTGCCGTCGGCGCCGGTGCCGCGAAGCCACTGCCACCAGCCCCAGAAGGCGACGGCGATGAACACGAACTGCAGCGAGGCCTCGCCGTAGAGCCGGCTGTCGGCGAACAGCAGCGCGTACATCGCCGAGCTCGCGATCGCCAGCGGCCACGCCACGACGTGGACGCGGAAGTTGGCCAGCACCATCGCGATCGACAGCACGAAGGCCACGATCTCCAGCCACGTGACGGGGCTGCCGAGCAGCGTGAAGGCGGGGGCCAGCGCCGGCCGCGCGGCCGCGAGCAGGGCGTCGAGCACGGCTCAGGGCCGCGGCGAGGTGACCTGGACGAGGATCTCGTCGCCCTTGACCATGCCGAGCTCGCCGCGCGCCTTCTCCTCGACCATCTCGAGGCCTTCCTTCAGGTCGCTGACCTCGGCGACGAGGCGCGCGTTGCGCGTGCGGGCGTCGTCGTTGGCGGCCTGCTGCGACGCCAGCTGCGAGCGCAGCGTCATCGTGTAGGGCAGGCTGAAGCGGCCGAACCACAGGTCGGCCTGCACCGCCAGCAGCAGCACACCCAGCACGACCGTGGCCCAGCGCATGCGCGTGCCTTACTTCAGGTTGTAGAAGGCCGAGCGGCCGGGGTAGCTGGCGACGTCGCCGAGGTCTTCCTCGATGCGCAGCAGCTGGTTGTACTTGGCGATGCGGTCGCTGCGGCTCATCGAGCCGGTCTTGATCTGGCCGGCGTTGGTGCCCACCGCGATGTCGGCGATCGTGCTGTCCTCGGTCTCGCCGCTGCGGTGGCTGATGACGTTGGTCCAGCCGGCGCGCTTGGCCATCTCGATGGCCGAGAAGGTTTCGCTGAGCGTGCCGATCTGGTTGATCTTGATGAGGATCGAGTTCGCCACGCCTTCCTTGATGCCGCGCTCGAGGATCTTGGTGTTGGTGACGAAGAGGTCGTCGCCGACCAGCTGCACCTTCTTGCCGAGGCGGTCGTTGAGCAGCTTCCAGCCGGCCCAGTCGCCTTCGTGCATGCCGTCCTCGATGCTGATGATCGGGTACTTGTCGACCCAGGCGGCGAGGATGTCGGTCCACTCGGCGGCGCTGAGCACCAGGCCTTCGCCCTCCAGGTGGTACTTGTCTTCCTTGTAGAACTCGCTGGCGGCGCAGTCCAGGCCGATGGCGATCTGCTCGCCGGCGGTGTAGCCGGCCTTGTCGATCGCTTCCAGGATCATCTGGATCGCCGCCTCGTGGCTGGCCACGTTGGGCGCGAAGCCGCCTTCGTCGCCGACGGCGGTGGTCATGCCCTTGCCGTCGATGATCTTCTTCAGCGCGTGGAAGACCTCGGCGCCGTAGCGCACCGCCTCGCGGAAGGTCGGCGCCCCCACGGGGATGATCATCAGCTCCTGCAGGTCGAGGTTGTTGTTGGCGTGGGCGCCGCCGTTGATGACGTTCATCATCGGCACCGGCAGGCTCATGCGGCCCATGCCGCCGAAGTAGCGGTACAGCGGCAGGCCGCTTTCTTCCGCGGCGGCGCGCGCCACCGCCATGCTCACCGCCAGCGTGGCATTGGCGCCCAGGCGGCTCTTGTTGTCGGTGCCGTCGAGGTCGATCAGCGTCTTGTCGAGGAAGGCCTGCTCCGAAGCGTCGAGGCCGAGCACCGACTCGCTGATCTCGGTGTTGATGTGCTCGACCGCGCGCAGCACGCCCTTGCCGAGGTAGCGGCCCTTGTCGCCGTCGCGCAGCTCGATGGCTTCCCGGCTGCCGGTGGACGCGCCCGAGGGCACCGCGGCGCGGCCCATCGTGCCGCTTTCCAGCAGCACGTCGCACTCGACGGTGGGGTTGCCGCGGCTGTCGAGGATTTCCCGGCCGACGATATCGACGATGGCGCTCATTCTTTTCCTTGGGGGTGGTGCGGCTCAGACCGGGGCGGCGACGCCTTCGACCAGGACCATGTTGAAGTATTCGGTGGTGCCCAGCCGCTTCTGCCGCGCGGACTGGTAGGCGTGGCCGTCGTAGAAGGCCTTGGCCACGTCGAAGCTGGGGAAGCGCAGCATCGCCACGCGGTGCGGGTTCCAGTCGCCTTCGAGTGCTTCGTGGCGGCCGCCGCGCACCAGGTACTCGCCGCCGGCGGCCTTCACGGCGGCCGGGGCCTCGGCCATGTACTGCTTGTACTGCTCGAGGTCGCGGATGTGCATCTCGACGATCACGTAGGCGGGTGCGCTCATCTCGCGGTCCTCAGCAGCTGAAATCGTTCTCGAGCAGCGGCTGCTGCTTGACGACGCGGTCGAGCGCGAGCAGCTGCTCGAGCAGCGCCTTCATGTGCTTCAGCGGCACGGCGTTCGGGCCGTCGGACATTGCGTTCGCGGGGTCGGGGTGCGTTTCCATGAAGAGGCCGGCGATGCCGACCGCCACTGCGGCGCGCGCCAGCACCGGCACGAACTCGCGCTGGCCGCCGCTGCTGGTGCCCTGGCCGCCCGGCAGCTGCACGCTGTGGGTGGCGTCGAAGACCACCGGCGCGCCGGTCTCGCGCATGATCGCCAGGCTGCGCATGTCGGAGACGAGGTTGTTGTAGCCGAAGCTCACGCCGCGCTCGCAGGCCATGAAGCGGTCTTCCGACAGGCCGGCTTCGCGCGCGGCGGCGCGGGCCTTGTCGATCACGTTCTTCATGTCGTGCGGGGCGAGGAACTGGCCCTTCTTGATGTTCACCGGCTTGCCGCTCTGCGCGACGGCGCGGATGAAGTCGGTCTGGCGCGACAGGAACGCCGGCGTCTGCAGCACGTCGACCACCGCGGCCACCTTCGCCACGTCGGCCTCGGTGTGCACGTCGGTCAGGATGGGCACGTCGAGCTCGCGCTTCACCTTCGCCAGGATCTCCAGGCCCTTGTCCATGCCGGGGCCGCGGAAGCTGGCGCCGCTGGAGCGGTTGGCCTTGTCGTAGCTGCTCTTGAAGATGAAGGGGATGCCGAGCGCGGAGGTGATCTCCTTCAGCCGGCCGGCGACGTCCATCTGCAGCTGTTCGCTTTCGACGACGCAGGGGCCGGCGATGAGGAAGAAGGGGCGGTCGAGGCCGGCCTCGAAGTGGCAGAGCTTCATGCGACGGCCTTCACGGGCGGTTCGGCGCGGCGCGCCTGGTGTTCGAGCGCGGCCTTCACGTAGCTGGTGAACAGCGGGTGGCCGCCCCAGGGCGTGCTCTTGAACTCGGGGTGGAACTGCACGCCCATGAACCAGGGGTGCTGGTCCTGCGGCAGCTCGACGATCTCGGTGAGCTTCTCGCGCTGCGTGAGGGCGCTGATCACGAGGCCGGCCTTCTGCAGCCGGTCGAGGTAGTTCACGTTGGCCTCGTAGCGGTGGCGGTGGCGTTCGGTCACCACCGGGCCGTAGATGCGGTGCGCCAGCGTGCCGGCCTTGACGTCGCTGCTCTGCGCGCCCAGGCGCATCGTGCCGCCGAGGTCGCTGCTGGCGCTGCGCTTCTGGATGCTGCCGTCGCGGTCCTGCCATTCCTCAATGAGGGCGATCACGGGGTGCGGCGACTCGGGCTCGAACTCGGTGCTGTTGGCGCCGGGCAGGCCGGCGACGTGGCGTGCGTACTCGATGGTGGCGACCTGCATGCCGAGGCAGATGCCCAGGTAGGGGATGCGGTGCTCGCGCGCGTAGCGCGCGGCGACGATCTTGCCCTCGATGCCGCGCTTGCCGAAGCCGCCGGGCACCAGGATCGCATCGAAGCGCGCCAGCTGCGAGGCGTTCTGCTCGGTCAGCGTCTCGGCGTCGATGTAGTCGATCTCGACCTTGGCGTGGTTGTGGATGCCGGCGTGGCGCAGCGCCTCGTTGAGCGACTTGTACGAGTCCGACAGGTCGGTGTACTTGCCGCACATGCCGATCGTGACCTGGCCCTGCGGGTGTTCGACTTCCTGCACCAGCGTGTCCCAGCGCTTCAGGTCGGCGGGCCGGGTGAGCAGCTGCAGCTTCATGCAGATCATCTCGTCCAGGCCCTGCTCGTGCAGCACGCGCGGCACCTTGTAGATGGTGTCCACGTCGGGCATCGAGATCACGCCGTGCAGCACCACGTTCGTGAACAGGCTGATCTTCTCGCGCTCGTCGTCGGGGATGTAGCGGTCGGCGCGGCACAGCAGCGCGTCGGGCTGGATGCCGATCTCGCGCAGCTTCTGCACCGTGTGCTGGGTGGGCTTGGTCTTCAACTCGCCGGCGGCGGCGATGTACGGCACGTAGGTCAGGTGCACGAAGGCGCTGTGGGTGGGCCCGAGCTTCAGGCTCATCTGGCGCACCGCTTCCAGGAACGGCAGGCTCTCGATGTCGCCCACCGTGCCGCCGATCTCGACGATGGCGACGTCGACGTCGGACGCGCCGCGCCGCACGTAGTCCTGGATCTCGTTCGTGACGTGCGGGATCACCTGCACCGTCTTGCCGAGGTAGTCGCCGCGGCGCTCCTTCTCGAGCACGCTCTTGTAGATCTGCCCGGTGGTGAAGTTGTTCGACTTCTGCATCCGGGTGGTGATGAAGCGCTCGTAGTGGCCGAGGTCGAGGTCGGTCTCGGCGCCGTCGTCGGTGACGAACACCTCGCCGTGCTGGAACGGGCTCATCGTGCCCGGATCGACGTTGAGGTACGGGTCCAGCTTGATGAGGGTGACCTTGAGGCCGCGCGATTCGAGGATCGCCGCCAGGGACGCCGCCGCGATGCCCTTGCCGAGCGAGGACACCACGCCGCCGGTGACGAAGACGTACTTGGTCATGTCGTGAGGGCAGCGCGAATGCGCGTGCCCGGGTGGTAAAGAGCGATTATATGAGCCGGGGTGCCTTGCCAGAGGCCTCGAAGGCCCCTGCTAGACTTCGTGTCGCTTGCATCGGGTGCCCAGCCGTTTCGGTTCAGAAGCGGCGGGTTCAACGGGAAGCCGGTGAGCGTGGGGCGAAGAGCCCCGCGCGATTCCGGCGCTGCCCCCGCAACGGTCAGCGAGGAGCGTGCCGCACGACACGCCACTGTGCCCCTCTCGGGCATGGGAAGGCGCGGCAGGCTTGCCGTGGTGGATTCGTCCGCCGCGGCCACTCGCGAGCCCGGATACCGGCCTGACGCAATGGGAGCCGGCGCCGCGGGGGTGGCGCGTGGGCGGTGGCGGCGTCCTGCCCGCACCGTGCTGCGCGCACCTCTTCGACCCGGCTGTGTTCAGGCTGGCCCGCACGGGGTGTGCGGCTGGAGGTTGCTCTTGCGTTCCCTTTCCACCATTCGGCCGGCAGGCGCTGCCGCGCTGCTGCTTTGTCTCGCCGTCGCGCCGGCCTCGGCGCAGGTCATCGTCATCACCGGCGCGCGCGAGCCGCTCGCCGTCGAGCGGCTCGCCGCCGACGTCGTCGTCATCGACGCCGACACCATCCGTGCTTCCACCGCCGACTCGCTGGCCGACCTGCTGCGCCGCGAGGCCGGCGTGCAGCTGTCGCGCAGCGGCGGCCCCGGCCAGAGCAGCGGCTTCCTGCTGCGCGGCGCCGGCACGGCGCAGACGGCGGTCTTCGTCGACGGCGTGCGCATCGGCTCGGCCACGCTGGGCCAGCCGTCGATCGAGTCGATCCCGCTGTCCAGCGTCGAGCGCGTCGAGGTGTTGCGCGGCCCCGGTTCCAGCCTCTACGGCGCCGACGCCCTCGGCGGCGCGGTGCAGATCTTCACGCGCGACGCCGGCCGCCAGGCCCGTGTCGACGCCCACGCGGCGCTCGGCGGCTACGGCAGCCGGCAGGGTTCGGTCGGCGCCAGCGGCAGTGCCGGCGCCTGGGACCTCGCGGCCTCGGTCGCGCGCGAGCAGAGCGACGGCGTCTCGGCGCTGCGCCCGGGCGACGCCTTCGGCAACTTCAACCCCGACCGCGACGGCTACCGGCTCGACAGCGCGCAGGCGCGCATCGGCCTCGCGCCGGCCGACGGCCACCGCATCGGCCTCACGCTGCTGACGACGAAACTGAACGCACAGTACGACAGCAGCGAATTCCTGCCGCCCGCGTTCGCGCAGGACAGCACGCCCGACTTCCGCAATCGCCAGCGCACGCAGACGGCGGCGCTGGACTGGCGCGGCGCGCTCGGGGCCGGCTTCACCGGCAGCGCGCGCGTGTCGCGCGGCGTCGACGACCTGAAGAGCGGCGGCAGCGAGACCGAGCGCTTCCGCACCACGCGCAGCCTCGCCGGCGCGCAGCTCGCGTGGGCCAGCGGCGCCTTCGGCACGCTCGTCGGTGCGCTCGAACGCAACGAGGACCGCGCCGCTTCGACGGCCTACGCCGCCGACGTGAAGCGCCGCAACGACGCCGCGACGCTGGCGCTGATCGGCGATGCGGGGCCGTGGTCGTGGCAGGCCGACGTGCGGCGCGACGAACCTTCGGACTTCGGCGGCGTCACCACCGGCCGTCTCGGCGGTGCGTTCAAGTTCACCCCCGGCTGGCGCCTGCGCGCGCTGGCCGGCACGACCTTCCGCGCACCGAGCTTCAACGACCTGTACTTCCCCGACTACGGCGTGCCGACGGTGCAGCCCGAGCGCGGCCGCAGCGTCGAGGCCGGCCTGGCCTGGCGCGGCGATGACGCCGATGCGCAGCTCACCGTGTACCGCAACCGCGTGCGCGACCTCATCGGCTACCAGTCCGACCGCGCCTTCTGCCCGCCCGACCCCGGCTACGACTTCGGCTGCGCCGGCAACATCGCGCGCGCCACGCTGCAGGGCGCCAGCGTCGGCGGCTCGCAGAAGTTCGGTGCGCTGTCGCTGCGCGGCCAGATCGACCTCGTCGACGCGAAGGACGACGTCACCCAGCAGCGCCTGCCGCGCCGCGCCGCGCACCAGGAAAGCCTGTCGGCCGACTGGGACGGCGGCGGCTGGAACGCCGGTGCGTCGGTGCTGCGCCTGGGCGGCCGCGTCGACGGCGGCAAGGCGCTCGCGCCCGAGACCACGCTCGACCTGAAGGGCGCGTGGCGCTTCGCGAAGGGCTGGGCGCTCGAAGCCCGGCTGCTGAACGCGACCGACCGCGACCTCGAGCCGGCGCGCGACTACCAGGGCCTGGGCCGCCAGGCCTGGCTGGGCCTGCGCTACGGCGGGAGCCTCTGAGATGAAGGCGCTCGCGCTCGCGCTGCTCGTCGCCTGTGCGCCCGCCTTCGCGCAGGGCGTGCTGCTGCGCGACGACCGCGGGCGCGAGCAGCGCTTCGAGCGCGTGCCGGCACGCATCGCAACGCTGCTGCCGTCGCTCACCGAGACGGTCTGCGCGCTCGGCGCCTGCAGCCGCCTCGTCGGCGTCGACCGCTTCTCGAACTGGCCGCCGCAGGTGAAGCAGCTGCCGCAACTGGGCGGGCTGGAAGACCCGCAGGTCGAACGCACCGTGGCGCTGAAGCCCGACGTGGTGCTGGCGCCGAAGTCGTCGCGCATCGTCGAGCGGCTCGAATCGCTCGGCCTCGCGGTGCTCGTCTTCGACTCCGACCGCCATGAAGACGTGCAGCGCGCGGTGCTGCAGGTCGCGCGCCTGCTCGGCACGCCGGCCGAAGGCGAGCGCCTGTGGGCGCGCGTCGAGGCCGAGATCGACGCCGCCGCGGCGCGCGTGCCGGCGCGGCTGCGCGGCAAGGCGGTGTATTTCGAGGTCGCGTCGACGCCGTACGCGGCGGGTGCCGGCTCGTTCATCGGCCAGACGCTGGCCCGGCTGGCGCTGGGCAACATCGCGCCCGCGGCGCTTGGGCCGTTTCCGCCGCTGAACCCGGAGTTCATCGTGCGCGCGCAGCCGGCGCTGGTCATGGCGCCGCGCGCCGAGGTGAAGGCGATGGCGTCGCGCCCCGGCTGGGCGGCGCTCGCGGCCTTGCGCGCCGGCCAGGCCTGCGGCTTCGACGAAGCGAAGTACGAACTGCTGGTGCGCCCCGGCCCGCGCCTGGGCGAGGCGGCCGGTGTCATCGCCGACTGCCTGGCGGGGTTGCCGGCGCCATGAACACGCTCGCCTTCGGCCGCGACGACGAACGGCTGCAGCCGCTGGTGCGCGACCGCGCGCGCCGGCGCCGCTTCGCGCTCGGCCTGGCGCTGCTGGCGCTGCTGTTCCTGGCGCTGGGCCTCGTCACCGGCAGCGAAGGCTGGAGCTGGGCCGCGCTGCGCGAGGACCTCGCGTCGGGCCAGGCCGGCCTCGTCATCGGCGAGATCCGCGCGCCGCGCACGCTGGGCGCGCTGCTCGTCGGCGCGCTGCTCGGGCTGGCCGGCGCGCTGGCGCAGGGGCTGTTCCGCAACCCGCTGGCCGACCCCTACCTGCTGGGCTCGGGCGCCGGGGCGTCGCTGGCGGTGGTGCTCGTGCTCGCCGCCGGCGCGGCCTTCGGCCACCAGCTCAGCCTGGAGACGGCGGCCTGGCTGGCCCGGCTCGGCCTGGTGGCGGCAGCCTTCACCGGCGCGCTGCTCGGCGTGGCATTGACGCTGCTGCTGGCGCGCGGCGCCGCGCACACGCTGCGACTGCTGCTCGCCGGCGTGGTGGTGGGCGTGGTGCTCGGCGCGTCGGCCGATCTCGTCACCACCTGGTCGCCGGCGGCGCTGCGCGGCAAGACCGCGTTCATGCTCGGCAGCACCAGCTTCCTGGGCTGGCAGAGCGTGGCGGTGCTGGTGGCCGGCCTCGCGCTCGCGCTGCCGGTCGCGTGGCGGCTGGCGCGCGGGCTCGACGCGCTGGCGCTCGGCGAGGAAAGTGCCGCCAGCCTCGGGCTGCCGCTGGCGCGGATGCGCTTCGCGCTCGTGCTGCTGCTGGCGCTGGCCACCGGGCTGGCGGTGTCGCAGGCCGGGCTGGTGGCCTTCGTCGGCCTCGTCGCGCCGCACCTGGTGCGCCGCTTCGCGCCGTCGCCGCAGCGCTTCACGCTGCCGGCCAGCGCGGCCGCCGGCGGCGTGCTGCTGCTCGGCGCCGACGTGCTGGCGCGCGGCCTCGTCGCGCCGATGGAGCTGCCGGTGGGCGTGCTGACGGCGCTGCTCGGCGGCGGCTACCTGCTGCGCCTGCTGCACCGGCGCGAGGGACTGTAGGTGCTGGCGGCGCTGCAACTGTCGGCCCGCCGCGGCCCGCGCGAGGTGCTGAGCCATGTGCAGGCGCGCTTTGCCACCGGCTGGACGGCCATCGTCGGCCCCAACGGCGCCGGCAAGTCGACGCTGCTGCGGCTGCTGGCGGGGTTGCTGCGGCCGTCGAACGGCAGCGTGGTGCTGGAAGGGCGCGACCTCGCCGACTGGCCGCTGGCCGAGCGCGCGCGCCGCATCGCCTGGCTGGCGCAGGAAGGCGAGGTGAGCGGCGACCTCACGGTGCGCGAGCTCGTCGCGCTCGGACGCCTGCCGCACCTGGGGCTGCTGGGCACGCCCGGCCCGCGCGACGACGCGGCCGTCGACGCCGCACTCGCCGCCACCGAATGCCAGGGCTGGCAGCACCGCCGCCTGCACGAACTGTCGGGCGGCGAACGCCAGCGTGCGCTGCTGGCGCGCGCGCTCGCCACCGAAGCGCCGGTGCTGCTGCTCGACGAGCCCACCACCCACCTGGACGCGCCGCACCAGGTGGCGCTGGCGCGCCTGCTGCGCCGCCTGGCCGCCACGCGCACCATCGTCAGCGTGCTGCACGACCTGCCGCTGGCGCTGCACGCCGACCGCCTGCTGGTGCTGCGCCAGGGCCGCGTGCTCGCCGAAGGTGCGCACGACGACCCGCTGCTGCACGCCGCGCTGGTGCAGGCCTTCGACGGCGCGATCCGCATCGACCGCCGCGGCGCGCGCGCGGTGGCGCTGCCGGCACTGGACGACTGAACGCCGAGAGACGAACCGAACGCATGGGCCCGCAACGCATCGTCTGCCTGACCGAAGAGACCACCGAGTGGCTGTACCTGCTCGGCGAGGAGGCGCGCATCGTCGGCATCAGCGGCTACACCGTGCGGCCGCGGCGCGCGCGCGCCGCGAAGCCGCGCGGGGCGGCCTTCCACGACGGCAAGATCGACAAGATCGTCGAACTGCAGCCGGACCTGGTCATCGGCTTCTCCGACATGCAGGCCGCGCTGGCCGACAAGCTGATCCGCGCCGGCCTGAACGTGTTCGTCACCAACCAGCGCAGCGTGGCGGAGATCTTCGGCACGCTGCGGCTGGTGGCCGGGCTCGTGGGGGCGTCGGCGAAGGCCGAGGCCTGGATCGCCGCCTGCGAGGCGCGCCACCGCGAGATCGCCACCGCCGCCGCGGCCTGGCCGCGCCGCCCGCGCGTCTACTTCGAGGAGTGGGACGAACCGATGATCAGCGCCATCCAGTGGGTCAGCGAGCTGATCGGCACCGCCGGCGGCGACGACGTCTTTCCCGAACTCGGCCGCCAGCGCATGGGGCGCGACCGCGTGATCGCCGACGCGCTGGCGCCGGCGCACCGCGCGCCCGACCTGATCGTCGGCTCGTGGTGCGGCAAGAAGTTCCGCCCCGAGAAGGTCGCCGCGCGCCCCGGCTGGGCCGAGGTGCCGGCGGTGCGCGCGGGCCGGCTGCACGAGATCAAGAGCTGCGACATCCTGCAGCCCGGCCCGGCCGCGCTGACCGACGGTCTGGAGCAGCTGCACCGCCTGTGCGCGGCGTGGGCGGCGGCGCAATGAGCGCGCCGGCCGGACCCCTCGCCGAGCGCGTGCGCCAGCGGCTGGACGCGCAGACCAAGCCGCGCGGCGCGCTTGGCCGCCTGGAGGCGCTGGCGCTGCAGCTGGCGCTGGCGCTCGAAGACGAGCGCGCGCGCCTGCAGGCGCCGCAGCTCGTCGTCTTCGCCGCCGACCACGGCATCGCCGCGCAGGGCGTGTCGGCCTACCCGCCCGAGGTGACGGCGCAGATGGTGCGCAACATGCTCGACGGCGGCGCCGCGGTGTCGGTGCTGGCGCGCCAGCACGGCCTGGCGCTGACGGTGGTGGACTGCGGCGTCGCGCACGACTTCGCGCCGCGCCCCGGCCTGGTCGTCGCCAAGGCCTGCCGCGGCAGCGCCGACAGCACGCAGGGCCCGGCGCTGACCCCGGCGCAGTGCAGCGCCGCGATGGCGCATGGCGCCGCGCTCGTGCGCGGCCTGCCGGGCAACGTGCTGCTGCTGGGCGAGATGGGCATCGGCAACACGTCGGCGGCGGCGCTGCTGATGGAGCGCCTCACCGGCCTGCCGCTGGCGCTGTGCGTGGGCCGCGGCACCGGGGTCGACGACGCCGGCCTCGCCCGCAAGCAGGCCGTGCTGCAGCGCGCACTGGCGCGCCACGCGAACGTCAGCGAGCCGCGCGCCGTGCTGGCGGCGCTGGGGGGCGCCGAGATCGCGACCATGGTCGGCGCCGTGCTCGAGGCGGCGGCGGCGCGCCGCGTCGTCGTCGTCGACGGTTTCATCACCACCGCCGCCGTCGCGGTGGCCGCCGCGCTGGACGCGCAGGTGCTGGCGCGCTGCGTGTTCGCGCACGCGTCGGCCGAGAGCGGCCACGCGCGCTGGCTGGCCGTGCTGGGCGTGCGGCCGTTGCTCGACCTGGGCCTGCGCCTGGGCGAAGGCTCGGGCGCGGCGCTCGCGTGGCCGCTCGTCGAGTCGGCCGCGCGCCTGCTCGCCGAGATGGCCACCTTCGATGCGGCCGGCGTCAGCACGGAGGTCGCCGGCCGTGTGGCATGAGCTGCGCCTGTTCTTCGTCGCGCTGCAGTTCCTGACCCGCGTGCCGGTGCCGGCCTGGGTGGGCTGGCGCGACGACTGGATGCAGCACAGCGTGCGCCACTTCCCCACCGTCGGACTGCTGGTCGGCGGCTTCGGCGCCGCCGTGCTGTGGTCGGCCGCGCACCTGTGGCCGGCGGCGGTGGCGGTGGGGCTGTCGATGGCGGCCACGGTGTGGCTCACCGGCGCCTTCCACGAAGACGGGCTGGCCGACACCTGCGACGCGCTCGGCGGCGCCGTCACGCGCGAGCGCGCGCTCGAGATCATGAAGGACTCGCGGCTCGGCACGTACGGCACTGTCGGCCTCGTCGCCGTGCTGGGGCTGAAGGCGGCGGCGCTGCTCGCGCTGGCGCAGCGCGACTTCGCGCTCGTGCTGCTGGCGTTGCCGCTCGCGCACGCCTGGTCGCGCCTGGCGCCGGTGCTGCTGCTGCGCCTGCTGCCCTACGGCGGCGACGCCGCACAGGCGAAGGCCAAGCCGATGGCGACGCAGGCGAGCGACGGCGCGCTGGCCGGCGCCGCGCTGGTGGCGCTGCTCGCCGGCGGCGCCGCGGTGGCGCTGGGCGTCGACCCGCTGCACGCGTTGGTGGCACTGCTCGCCGCCGGCGCCGTGGCGTTGGCGATGGCGCGCTGGCTGCGCGTTCGCCTGGGCGGCTACACCGGCGACACGCTGGGCGCCACGCAGCAGGGCGCGGAACTGGCGATCTACCTCGCGCTGCTGGCCGCGCGCACGCATGCCTGAGCTGTGGGCCTGGCGCCACCCGCGCGCCGAAGGCGCCGCCGGGCGCTGCATCGGCCGCACCGACCTGCCGGTCGATGCGCGCCGCGCCAAGCGGCTGGCGCACCGCATCCGCGCCACCGCCCGCCGCCACGGCCTGCCGCGCACCGCCTGGGTGTCGCCGCTGCAGCGCGCGCGGGCCGTCGGCCGCTGGCTGGCCCGCTGGGGCTGGCGGGTGCAGGTCGACGCCCGGCTCGCCGAGCTCGACTTCGGGCGCTGGGACGGCCAACCCTGGGACCGCATCGCGTGGGCCGAGGTCGAAGCCTGGCAGGCCGACCTGCTGCACCACGCGCCCGGCGGCGGCGAGCCGCTGGCGGCGCTGGCCGCGCGCGTGCAGGCCTTCGTCGCCGAGCATGACGGGCCGGCGATCGTCGTCACGCACGGCGGCTGGCTCAACGCGCTGCGCCTGCCGGCCGACGCGCGCACGCTCGCCGCGGCCGACTGGCCGGCGCCGCCGCCGCACGCATCGCTGACACGCTGGCGCTGATCGCCGCGGCTTGCAGTTCATCCCGCGGCGCTGGCGGTTCGTCGCGCGCCGCTCGCGGCGTGCCGGGGCGCTGCCTAGAGTCACGCTCATCGATCCGCCCGTGACCCCCAGGAGAACCGCCATGACCCAACGCCTCGCCGCCCGCCTCTCGGCCATCAGCCTGGCCGCCTTCATGACGTTCGCCATGCTCGGCAGCGTGAACCAGCTCGCCAACCCGGAACCGGCCGCGCCGGCAACCGCCGCGGCAGCGGCGGCCAGCAAGCCGGCCGCCTGACCGCGATGACGACGCTGCTCGTCTTCGTCGGCTGGTGCCTGCTGCTGGTGCTGGCCTGGCCGATCGCGCTGCTGGCCCTGGTGCTGATGCCGCTCGTCTGGCTGCTGGTGCTGCCGTTCAGACTGATCGGAATCACGTTCGAGGCGCTGTTCGCGCTGCTGCGCGCGGTGCTGATGCTGCCGGCGCGCGTGCTCGGCCACCGCGGCCGCTGAAACGCTTCTAACATCGCGCGGTCCTCGCGCGATGTCCTCCTCCCCCGCCATCACCCGCCGCGACTTCCTGGAAGGGTTCGCCCTCACGCTCGGCGCGCCGCTGCCGGCGCTGGCCGCGTTCGCCGGCCAGACCGACGCCACCGCGGCCGCCGCGCATGCGCACCGCGACGCCCCCGGTGTGGCGCGCGACGCCGTCGTCGAGCGCGACGATGCGGTCGAGGACCTGGTCGTCGTCGGCGCCGGCCTGAGCGGGCTGACCGCGGCCTGGCTGTACCGGCAGCATGCGGGCCGGCCGGTGCGAATCCTGCTGCTGGACGCCCTCGACGAGGTGGGGGGCCACGCGCGGCGCAACGAGTTCGTCTCCCGGTCCGGGAAGCGCCTCGTCGGCTACGGCGGGTCGCAGAGCCTGGACACCCCGGGCCTGTGGTCGCCGGCGGCGACCTCGGTGCTGGCCGGGGTCGGCATCGACCTCGCCCGCTTCAAGAGCGAGTTCTTCGACGCCGGCTGGCGTGAGCGCATGGGCCTGACCCAGCGCGCCGACTACTTCGCCGCGGCGAACCGCCTGGTGCGGCGCGCACCCGGCGAGGCCCCGGCAGAGTGGCTGCCGCGCACGCCGCTGTCGGCGGTGGCGCAGGCCGGCCTGCAGCGGCTCTGGGGCACGCCGGTGAACGTGCTGCCGGCGTTGCGCGGCGGGCCGCTGCGTGTCCGCCTGGCGGCGATGAGCTACCGCAGTTTCCTGCTCGGGCCCTGGCGCCTGCCCGCCGAGGCGGTGGACTTCTACGCCCACGCGACCGCCGGCTACTTCGGCGTCGGCATCGAGGCCACGACCGCGCTCGACGCCTGGGCGGCCGGGCTGCCGGGCTTCGGCGGCCTGGCTCTTGGCGACGGCGTCGACGCGCGCTTGTCGCCCAGCGGCCGCCAGCTGAAGGCGGGCGAGGACGACTACGTCTACCACTTCCCCGACGGCAACCACGGCGTCGCGCGCGCGCTGCTGCGCGCGCTGCGGCCGGAACTGGTGCCGGGGCAGGGCATGGAGACGCTGTCCTCGGCAGCGGTCGACCCGGCACGCTTCGACGACCCGGGCGCGGCCGTGCGCCTGCGCCTGCGCAGCACCGTCACCGGCCTGCGCCACCTGGGGCCGCCGCGCAGCGCCGATCTCGCCGAACTGCGCTACACCGACGCGGCCGGCCGAACGCGGGCCGTGCGCGCGCGCCACGTGGTGCTGGCTTGCTGGCACCGCGCCATCGCGCGCCTCACCGATGAGTTGCCGGCGGCGCAGGTGAAGGCGCTGCAGGACCAGGTGAAGGTGCCGCTGGTCTACGCCACCGTGCTGCTGAACAACTGGCGCGCCTGGCAGCGGGCGGGGCTGGCCGCCATCGGCACGCCGGACGGTTTCTGGCAGGACGTGGCGCTGGACTTCCCCGTCAGCCTCGGGGAACTGAAGTTCCCGCAGAGCGCCGACGAGCCGATCCTGCTGCACCTGGGCCGCGTCTGCGTGCCCTTCGACGGTCGCGACCCGCGCACCCAGTCGGCCGCCGGCCGGCGCGACCTGCTGGCGATGCCCTTCGAACGCTTCGAACGCGAGACCGTCGCGCTGCTCGAAGGCGCGCTCGGCGCCTACGGCTTCGACACCGCACGCGACCTCGAGGCGCTCACCGTCAACCGCTGGGCCCACGGCTACACCTACGAGTACATGCGCCCCTGGGACCGATACTGGCCCGCCGGTCCGCTGCCGGCCTTCACGGCGCGCCGCGGCTGGGGGCGCGTGGCGATCGCCGGCAGCGACTCCGGCGCCTTCGCCTACGCCCACTCGGCCTTCGACCAGGCCACGCGCGCGGTGCAGGAACTGCTGCCGCAGGCACGGCTGCCGGCCTGGGCGACCGTGCCCGGCCCGGACCCGAAGACGATCGGGCTCTGAAGGGCGTCAGTTGCCGCCGCGCGGTGGCGCGAGGTCGCCGACCACCGGCGCCAGGCCACCGAGCGGGCTGTCGCCGACCAGCGTGCCGAAGAGGTCCAGCGCACGCTGCTGTGCCCGCCCGCGATAGCCCTTGCGCGAATGCAGCTTGGCCAGCGCCTCGGGCGGCAGGTCGGTGATGTTGATGACGTTGCGCGCGATCAGCACGTCGATCAGGTCCTCCACCACGCGCACGAAGTCGGCGTCCAGGCGCAGGAACTCCTCGTCGGCCGTCGCGGCGGGGCGGCCGACGAAGGCCTGCACCTGCGCGTCGGTGTCGGGCACGAACTCGTCGGCGCCGGGCTCGGGTGCGCGGTGCAGGCTGGCGATCTGGCCGGCGGCATCGCGGCGGACATAGGGCATGGGGCGGGCTCCAGCGGCGGGCGGACCGGCGCAGTCTGCCGGCCCTCGCTTTATCGCCGATCTGCGCCGTGCCGTGGGGCCGAACAGTGGCCGGAAGTCGCTGCTTATCATGCGCCGATGGAGCCCCGCGTCGCCCGCTTCGCCGGCAGCCTGGTCGGCCAGGCGCTGGGCGACGCGCTCGGCTTCGTCGTCGAAGGGCAGGGCGCCGCGGCCTGCGCCGCGCATGTGCGCGCCGTGCTGCGGCCGCCGCGCAGCGCCGGCTGGGCACGCGCGCCGCACGCCACCGGCCAGTACTCCGACGACACGCAGCTCGCGCGCGAGCTGGCGGCCAGCCTCGTCGAGCGCGGCGGCTTCGAGCCGGCCGACTACGCGCGCCGCATCGCGGCGATCTTCGCCGAGCGGCGCATCGTCGGCCACGGGCCGTCGACCGAGGCGGCGGCACAGCGGCTCGCGTTGGGCGTGCCCTGGCATGCGGCGGGCACGCCCGGCCCGGTGGCCGGCAACGGCGGCGCGATGCGCGTGGCGCCGCTGGCGCTGGTCTATGCCGACGACACGCCGCGCCTGCACGCGATGGCGCACGCGCAGGCGCGCATCACGCACGCCGACCCGCGCTGCGGCGCCGGCGCCGTGGCGGTGGCCGGTGCCGTGGTCGCCGCGCTGCAGGGGCGGCTGCACGACGCGCCGGCGATCTGCGCGCCGCTGGCCGCCGCCGTGCAGCGCGACGACCCGGTGCTGGCGCAGGCGCTGCGCACCCTGCCGGCCTGGCTGGTGGCCGACCCTGCCGACGCCGCGGTGGCGATCGCCGCCACCGGCGTGGACGGCGCCGACGGCCGCTTCGGCATCGCCCCGCACGTCACGCCCAGCGTGCTGTGGGCGCTGTATGCGGCGCTGCGCCACCCGGGCGACTACGTCGAGGCGATCGCGACCGCCATCGAGCCCGGTGGCGACGTCGACACCACGGCGGCGATGGCCGGCGCCATCGTCGGTGCCGCGGTCGGCCTGCAGGGCCTGCCGCATGCACTGGCCGTGACCGTGCACGACCGCGGCGGCGCCGGCTTCGACGCGCTGTGCGGGCTGGCGCGCGAGCTCGCCGCGCTGGCGCCCGGCCGCCCCTAGCGCATCTCGTCGAGCAGCTGCAGCACCGCGGCCGCGGTGTCGTCGGGGTGCTCCATCGGGAACAGGTGCGTGCCGTCGATGGTGCGCCAGCGCGGCCCGGCCAGGCGGCGCACGAAGCTGACGCCGAGCTGCCGGTTCTCGGTCGAGCGCGCACCGCCGACGAAGGCCACCGGCCCGCCCGGCGGGTGCCGCTTCAGCAGCGCCGGCACGTGGTGCGGCAGCGTGTTGTAGATGCGCGTCTCGATGTCGCGGTGGAAGGCCAGGCGCAGGCCGCCGGCGGGGTCGGGCTCGAAGCCGTGGCGCAGCCAGTCGTCGAGCACGCGCGGGTCCCAGCGCGCGAAGACATGCTTGCGCGCGAAGTGCTCGCGCACGGCGTCGGCGTCGGGCCATTGCGTGCGGCGGCGTGCCGACACTTTGCCCGGCCCGGCGCGCTTGATGAGGCCGGTGCGCTTCAACACCTGGAACGCGTGCGAACGCCAGCCGGCGACGATGGGCGCGTCCAGCAGCACGACGCCGCGCACCTGCTGCGGCCGCCGGCTGGCGCCCAGCAGGCTGAGGTAGCCGCCCATCGAGTGGCCGACCAGGACCAGCGGCTCGCCCTTCGCTTCGCGGTCGATGAAGGCGAGCAGTTCGTCGCGCACGTGCGGCCAGCCGCTCGTCACCGGGTACTTCGGGTCGTGGCCGAACTTGTCGTGCGCCAGCACGCGCCAGCCGGCGGCGCGCCAGGTGTCGAAGAGCGCCGCGTAGGTGCCGGCGACGAAGCCGTTGGCGTGGTTGAAGACGAGCGTGCCGCGCGATCCGGGTGCCATCAGACGATGCGCTCCCCCGGGTGCGTGATCTTGCGCATCGGCTCGTAGCGCTGCAGCGGGCTCATCAGCGGGTGGGCCGTGTCGCCGCCGTCCCAGCGCGGGTCGTCGATGCCCTCGAACACCTCGCGCAGGCGCTGGCCCCAGGTGGTGTGGATCATCTTGAAGTACGGGTTCTGATCGTCGATGCAGACGATGTTCGTGCTCTGCAGCTCGCCGGCGCGGTAGACCAGCAGGTCCAGCGGCAGGCCGACGCTGAGGTTGGACTTCAGCGTGCTGTCCATCGACACCAGCGCGCACTTGGCGGCCTCGTCCAGCGGCGTCGCCGGGGTCAGCACGCGGTCCAGGATCGGCTTGCCGTACTTGCTTTCGCCGACCTGGAAGAAGCAGGTCTCGCGCGTCGCCTCGATGAAGTTGCCGGCCGAGTAGACGAGGAACATGCGCATCGCCTCGCCCTTGATCTGGCCGCCGAAGATCATGCTGGCGTTGAAGTCGATGCCGCTCGCCTTCAGCGATGGGCCGTCCTGGTCGTAGACGCGGCGCACCGCGCTGCCGAGCACGCGGGTGGCGTCGAACATGCTCTTCGCGTTCCAGATCGTCAGCGGCTCCTCGTCGCCGTTGTCGAGCTTCTCGACCTGGAGGATCTCGCGCACGCTCTGGCTGATGCTCAGGTTGCCGGCCGACAGCATGACCATGAAGCGGTCGCCCGGCTTCTCGTAGACCATCATCTTCCGGAAGGTGCTGATCTGGTCGAGGCCGGCGTTGGTGCGGGAATCCGACAGGAAGACGAGTCCGGCATCGAGCCGGATGCCGACGCAGTAGGTCATGGGGGGGATTCTTTCTGCAGCGCCTTGAGGCGGTAGAGGGTGTCCAGCGCTTCGCGCGGCGTGAGGGTATCAGGGTCGACGCCGGCGAACGCCGCCTCCAGCGCCGAAGGCTCGGCGGCCGCCGCCGGCGGCGGCGCGGCGGCAAACAGGTCGACCTGCGCCTGCCCGGCCTCGGCCTTCGCTTCCAGCGCTTCGAGCGTGGCGCGCGCCTGGCGGATCAGCGCCGGCGGCATGCCGGCCAGCCGCGCCACCTGCACGCCGTAGCTGCGGCTCGCCGGGCCGGGCTCGATCTGGTGCAGGAAGACGATGTCGTGCCCGCTCTCGACCGCGCCGACGTGCACGTTGACGGCGCGCTCGTGGTCGCGCGGGAAGTCCGTCAGCTCGAAGTAGTGGGTGGCGAAGAGCGTGAAGCTCCTGTTGCGGTCGTGCAGCTGCGTCGCGATGGCGGCGGCGAGCGCCAGGCCGTCGAAGGTGCTGGTGCCGCGGCCGATCTCGTCCATCAGCACCAGGCTGTGTTCGGTGGCGCCGTGCACGATGGCGGCGGCCTCGGTCATCTCGAGCATGAAGGTCGACTGCGCGTTGGCCAGGTCGTCGGCGGCGCCGATGCGCGTGTGGATGGCGTCGACCGGCCCCAGCCGGCACGCGGTGGCGGGCACGTACGAGCCCATCGCCGCCAGCAGCACGATCAGCGCCACCTGGCGCATGAAGGTGCTCTTGCCGCCCATGTTGGGGCCGGTGATGACGAGCAGCCGCGTCTTCGCGTCGAGCCGGCAGTGGTTGGCGATGAAGGCGCCGCCGCCGGTTTCGCGCAGCCGCGCTTCGACCACCGGGTGGCGGCCGGCGTCGATGTCGATGCAGGGATAGGGCACGAACTCGGGCCGGCACCAGCCCAGCGTCGCGGCGCGTTCGGCCAGCGCGGCCAGCGCGTCGAGCGCGGCCAGCGCGCGCGCCAGCGCCTGCAGCGTGCCGATGTGCGGCTGCAGCGCGTCGAGCAGCTGCTCGTAGAGCCACTTCTCGCGCGCCAGCGCGCGCTCCTGCGCCGACAGTGCCTTGTCCTCGAAGGTCTTCAGCTCCGGCGTGACGAAGCGTTCGGCGTTCTTCAGCGTCTGCCGGCGCTGGTAGTCCATCGGCACCTTGTCCAGGCCCGAACTCGTGACCTCGATGTAGAAGCCGTGCACCTTGTTGAACTGCACGCGCAGGTTGCCGATGCCGGTGCGCGCGCGCTCGCGTGCCTCCAGGTCGAGCAGGAAGGCGTCGCAGTTCTGGCCGATGGCGCGCAGCTCGTCGAGGTCGGCGTCGATGCCGCCGGCGATGACGCCGCCCTCGCGCAGCAGCGCGCTCGGATCCTCCGCGACGGCGGCGAGTGCGGCGGCCACCGCCGGGTCGGGGTCGAGCGCCAGGTGCAGGCGGTCGAGCAGCGGCGTGCCTGAAGGCGCCACGCGGCGCAGTGCCGGCAGCGCTTCCAGCGTCGCGCGCAGGCCCGAGAGTTCGCGCGGGCGCACCTGGCGCAGTGCGGTGCGGGCGGTGATGCGCTCGACGTCCGACAGCCCGCGCAGCGCGTCGCGCAGCGGCTCGAAGCCCTGCGCGTGCAGCGCGGCGATGGCGTCGTGACGCTCGCCGGCCGCACGGCGCTCGCGCGCCGGGTGCGTGAGCCAGTGGCGCAGCAGCCGGCTGCCCATGCCGGTGCGGCAGGTGTCGAGCAGGCTCAGCAGCGTGGGCGCGTCTTCGCCGCGCAGCGTCTGCACCAGTTCGAGGTTGCGGCGCGTGGCCGGTGGCAGTTCGAGCAGGTCGCTCGCGCGTTCGACCGTCAACGTGCGCACGTGCGCGAGCGCGCGGCCCTGCGTGTGTTCGGCGAAGCTCAGCAGCGCGGCGGCGGCGGCATGGGCCACCGGCAGGTCCTGCGCGTTGAAGCCCGCCAGCGAGGCCACGGCCAGCTGCTCGCGCAGCTTGCGTTCGCCGAGGGCGCCGTCGAACTGCCAGGCCGGGCGCGACGTGCGCGCCGCCCGCGTGGCGAGGAAGGGCGCCGCGAGCTCGTGGCCGTCGAAGAGGATCTCCGCCGGGTCCAGCCGCGCCAGCCAGCCGGCAAGGTCGCGCTCGCCGCATTCGGTGACGCCGAGCTGCCCGCTCGCCAGCCCCAGCCAGGCCAGGCCCCAGGTGGCGCGCACCCGGTGCACGGCCAGCAGCAGCGTGTCGGCGCGCTCGGCCATCAGCTCGCTGTCGGTCACGGTGCCGGGCGTGACGACGCGCGTGACCTTGCGCTCGACCGGGCCCTTCGCGGTGGCGACGTCGCCCACCTGCTCGGCCACCGCCACCGCTTCGCCCAGCTTCAGCAGGCGCGCCAGGTAGCTCTCGACCGAATGCACCGGCACGCCGGCCATCACCACCGGCTCGCCCGCGCTCTGGCCGCGCTGCGTGAGCGTGATGTCGAGCAGGCGGTTGGCCTTGCGCGCGTCGTCGAAGAAGAGCTCGTAGAAGTCGCCCATCCGGTAGAAGACGAGCGTGTCGGGGAACTCGGCCTTGATGCGCAGGTACTGCTGCATCATGGGCGTGTGGGCCGACGCGGGCGGCGCCGGGTCGACCTGCTCCTCGCGTGCAGGCTTGCCAAAGTCCTGGTCCATCTTCGTGAGTATGCAATCCGCCTGCTCGCATCCGGCGTCGACCCCCGCGCTCGGCGGAGCGGGCCGCCATTGTCTTGCCAGGCCGTGCCCCCGAGCCGAAGTCGAAGCCGCGGTCGGCGTCGCCGTGTGCCGCCTCGGGGAAACCCCTCCGCCAGTTGGCATTGCAAGTGGTTGACATACCAACCAAGTGCCCCTAAGGTTGCGCCAGATCATCGCGGCGCACGCCTTCTCGATCGCGCCGCACCACCGGAGACAAGCCGCATGGCCTTCAAGATCCACCGCCTGTTGTGGGCGGTTGCCTCGACCTGTGTCATCGCGCCGGGCCTTGCCGCGGCGCAGACCGTGAAGATCGGCATCGTCGGCCCGTTCTCGGGCCCCTTCGCCCACTACGGCACGCTGTTCAAGGCGGGCGCCGAGGCCTACGTCGATTCGCAGGGCGGCAAGCTGGCCGGCAAGACGGTGGAGCTGATCTACCGCGACACCGGGGGCCCGAACCCCGGGCAGACGAAGAACCTGGTGCAGGAGCTGATCGTCAAGGACAAGGTCGACTACCTGGGCGGCTTCGTCTTCACGCCGAATGCCTTCGCGGCCGCCCCGCTGGCGCAGCAGAGCGGCACGCCGATGGTGGTGTTCAACGCCGCCACCTCGTCGATCACCGACAAGAGCGAGTTCATCATCCGCACCAGCTACACGCTGTGGCAGGTGACGGTGCCGCTGGCGCAGTGGGCGGCCAAGAACAACATCAAGAAGGTGGTCACCGCCGTCACCGACTACGGCCCCGGCATCGACGCCGAGACGGCGTGGAAGAGCGAGTTCACGAAGCAGGGCGGCACGGTGGTCGAGGGCATCCGCATGCCGATCGCGACCACCGACTTCGCGCCCTTCATCCAGCGCATCAAGGCCAGCGGCGCGCAGGCCGTCTACACCTTCCTGCCCGGCGGCCCGCCGAACCTGGGCTTCGTGAAGGCCTATAACGAGAACGGGCTGGCCAAGGCCGGCATCCAGTTCCTCGGCACCGCCGAGACCGACGAATACGACCTGCAGAAGTTCGGCGACGCGGCGCTCGGCCTCACCACCGCGTTCCACTACTCGGCGGCGCACGACTCGCCGGCGAACAAGAAGTTCGTCGCCGCGCTGGCCGCGAAGAACGCGCAGGCGGTGCCCAACTACGCCTCGGTCGGCGCCTGGGACGGCATGCACGTCATCCACAAGATGATCGAAGCCACCGGGGGCCAGAAGGACGGCCTGAAGGCGGTGGCCGCGGCGCGTGCGCTGCAATGGGAGAGCCCGCGCGGCCCCGTGCGCATCGACCCCAAGACGCGCCACATCGTGCAGAACGTCTACCTGCGCAAGGTCGAGAAGGCCGGCGGCCAGCTCGTCAACAAGGAAGTGCAGAACTTCGGCCCGCAGGTCGACCACGGCCTGGACAAGTAAGTGACGGTCCTGGCGAACCTGCTGATCGACGGGCTGGCGTACGGCATGGTGCTGTTCGTCATCGCCGTCGGGCTGTCGGTCACGCTGGGGCTGATGCGCTTCGTGAACCTGGCGCACGGTGCGTTCGCGATGATCGGCGGCTATGCGACGGCACTGCTGGTGCGCGAAGCGCAGTGGAACTTCTGGGCCGCGCTGGTGGCCGCGCTGCTGCTCACCGCGGCACTCGGCGCGCTGCTCGAAGCACTGGTGCTGCGCCACCTGTACCGGCGGACCGAACTCGAACAGGTGCTGTTCACGATCGGCCTCGCGTTCTTCCTCATCGCCACCACCAACGCGCTGGCCGGTCCGCAGGTGCAGCTGATCCCGCTGCCGCCCGAGCTGGCCGGCAGCGTCGACCTGGGCTTCCGCACGCTGCCGGCCCAGCGGCTGCTGGTGCTGGGCGCCGGCCTGTTGGTCGCGGCGGGCGCGGCCTACACGGTGGCGAAGACGCGCTTCGGCGTCTGGTTGCGCGCCGCCGTCGACCACCCCGAGACGGCGGCCACGCTGGGCATCCCGATCCGCCGCGTGCAGTGCGCCAGCTTCGCGGCCGGCGCGGGCCTGGCGGCGCTGGGCGGCGTGCTCGGCGCCGAGCTGATGCCGCTGGAGCCGTACTACGCGCTGAAGTACCTGGTGCTGGTGCTCGTCGTCGTCGCGGTCGGCGGCATGGGCAGCATCGCCGGGTCCCTGGTGGCCGCGGTCGCGCTCGGCATCGTCGAGACGGCCAGCAAGTACTTCGCGTCGCAGTGGGGCAACCTGTTCTTCTTCGCGGCGATGGCGCTGCTGCTCGTCTGGCGGCCGCAAGGGCTGCTGCGGCGATGAACGCGCCCGAACGCGTGGCACCGCCGTGGCGCCTGCCGGCGGTCGTGCTGGCCGCGGGGCTGGCCGCCTGGTTCGCGCTGCCGGACCAGCTGGGCCTGCTGACGCGGCTCTTCACGACGGCGCTGCTGGTGCTGTCGCTCGACCTCGTCGTCGGCATTGCCGGCCTCGCCACGCTCGGCCAGGCGGCGCTGTTCGGCGCCGGGGCGTACGCGGCGGGCATCTTCGCGCTGCGCGTGATGGCCGACCCGCTGGTCGGCCTGGTGGTGGGCATCGGTGCGGGCGCAGCGGTGGCGCTGGCCAGCGGTGCCTTCCTGCTGCGCTACCAGGGCTTCACGCTGCTGATGCTGACAGTGGCGGTGGCGCAGATCATGGCCAGCCTGGCGAGCAAGGCGCGCGACTGGACCGGCGGCGACGACGGCCTGACCGGCTTCGCCCCCGGCCCGCTGCTCGGCCGCTTCGCCTTCGACCTGGAAGGGCGCACCGCCGCGCTGTACGCGCTGGCCGTGCTGGTGCTGGGCCTGTACGTCGCGCGCCGCGTCGTCGGTTCGCCCTTCGGCCTGGCGGTACGCGGCATCCACGAGAACCGCGCGCGCATGGCCGCGCTCGGCACGCCGGTGTTCGCGCGCCTGCTCGCCATGTACACGCTGGCCGGCGCGCTGGCCGGTGCGGCGGGCGCGCTGAGTGCGCAGACGAACGCGATCGTCGGCCTCGACAGCCTGGGCTTCGCGCTGTCGGCCGAGGCGCTGGTGATGCTGGTGCTGGGCGGCAGCGGGCGGCTGAGCGGCGCGCTCGTCGGCGCCACCGTGTTCACGCTGCTGCACCACACGGCTTCGTCGGTCAACCCGTACCACTGGCTGTTCGTCATTGGCGGCGTGCTGATGGCGGTGGTGCTGGTGCCGCCGGCCAGGGCCTGGGCCTGGCTGAAGGCGAAGCGGGGCACGCGATGACCGCGCTGCTGGAGGTGCGCGCGCTCGACAAGCACTTCGGCGGGCTGCACGTCACGCGCGCCGTGTCGCTGGCGCTGCACGTCGGCGACCGCGTCGCGCTGATCGGCCCCAACGGCGCCGGCAAGACCACGCTCGTCAACCAGGTCAGCGGCGTGATCCCGCCATCCCGGGGCAGCATCGTGCTGGCCGGCGAGGACGTGACGAAGCTCGCGCAGGCCGAGCGCGTGCGCCGCGGCCTGGCGCGCACCTTCCAGATCACGACGCTGGCGCCGCACCTTGCGGTGCAGCGGCAGGTGGAGCTGGCGCTGTTCGAGCGCGAAGGGCTCACCGGCCGCGCCTGGCGCTCGATCGACGGCTACCCTGCGCTCGCCGCCGAGGCGCGCGCGCTGCTGGCGCAACTGGGCCTGGGCGAACACGCCGGCCTGCCGACCGAGCGCCTGGCCTACGGCGAGCAGCGCCTGGTGGAGATGGCGCTCGCACTCGCGCTGCGGCCCAAGGTGCTGCTGCTGGACGAGCCGATGGCCGGCGTGCCGAAGAGCGACGCCACGCGCCTGCTGGCCGCGCTGGACGCGCTGCCGGCGGCGCTCGCGGTGCTGATCATCGAGCACGACATGGACCTGGTGTTCCGCTACGCGCGGCGCATCATCGTGCTGGCCGACGGGGCGGTGCTGGCCGAAGGCACGCCCGACGAGATCCGCGCCCACCCCGCGGTGCGCAACGCGTACCTGGGCCACTGACATGCTGCTCAGCATCGAAGACGTGACCGCCGGCTACGGCCCGACGACCGTGCTCGACGGGCTGTCGCTGGGCGTCGCCGCCGGCGAACGTCTCGCGATGATCGGCCGCAACGGTGCCGGCAAGACGACCGCGCTGCGTGCCGTGATGGGCCTGCTGGCGCTGCGCGCCGGCCGCGTCGTCTTCGACGGCGAAGACCTCGCCGGCCTGGCGCCGCACCAGCGTGCGCACCGCGGCCTGGGCTACGTGCCGCAGACGCGCGACATCTTCCCGTCGCTGACGGTCGAGGAGAACCTCGTCGCCGGCCTCAAGCAGCGCCCGCGCGCCGCGCTCGACGAGGCCTACGCGCTGTTCCCGCGCCTGGCCGAGCGCCGGCGCAACGGCGGCGCGCAGCTGTCGGGCGGCGAGCAGCAGATGCTGTCGGTGGCGCGCGCGCTGCTCGGCCGCCCGCGCCTGCTGCTGCTGGACGAGCCGCTCGAAGGCTTGGCGCCGCTGATCCGCCAGGACCTGCTGCGCGCGTTCCGCGAGATGAGCGCGTCGCTCGGCATCACGGTCGTGATCGTCGAGCAGCAGGTCGACGAGGCGCTCGCCTATGCCGGCCGCGCGGTGATCCTGGAACGCGGTGCGGTCGCGCACGCCGCGCCCGCCGACCAACTGCGCGACGACCTGCCGACGCTGGAGCGCTACGTCGGCATGGCGGTGCACTGAAGGAACCCACGATGAACGACACGATGACGATCCCCGAACTCGACTTCGATCCCTACGCGCCGGAGCAGCTGACCGACCCGTACCCGATGCACCACGCGGTGCGCGAGGCGGGCCCGGTGGTCCGGCTCAAGCCGTACCCGACGCTGGTGGCCTGCGCGCGCCACGAGCAGGTGCATGCGGTGCTGAACGACCACGAGAACTTCATCTCCGGCGCCGGCGTCGGCCTCACCAACTTCAACCTCGAGCCGCCGTTCCGGCCGAAGAGCCTGATCCTCGAGGCCGACCCGCCGCAGCACACGCAGATGCGCACCATCCTCTCGCGCATCCTGAGCCCGAAGGCGGTGACGCAGATCCGCGCCACCTTCGCCGCCGAGGCCGAGGCGCTGGTCGATCGCTGCCTGGCGCAGGGCACCATCGACGGCATCCACGACCTGGCGCAGCCGTACCCGCTGAAGGTGTTCCCCGACGCGGTGGGCGTCGAAGCCGACGGCCGCGAGCACCTGCTGGTCTACGGCGACATGGTCTTCAACTCGATGGGGCCGCGCAACGAGCTGCTGGCGAAGTCGGCCGCCCGCATGGGCCCGGTCACCGAGTGGATCATGGCCCACTGCGCGCGCAGCCATCTGCGCCCCGGCGGTTTCGGCGACCAGATCTACCAGGCCGCCGACGCCGGCGAGATCACGCACGAGCAGGCACCGATGCTGGTGCGCTCGTTCCTGTCGGCCGGCGTCGACACCACGATCAACGGCCTGGGCAATGCGCTCTTCGCGCTGGCCCACCACCCGGCCGAGTACGCGAAGCTGCACGCCGACCCCACGCTCGCGCGCCCCGCCTTCGAAGAGGCGCTGCGCTGGGAGTCGACTGCGCAGACCTTCTACCGCACCGCCGGCCGCGACACCCAGATCGCCGGCGTGCCGGTGGCCGAGAACACCAAGGTGCTGTGCTTCCTGGGCGGCGCGAACCGCGACCCGCGCAAGTGGCCCGACCCCGAGCGCTACGACATCGGCCGCCGCCCCACCGGCCACGTGGCGCTGGGCTCGGGCATCCACGGCTGCGTCGGCCAGGCGGTCGCGCGGCTGGAGGGCGAGGTGGTGCTGACCGCGCTGGCCCGCCGCGTGAAGGCCATCGAGGTCGCCGGCCCGCACACGCGCCGCCTGAACAACACGCTGCGCGCGCTGGACACGCTGCCGCTGCGGCTGATCCCTGCCTGAGGAACCGCTTCATGCCGAAGATCCACGTCATCCGCGCCGACGGCAGCGCGCGCGACATCGACACGCCTGCCGGCACCAGCGTCATGCAGGCCGTCACCGCTGCCGGCGAGGCCGGCATCGTCGCCGAATGCGGTGGCTCGGCCATGTGCGCCACCTGCCACGTCTACGTCGACGAGCGCTGGGCGGCGCGGCTGCCCGCTCCGCTGCCGAACGAACTGGAGATGCTCGAGTGCACCGCGTCCGAGCGCGGGCCCACGAGCCGGCTGTCGTGCCAGATCAAGGTGAGTGCGGAGCTCGACGGCCTGGTCGTGCGGCTGCCCGAACGACAACAATAGCGGGATGCCGACTCCCCACCCCGTCGTCGACCTCGAACGCTACGTGCCCGCGTTCCTGACCTGGATCGCGAACAAGCTGTCCCGCGGCGCGTCGCAGCACTACCTGCGCGTCTTCGACGTCGGCATCGAGACCTGGCGCTGCCTGGTGCTGCTGGCCATCTACCCGTCGATCTCGGCGCAGCAGGTCTCGAAGATCATCGGCATGGACAAGGCCTCGGTCAGCCGCTGCTTCAAGGGCATGCAGGCCAAGGGCTACATCACGCTGTCGCTGGACGCCGAGGACGGCCGCGTCCGCATCGCCACGCTGACGAAGAAGGGGCGCCAGGTGCACGACGGCATCCTGGGCATCGCGCTCGAACGCGAGCGCGCCTTCCTCGACGTGCTGAACGACGCCGAGCGCGAGACGCTGATCGGCCTGCTCAGGCGCCTGCACGAGAACCTGCCGGCCGTCGAGAGCGCGACCGACGCCTACGTGACGAAGCGCTTCCCGAAGGCGCGGCGCCGTGTGGCCGCCAAGGAGGGCGACGATGAATGAGATCGTGATCATCGGCGGCGGCCACGCCGGCGCGCAGCTGTGCAACGCGCTCGCGGCGGCCGGGCAGGGCGCGCGCGTGCACCTGGTGTGCGAAGAGCCGGTGCTGCCCTACCAGCGCCCGCCGCTGTCCAAGGCGTTCCAGAAGAGCGCCGACGAGGCGCTGCAATGGCACCGCGGCGAGGCCTGGTTCGCCGAGCAGGGCATCACCGTGCACCGCGGCGACGCGGCGACGGCGATCGACCGCGCCGCACGCACCGTCACGCTGGCGAGCGGGCGCGTGCTGGGCTACGCGTGGCTCGTGCTCGCCACCGGCACGCGCGCCCGCCCGTTGCCGCAGCTGCCGGCCGGGCTGGCCAACGTGCACGTGCTGCGCAGCGCGGCCGACGCGGAGCGGCTGCGTGGCGCCTGGCCGGCGGCGACCGGCCTCACGGTGCTGGGCGGCGGCTTCATCGGCCTCGAAGTGGCGGCCACCGCGCGCGCGCTCGGCAAGGCGGTGTGCGTGCTGGAAGGGGCGCCGCGGCTGATGCAGCGTTCGGTGTCGCCGGAGCTGTCGGCGCACGTGCTGGACGTGCACCGCGCCAGCGGGATCGACGTGCGCACCGGTGTCGCCGTCGGCGGCTTCGAGGTCGAAGGCGGCCGGCTGGTGGCGCTGCAGGCCGGCGGCGAGCGGCTGGCGGTCGACACACTGCTGCTGGGCATCGGCGCCGTGCCCGAGCAGGCGCTGGCCGAAGCGGCGGGTCTGCCCTGCGACAACGGCATCGTCGTCGACGGGCACCTGCGCACTGCCGACCCCGCCGTGCTGGCGGTGGGCGACTGCGCGAGCTTCCCCGAGCCCACCAGCGGCCGCCGCCTGCGGCTGGAATCGGTGCAGAACGCGAACGACCACGCGAAGGCGGCGGCCGCCGTGATCCTGGGCGCGCCGCAGCCCTACCGCGCGCTGCCATGGTTCTGGAGCGAGCAGGGTTCGATGCGGCTGCAGATGGCTGGCCTGGCGCCGGCCGACGGCGAACGCCACCGCCGCGCCGGCGCCACGCCGGCCAGCTTCTCGGTGCTGCACTACGCCGCCGGGCGGCTGGTGTGCGTGGAGTCGGTCAACGCGCCGATGGACCACATCGCCGCGCGCAAGCTGCTGGAGCAGGGCCGCAGCCCCGACCCCGCGGCGGCCTGCGACCCGGCGACGCCGCTGAAGCAGTTCAGCGCGTAGCGCCGGCCGGCGCGGCGCGCGGGCAGCTCAGCGCAGCAGGTTGACCCACAGGCTCTTGCGCGTGCTGCTGCCGGCGACGTCGCCGCGCACCCAGGCGGCCACACCCTGGCCTTCGCGGTTGAAGGCGGCGAAGCCGTCGACGCCGAGTCCGTCCTTCGGCTCGATGGCCACCGCCTCGCTCCAGCTGCCGCCCCAGGCGAGGCGCCGCGAGTACAGGTCCAGGCCGGTGGTCGGCGCCGGCCAGCGGTCGGGCGCCGTGTAGACGACGACCGCGTTGCCGTCGGCGTCCAGCCCGAGCTCGGCGTCGAGCCCGTAGCCGTTGACCTCGACCGGCGCCGAGAAGCCGCTGCCCGGCGCGTACTGCATCGACTTCAGCGCGAAGATGCCGCTGCGCCAGACGACGACCGCACGCCCCGACGCCGTCATCGCCAGGCGGATGCGCGCCGTGAAGCTGGAGCTCAAGGCATTGGCATCCACCTGCACCGCCGTGCCCCAGCCGGTGCCGGCGCGGAACACGTTGTGGTACAGCGACTCGCCCTGGTGCCAGACCGCGATGGCGTTGCCGGCGGCGTCCATCGCGACGCGGGGCGCGGTGAGCGGGCTGACGGTGTCGAAGCTGCCGTCGATCGTCACCGGCGCCTGCCAGCCGCCGGCGCCGGGCACGTAGCGTGCGGCCTTCAGGCTGTAGTTCGTGTCGCCGGGGTTGCGCTCGCGCCAGATCGCCATCGCCGTGCCGTCGGCGCTGATGGCGACGTCGGCGTCCTTCGCGTCGAGGTTGCCGCTGGCGTCCACCCGCGCCCACGCGAGCCACGCGTTGGCCTGCGCCGGCAGGCTGATGTTGTAGACGTCGGAGCCCGAGATGACGACGCCGATCGCGCCCGCGGCGTCCATCACCGCCGCGCTGAGCAGCCCGCCGGCCTGCAAGGGCGGCAGGAACGGCGTGCCCCAGCCGCCGGCGGCGGTGAAGCGGCGCGTCTCGAGGTTGGGGCGCAGCCAGGTGGCCGTGCCGCTGGCGTCCATCAGCAGCCGGCCTTCGAGCAGCGTGGTGTTGCTGCCGGTCACGCCGGGCACCACCACGGCCGCGTCCCAGCCCTGGCCCGCGGCATAGCGCCGCGAATACAGCTTGCGCGTGCTGCCGTTGGGAAGACCGTCGGACTGTTCCCACATGACGATCGCGTCGCCGGTGGGGGACACCGCGCTCAGCACGCGCGACGGGACGTCGAAGTCGTCGTTCGTCTCCAGCAACTGGGCACTTTGCCAGGCGGGTGCCGCCGATGCCGGCGCGAAGGACGCGCCCGCGTTCCGGTTCTGCGTCATCGCCAGCGTGCAGGTGGGGGCGGTGCCGCTGCACGCCCCGGTCCAGCCCGCGAAGCGCTGGGCGGCGGCCGGCGTTGCGGTGAGCACCACCGTCGTCCCGCCGCCGAAGGTGGCGCTGCAGGCGCTGCCGCAGTCGATGCCCGCCGGCGACGAACGCACGGCGCCGGCGCCGGCCACCGAAACGGTCAGCGTGGCGGGGTTCGGGGGCGGGGGCACGAAGGCCGCCGAGACGCTGCGCGCGCCGCTCATCACCACCGTGCAGGTCGGGGCCGCCCCCGTGCACGCACCGCCCCAGCCGTCGAAGACCCGGCCGGCCGCGGGCACCGCCGTGAGCGTGACGGAAGCGCCGAGCTCGAAGCCGGCGCTGCAGGTGGTTCCGCAGTCGATGCCGGCCGGCCGCGAGCCAACGCTGCCGCCACCGGTGCTGCTGACGCTCAACGTGCGCTGCGGCAGCGGCGTCGGCGTGGTGTCGTCGCCGTCGTTGCCGCCGCAGGCCAGCAGCGCCGACGCGGTGGCCAGCACGAGGCTGGCGCGCAGCAGTGGCCGACCGGCCCTGCGAAGTGCGGGCCAGCGCGGCGCGGCCGCTGCCGGTGCGCGGTGGCGCAGCGGGGTGTCGTCGGCTTCGAAGAGAGTCATGGTCGCGCGCCCTTTGCACAGCATTTGGATGCCCGCAGCCTAGCCACCGCTTCCTTTGCGTTGGCCTGGGGTCGCCCTTGGCTGCGGGCCCTGCACCGCATGCAAAGGCGATCCAAAGCCCGGGCCCCGGACACTGGCCTTGCCCGGACTTCAGGCGCCGTCCGCATGGCCCTTGCACCACCGCCCACGACCCACGATGACCGAATCGAACGCCTGGTCGAGAAGCGCCCGGCCGCGCCGCGCCGCGGCTTCGATCGGCGCCCTGTGCGCCGCCCTGGCCGGCTGCGCCAGCACGAGCGTGACGATCGACCCGCCGCAGCCGCCCACCGTCTGCGACGCCGGCGCTAGGGCGCTCGTGCTGTGGGCGCCGCGCTGGCGCCCCGGGCAGAGGGACGTCGCGCAGCGCGAGGCCGCCGCGGAGTCCGGCCTGCGGCGCTTCCTGGCGACGTCGGGCTGCTTCGGTGCTGCGGAACTGCAGCGCTTCGCCGGCGACGCGGCGGCCCACGTCGGCACGCTGCCGCCGGCGCGGCGCGGCCGGTTCGACAAGCTGATCGCCGTCCGCGTGCTGGAACTCGGGCCGGTCGTGAAGCTGCTGTCGAGCGCGCTGCTCGTCGAAGGCGGCACCGTGGTGGAACTCGAGATCACCGAGTTCGACGGGCCTTCCGCCGCCGAGGCCCGCCGCTTCACGGTGGCCTGGCGCCACGGCGGGCCGGGGATCGTGAAGGGCGTGGCCGGGCTGCCCGACGACCTGGCCGCGGCGCTGCGCTCAGCGCTGCTCGACACCGCCGCCGCGCGGCGGTGAAGGGTGCGCCGTGGACCAGGTGACGCTGATGCAGACGCCGCGCCCGCCCAGGCCCTGGCCCACCACCACGGCCGCACCGAGCTTGCGCGCCGCCTCCTTCACGATGGCCAGCCCGAGGCCGGAACCGGTCACCTGCACCCCGGTGCCGCGCCTGAAGCGGTCGAAGATGTGCGGCCGGTCCTCCGCGGCGATGCCCGGACCGTCGTCGCACACGCGCAGGCTCACCTGCCCGGGGGCCGGCGCTTCGAGCTGCACTTCGACGCGCGCGCCGCGCCCTGAATAGCCGATCGCATTGCCCACCAGGTTGCCGAGGATGGACTCCACGCAATGGCCGATGCACGGCGCCACCAGGTGGTCGGGGCCGACATAGCTCAGCTCGACCGTGTGCTCGTGCGCCACGCCGGCCCGCAGCGCGAGCACGTCGCGCGTGAGGTCGGCCACGTCGGCCGGGGCCCACGCGTCGGCGGTGCCTGCTTCCAGGCGCGCCAGCGCCAGCAGCTGGTTGACGAGGCGCGATGCGCGCGAGAGCCCGCCATCCAGCCGCGCCAGCGCCGATTCGCGGGCGGGCTCCGACGGCGCGGAGCGCAGGCTGTCGCATTGCGCCGTCATCACGGCCAGCGGCGTCCGCAGCTCGTGCGCCGCGTCGGCGAGGAAGCTGCGCTCGCGTTCGAGCATCGCGCCGATGCGGCTGAAGGCGGCGTTCAGGTCGCGGATGAGCGGCACGAGCTCGCGGTAGACGCCTTCCACGCGCACCGGCGAGAGATCGTCGGGCCGGCGCGCCGCCAGCTCCGCGGACAGGCGGCGCAGCGGCTTCAGCCCCCGGTGCACCGCGATCCACGCCGGCAGCAGCAGGATCGGGAGCGCGTAGAGCAGTGGGCTCAGCGCCTGCGGGCTGGACATGACGTCGTCGAAGATCGACTGCCGGCTGCGCTCCGACGACGCGATGTCGATCGCGAAGCGCCCGTCCGCGCTGCGCACGCTCAGCACGCGGTAGGCCTCGCCGTCGGACAGGTGGCGGACGTAGCGGCCTTCGGCGGGCGCCTGTGGCCACTGCGCGGGGCCTGCACCGCCGAAGGCGACCGCCACGCCGTGCGCGTCGGTCACGCGGAAGCTGACGAAGCCTTCCGGGGCGCCGTTGATCTTCTGGTTCGCCGACAGGTAGCCGGTCAGACCCTTCAGCGCGGTCGCCAGCTCGCGTGCATCGGTGCTGCCGTCGGCCACCCGCGTGGCGGCGTCGGCGACCACGCGCAGTTCACGGTCGAAGTTGCCGACGTCGGGCGCATTGACACCCAGGCGCCCGGCGAAGTAGATCGCGGCGAACACGAGGCCGGACGCGACGACCAGCGCCAGCAGCAGGCGGCGCGCGATCGACGGTTGCAGCAGCGCCTGCATCAGTCGTTCACCAGGCAGTAGCCGACGCCGCGCACGGTGCGGATCAGCTGCGTGCCGATCTTGCGGCGCAGGTTGTGGATGTGCCATTCGAGTGCGCTGAACTCGAGCGGCTCGGCCAGCGGCGCGCCGGCGCGCGCGAGGCGGTGCTTGGAGACCGTTTCGCCGGGCAGGCGGGCAAGTTCGACGACGAGCTGGTACTCCTTCGGCGACAGCGCCGCCGCGAGCCCGTCGACGCGCACCTCGCGCCGGCCGGTGTCGATGCGCAGAACGCCCACGCTCCACACCTGCGAGGACTGCCCCGCCGAACGGCGCACGACGGCGCGCACGCGCGACGCGATCTCGATCGGCGCGCAGGGCTTGATGACGTAGTCGTCGGCACCGGCGTCGAGCGCAGCCACGCGCGATTCGAGCGCGTCGCGCGCGGTGAGCACGATGACGGGCAGCGCAATGCCGCGGCCGCGCCAGAAGTGCAGCAGGTCGACGCCGCTGCCGTCGGGCAGGCCGAGGTCGAGCAGCGCACAGGCGAACGCCGCGCCGTCGTCGTGGTGTTCGGACAGCGCACGCGCCGCGCGCGCGCTCCGCACCCATTCGCTCGTCAGGCCATGGCGCGACAAGGCGCGCTGCAGCTCGGCGCCCAGTTCCAGGTCGTCTTCCACCAGCAGCAGATGCATGCCTTGTACTTTCGTCCCACACGCTCCGGGGGCCGCTAGCCTACGACATGCCCCCTGGGCCAACGCAAAGCTCTCCTGTTGCAGCGCCGCCGGCGGCGCGGCGCGTTCAGGCGCGCCGACGGGCGACCCACCAAGCGGGACGGTGCGGGCGGGGGAAGGGCGACAGGTCGGCGTTCACGCGGGGGTGGCGGGGACGCGTGTCGAATCGGGCAGCCTGGCGCCGGCCACCTCGGCGGGTGCCCGGGCGCTGCCGCATCGGTCGTGGCACGGCGACATCGACGTCGCGCCGCAAAGCGAAGGCAAAGCACCGGCGCCGCAGCATGCGCGGCCTTGCAGTGTGCGCCGAGCGGCGTGGAAGGCCCCGAGTTGAACAAGATGGTGATGGACCGCCTGTCGATGGCGGTGTGGATGGCCCTGGCCGCGCCGTGCGCCGTGGCCCGGGCCGAGCCGGCCGACGAGCCGACGACGCGCGTCGAGATCGTCGGCGACCGGTTCCGCGAAGCGGCGGGCAAGACCAGCGTGGGCGGCGCCGAACTCGCGCGCGTGCCCGGCGCCGGCGGCGACCCGATGCGCGCCATCCAGACCCTGCCCGGTGTCGCCATCGTCGACGACGGCATCAGCGAGCCCGCCGTGCGCGGCTCGCGCCCTTCGGACAACGCCTACGTCGTGGACTTCCTGCCGGTGGGCTACCTGTTCCACCTGGGCGGCTTCACGAGCGTGCTGAACGCCGACCTGATCGAGCGCTTCAGCATGTCCAGTGCCGCCTGGACGCCCGAGCATGCCAGCGTGGTGGGCGCCGTGTTCGACGTGCAGCTGCGCCGCCCGCGCACCGACCGCCTCGGCGGCAGCCTCGACCTCGGCCTGCTGGGGGCGAACGCGCTCGTCGAAGGCCCGCTCGGCGACGACGTCTCGTTCTTCTTCGCCGCGCGGCGGAGCTGGTTCGACCTCGTCGTGTCCCGCATCGAAGACAAGGAGGAGGGCGTCACCTTCACGACACCCGTCTACAGCGACGCCCAGGGCCGGCTGCTGTGGAAGCTGGGTGGCACGCAGCGGCTGCGGCTGGACTTCAGCGCCGCCACCGACAAGCTGCTCTTCACGGTGAAGGAAGACGGCAACGCGGCGGAGCGCGATCCGCTGCTCGCCGGCCAGGGCCAGAACCGGCAGTCCTACCAGACGCTCGCCGGGGTGTGGGAGTGGGACATCCGCGAGACGCTGGGCAGCCGCGTCGCGCTCGGCCGCATGCACCGGCGCACGTCGCTGCGGCTCGGCGCGGCCGGTGTCGTCGACGTGGTGACCCACACGACCTACCTTCGCCAGCAGTTGAGCGTGACCGCCTGGCGCGACCACGACATCACGCTCGGCGGCTCGGTCGAGGGGCGCGTCGTCGACGTCGGGGTGGACTTCAACCTGCCGCGCTGCACCGAGTTCGATCCGAACTGCGACGTCTCGTCTTCGCCGCGGCTGGTGACCGACCAGCGCGCGCGCCGCAACGCGGCCGACCTCCACGCGAACGACCGCTGGCAGCTCGGCCGGCGCTGGGTGGCCACGGCCGGGCTGCGGATCGCGCGTGAATCGAACCTGGAGAAGACCGCCGTGGAGCCGCGCCTGGGCGTCGAGTTCAGCCCCGAGCCGGACCTCACCTTCTCCGCCGGCCTGGGCCGCCACAGCCAGCCGCCCGACAGCGCGCAGTCGGTCGCCGAGGTCGGCAACCCGGCGCTGGGGCCGGTGCGCTCGAACCACGCCGTGGCCGGCGTCTCGCAGCGGCTGGCGGACGGCTGGAGCTGGCGTGCCGAGGCCTACGCGAAGACCTTCAGCGGCTACGCCGTGGCCGACCCCGACCTGCTCTACGTGAACGGTGCCAGCGGGCGCGCCCACGGGCTGGAGCTGCTGCTCAAGAAGGACCCCGCCGGCGGGCCGTTCTCGGGCTACGCCAGCGTGAGCCTCTCGCGCTCGCGGCGCACGGTCGACGCGACCGGCACGAGCTTCCCGTTCACCTACGACCAGCCCGTCATCGTCAACCTGGTGGGGCAGTACCAGCACAACGAACGCTGGTCGTACGGGTGGCGCTGGAGCTACCACAGCGGCGCGCTGAACACGCCGGTGGTCGGCACGGCGTCGTACCCGGACGGGCGCACGCGCCCGGTGTACGGCGCCGTCAACTCCGAGCGACTGCCGGCCTACCACCGGCTCGACCTGCGCGCCGACGCCCGCATGTCGCCCGCCTGGAGCTTCTACGTCGAGCTGCTCAACGCCTACGACCACGCCAACGTCGGCGGCTACAGCTACAGCGCCGACTACCAGACGCGCCAGGAGGTGCAGGAACTCGGCCTCCTGATCTCGGGCGGGCTGAAGTTCAACTTCTGACCGTCCCGTTGCGGCCCGATTGCAGAGCCGCCACGGTCCACGCGGCCGTGACCCGAACCACCGACACACCCGAACAGGATCTCGCCATGAACTTCGGACACCCTTCCCGATCGTTGCGGCTGCAGCGTGGCTTCGCCGTCGTGGCGGCGCTGCTCGCGCTGACGGCCTGCGGCGGCGAAGCCGACCTGCAGCAGCCGCTGCCGGAATCGACCCAGGCCGCGCTGCGCGCGGCCGTCGCGGCGGTGCCGCGCGACGGCTCGGCACCCGGGGCTTCGGTCACCGTCGATCACCCGGCCTACCGGCGCTGGTCGGGGGCCGCCGGCCTGGCCTCGGTTCCCGATCGAGCCGCACTCACGGTGGAGCACCGGCAGCGCGCCGGCAGCATGCTCAAGCCGGCGGTCGCCATCGCGGTGCTGCAGCGGGTGGAGTAGTCGCGGCTGTCGCTCGGCGCCACGCTCGACCGCATCGTGCCCGACAGCGTCGCCGCGCAGGTGCCGCTGGCCTCGTCGATCACGTTGCGCATGCTGCTGAACCACACCTCCGGCATCCCGGATTGCTGTGGCGACGACTTCGACGCCGCCGTGTGGGCCGACCCCGCGCGCATCTGGACCGTGGCCGACTACCTAGCCCGCGCGCGCGCAAAGCCGCGCACGCAGCCGCCGGGCGCCGGCTGGTCATACTCGAACACCAACTACATCGTGCTCGGCGAGGTGCTGGCGCACAACACCGGCCAGCACTGGCGCCGGGTGGTCGGCGAGCGCGTGTTCCACCGCGCCGGGCTCCAGAACAGCGCGCTGCCGCCGGTCGGCGACGTGCGCTGCCCCGGTTGCGCGCGCGGCTACGGCGCGATCGACGGCCGTTGGGTCGACATGTCGGAGATCGACCCCTCGATGGCGGACGCCGCCGGCGGCCACGCGTGGATCACGACACCCACCGACCTGACACGGCTGCTTCGCGCGTGGTTCGACGGGCGCCTGTTCGATCGCAGCGCGACGATGGCGCAGATGCTCGACTTCACGCCGGCCTCCGTGCCCGAGGAGTACCTGACCGGCTACGGGCTCGGCGTGATGCGCCTGGAGCGCAACGGCCGGGTGTACCTGGGGCACTTCGGCGGCACGGCGGGCTACCTGGGCTTCATGCTCCAGGAGCGCGACTCCGGGGTCGCGATCGCCGGCTACCTCAACGGCCAGGGGAACCTGGCAGCGTTGCTGCTTCGGGTGCTCGACGCCGTCGATCAGATCCCGTTGCCGTGACCGGCGCCGGCACCGGTGCGCGGCGCGGCGGCGGCGGCCCGGCAGCGCTGCGCCGAGCCGCGCACGTGACCCAGGCACCAGAGGGCGGCGAAGCGTTGCAGCTCCAGGCGGTCGAAGTTCGCGGTGGTGGCGATCTCGTCGGCGAGGTACTCGAACTCGTCGCACTCGAGCGCCAGGTCTTCGGTGTCGGTGTCGCCGCGCTCGGCCAGCAACGCCACCTCGGCCGCGAAGTGCTCGCGGGTCAGCGCCTTCAGGCGGCTGAACGCGGCGTCGAAGGCGGCGGGGTCGGCGTCGTGGCCGCACAGCCCGGCCAGGGTCTCGCACTGCGCCAGCAGGGCCCGGTGCTGGTCGTCGATGAGCGGGTGGCCGACGGCGAAGCCGGGGTCCCAGGGCGTGAGGCAGGGCATGGCGTGGCGGGCTCCGGCGGGTGGGGCTTCAGAAGCCCAGGGATTCGACGACCGACACGAGCTCGACGAAGCTGGCGGCGCGCAGCTTCGCCGCCAGCGCCGCCTTGTCCAGGCCTTCGCACTCGAAGCGCGTCAGCTCGACTTCCAGCGGCAGCTCGCGGATCTCCAGCGGCGACATGAAGCCGATGCCGCACAGGTGCACCAGGCACTGGCGTTCGGGCTCGCTGAGCTCCAGCGCGTGCAGGCGCATCAGCTCGAGGTAGCGCTCCGCCGTGCGGTTGATGCGGCCGCTGATCTCCATCGTGTTCTTCTGCTCGCGCGTCAGCACCGCCAGCGGCGGGCCGAAGAACACCGGCGTCTTGCCGACGTTGCGCGTCTGCTCCTCGCGCGTCAGCGCCGGCGGCACCCAGGTGGGGTCGCCGCGCTCGGGCTTCGGGTTGTCGGCGGCGTCGGCCATCAGTGCGGAATCGGGTGCGTCTTCTCGAAGGCCGCGTCCTTCATGCCGCGCGGCATCTGCGGCGGCGTCTCGGGCTTCAGCTGCACGAAACCGCGGTCGCGTGCACCGTCCTGCACGTTGTGCGGGTTGTGGCACTCGGTGCAGGTGAACCAGCGCTTCTTGCCGGTGCTGGTGAAGTCGCCGATGCGCTTGCCGTGGATGCCGTCGCGCCAGTCGCGCAGCTTGTCGCCGTGGCACTTGCCGCACAGCAGTTGCGGCTGGTCGAAGCTGATCGGGTCGCCGAAGTGGTCGACCAGCATGTTGCGCTTGGTGGAGTGGTGGCACTCCAGGCACCAGATGCGGCCGCGGCCGTGCTGGAAGGTCTTGACGTCCGGCAGCATGCCTTCCATCGTCGGAATGGGCACCGGCCGGTTGTTCTTCGGGAAGCCCTTCGGGAACACGCCGTTGTGGCACGCCGTGCCGCACTGGGCCAGCAGGTTCAGCTTGGTGGAGCGCGGCTTGACCACGGCGGTGCCTTCGGGCAGCGCCTCCAGGCCCGGCATCGCACCCATCGGCACCGTGCCGTCGTAGGGGTCGCCGTACCAGAGCGCCGCGCCGGTGACCGGCGAGCACTTCACGTTCGGCAGGCCGGGCTTGAGCTCGCGCTGCGTCACGTCGGTGGCGCCGCCCTGGCGGCTTTCGAAGCAGATCACCTCGGCGGGGGCGGAGGCGGCGGCGGCCGGCGGTGTGGCCGCGGCGGCAGGCTTGTCCTGCGCGCCGACGCGCAGCAGCAGGGCGCTGCACAGCACCAGGGCCACGGCGGGGATGGCAACTCGCTTCATGGTGTTCACCTCAGCCCGCCGCCGCGGTCGGTGCCGCGCCGCCGAACTTGATATCGCCCACCAGGATGCCGATGGCGCCCTTGAGCAGGATCGTCAGGATGAAGAAGCCGAAGGCCCAGATGCCCAGCGTCATGAGCCACTCGACGAAGGTCGGGTAGTACTCGGTGACCTCGCCGATCGGCGACGGGATGAAGCCGGGCACGACGAGCCCCATGCCCTTCTCGATCCAGATGCCGGCGAAGGCCAGGCCGCAGGCGATGGGCAGCTTGTTCATGTCGTTGCGGAACGACGGCATCAGGAAGAGCACGAAGGACACCACCATCAGCACCACGGCGCTCCAGAACCAGGGCACCAGGCCGGTCAGGCCGTAGAGGCCGAACATCAGGTAGTACAGGCCGTTGGCGTGCTCGGTGCGGGCGTAGAGCTCGACCACCACCTCCGACAGCGTGAGGAAGATCGCAATGCCCAGGCACCAGGTGACGATCGTCGCGAGCAGCTTGATGGCGCTGTCGTCGATCCAGAACTTCGTGTTCTTGCGGATGATCAGGAAGGCGATGATGATCAGCGCCGGCCCGGCCGCGAACGCGGTGGCGATGAAGCGGATCGGCATCATGCTGTGGAACCACATCGGGCGCGACGGGTTCGTGGCGAGCAGGAAGGCCGTGACCGTGTGGATGGACAGCGCCCAGACGATGGACACGTACACCAGCGGCATGAAGATCTTCTTGTTCACCGGCTTGCCGGTGTACTTCGAGTACAGGTACCAGAAGCCGACGATGGCGTTCAGGAACAGGTAGCCGTTGAGCACCAGCACGTCCCAGCCGAGCATCGACGAGAAGCTGTAGATGCCCAGCGGCGGCACCATGTGCCAGAGCCGGTCGGGCCGGCCCATGTGCGCGAAGACGAACATCATCACCATGATCACGGCCGAGATCGCGAGCATCTCGCCGAGCACCGTCACCTTGTGCATGCCCTCGTGGTGGTACACGTAGGCAGGGAAGACGATGGTCACCGCACCGGCCGCCACGCCCACCAGGAACACCAGGTTGGCGAGGTACAGGCCGTCGTGGATCTGGCTCGTGAGGCCGGTGACGATGAGGCCTTCGGTGTTCTGCAGCCAGTACACGTAGAGCATGCCGACGATCAGCAGTGCCAGCGTGCCCATCCAGGCGTAGAACTTGGCGCCGCCCTTGAGCACGTAGCGCACGTAGTCGGAAACGAAACTCGTCAGCACGGTCGTCCCCTCAGTCGTAGAAGTAGAAGAACTTCGGGAAGGTGTTCAGCTCGGCCTTCAGGCGGAACACGTTCTTGCGCGCCAGCACCTTGCTCACCTCGCTCTCGGGGTCGAGCAGGTTGCCGAACTTGCGCGCGCCCACCGGGCAGACTTCCACGCAGGCCGGGTAGCGGCCGTGGCGCGTGCGCTGCAGGCACCAGTGGCACTTCTCGACGACGCCGCGCATGCGCGGGCGGTTGCCGAGGTAGTGCGTGACCGGGTTCATGTCCTGCTTGGGCAGGACCGGCGTCGTCAGGTTGAAGCGCCGCGCCCAGTAGGGGCAGGCGTTCATGCACATCTTGCAGCCGATGCACCAGTTGTAGTCGATGACCACCGGGCCGTCGGCCTCGCGGTAGGTGGTTCGCACCGGGCAGACCTTCACGCACGGCGGCTTCTCGCACTGCATGCACGCGATGGGCATGTAGTTGGCTTCCTTCTCGGGCACCTTCTCGGGCTCGTAGTAGTACTGGCCTTCCAGCACCTGGCCCGCCGGGCTGTAGGCGTTGCCGCCGACCTGGATGCCCAGGCCTTCCGGGTAGCCCTGGTTCATCTTCTGGCCGGTGAACTCGCCGCGTTCCATGCGCAGCACCTGGATCCACTCGATGCGTTCGCCGGGGCGCGAGCCGCGCGACTGGTTGTTCTCCTCGACGCAGGCCTTCACGCAGCGCCGGCAGCCGATGCACTTGCGGATGTTCAGCGCGTAGCCCATCAGCACGCCGGGCTGGGCCTCGGTGATGTCGACGCTGACCTTCTTGCCGTATTCGTCGGTGTGGCGCCGTTCGAGGCGCAGGCGGGCTTCGTTCTTCTCTTCCGCCGTCATCAGGCGGTAGTTCTTCTGGAAGTGCTCGGCCCACTCGACCGCGGCCTGGGCGTCGCCGGCGGGCGCCATCAGCGCGCCGGTGCCCATCAGCGACGACAGGCTCAGCATGCTGCCCGAGCGAAGGAAGCCGCGCCGCGTGGGTTTCTCGACGACGGCCTGCGAGGGGTCGGCCGAGGCCGGGGGCGTGCTGCAGGCGGGCGCCGGTTGTGGCACGGGGCCGGGGACTGCCGTCTCTTTGTGGGTCACGCTGGTTCTCCGCAAGGGCGCTCGACTGCCGGAGACACCGAGGGGCACCGGTCGAAGCTGATGCAGAGTCTGTGGCGAAGCCGGCTGGCGGCCGTTGACTGTCGTCAAGGGTGAGCGTCATGGCACCGCGGCACCACGCGCGATGACGCGCGAACCGCGCACCGCCTGGCTCACCCTGTGAGCCACGGCATCGCCAGACTGTTCCTCCCGCAACGCCGACCTGGAGGACGCCATGAACGCCCATCTCTCCCTTTGCACCACCGTCATCCTGACCGCGCGCCGCTCCGGCCTGGCGGCCGGCGCCGACCAGGTGGTCGATGTGCTCGTGCGCATCCAGGCGCCGGACGCCCCGGCCGGCCATGTCGCCGAACGCCCGCCACAGGCGCTTGCGCTGGTGATCGACCGCTCCGGCTCGATGGCGGGGCGGCCGCTGGCCGAGGCGCGGCGCTGCGCCGAGTACGTGATCGGCCAGCTGCGGCCCACCGACGCGGTCTCGCTGGTGCAGTTCGACAACCGCGTGCAGCGGCTGTGGCCGGCGGTGCCGCTGTCCGACGCCGCGCCGCTGCGCGCCGCGCTGGCCTCGGTGCATGCCGGCGGCAACACCGACCTGCACGGCGGCTGGCGCGAGGGCGCCGACACGCTGGCCGACGTGCAGGGCCACGGGCTGAAGCGCGTGATCCTGTTGTCCGACGGCCAGGCCAACGAAGGCCTCACCGACGCCGACGCCATTGCCGCGCAATGCGCCGACTGGGCGGCACGCGGCATCACCACCAGCACCTACGGCCTGGGCAACGACTTCAACGAGGGGCTGATGGTGGCGATGGCGCGCGCCGGCGGCGGCAACGCCTACTACGGCGACAGCGCCGAGGACCTGATGGAACCGTTCCAGCAGGAACTCGAACTGCTCGGCAACCTGTGCCTGCGCGAGCTGCACCTGGCCGCCGACGTGCCCGACGGTGTCGTGGTCGAGATGGTGAACGACCTGCCGAAGGCCGAGCGCGGCTGGCGCCTGCCCGACCTGGCCTGGGGCACCGAGGCCTGGGCCGTGCTGCGCCTGAAGGTGGCGGCGGGCGCGCTGCCGGCGCACGGCGGCCTGCTGTCGCTGCTGCGCGTGAACGTCGAAAGCGTCAGCCTCGAAGGCGAGCCGGTGCAGCTCGAACGCGCCGGCCTCGCGTTGCCGGTGATGGGCGCGGCTGCCCACGCCGCGCTCGCCGACGACGAACTCGTCTCGCGCCGGCTCGCCGAGCTGTCGGCGGCCGCGGTGCTGACGCGGATGCGCGCCGCCGTGGCGCAGGGCGACTGGGACGGCGTGGACCGCCTCCTCGCGCAGGCCGAGCGCCAGTTCGCCGGCAACGAATGGCTGGCCGCGGTGCTGCGGGCGATGCACTCGATGGCCGACGAGCGCTCGCGCGAGCGCCTGATGAAGGAGTCGCTGTACGCGTCGGGCAAGCTGGGCAGCCGGCTCGCAGAGAAGGACGAGCTCGCCGTCTACTCGCCGGCGATGGAGTGGTCCGAGAAGCCGGCCTACCTGCGGCGCAAGCCGTCGCAAGGCAAGGGCAGTGCCTGAGTCGGCACCGGGGCGCGCTGCCTCCGGCTCCGGGCGGCTCGATCGCGCCGCGCCATGACGCAGCACAGGGTGCGTCGATCTCCAGTGGCTAACATGCAAACCGTTGGAGATCCGACGATGAAGCGCACTCCGTTCGCCTGCCTGCTCGGCCTTTGGCTGCTCGCCGCGGCCGGTGGCGCAACGGCGCAGGTGCCGGCCGCGCCCGCCGCACCGCTGAAGATCCTGCACGTCATGAGCTATCACTCGCCGTGGCGCTGGACCGACGGCCAGTTCGAAGGCTTCAAGGCCGGCCTCGGCGACGTGCCCGCCGAGTACCGCATCGTCCAGCTCGACGCCAAGCGCCACTCGGCGCCGGACGAAATCGCCGCGCGTGGCCGCGAGGCGCGCGAGCTGGTCGAACGCTGGAAGCCCGACCTCGTCTACACCACCGACGACGACGCGCAGGAGCAGGTCACGCGCCACTTCCTCGACCGCCCGCTGCCGCAGGTCTTCAGCGGCGTCAACAAGGCGCCGGCGCACTACGGCTTCGACCGCGCGCGCAACGTCACCGGCGTCATCGAGCACGAGCATTTCGCCGAATCGGTGCTGCTGCTCAAGCGCGTGGTGCCGTCGCTCCGGCGCCTGGTCGTCGTGCTGGACGATGCACCGATGTGGGACCCGGTGGTGGAGCGCATGAAGACGGCGCCGCTGCCGCCGGGCGTCAGCATCGTCGCCTGGGAGACGCTGCGCAGCTTCGACGAGTTCAAGGCGCGCATGGCGGCCTACCCGGCCATCGCGGACGGCGTTGCGCTGATCGGCATCTTCAACTTCAAGGACCGGGCGGGCCAGAACGTCCCGTACCAGGACGTGCTGCGCTGGACGGCCGAGAACTCGCGCCTGCCCGACCTCGGGTTCTGGATCGACCGCGTCCACCACGGCACGCTCGTCGCCGTGACGGTCTCCGAGCGCGAGCAGGGCCTGGCCGCGGGGCGGCTGGCACGCCGGATCCTCGTCGATGGCGCCTCGCCCGCGAGCCTGCCGATCCACGCCACCACCAAGGGCGTGCCGGTGATCGGCCTGGCACGCGCGCGCAAGCTCGGCATCGCGGTGCGCAGCGAACAGCTGCTCGCCTCGCAGGTGATCAGCACCTTCGACTGGGACAAGCCTTGAGGGGCAGCCTGCGCACCCGGATCCTCGCCGTGGCGGGCACCGTGCTCGTGCTCACGGTGCTGGCGGTCACGGCCTCGGCGGCGCGCTTCTTCTCGCAGGCCTACGAGCAGGCGCTCGCGGAGCGCTCGAAGGCCGTCTCGCACGAGGTGGCGACGCAGTTCGAGCGCATCCTCGCCGTCGGCCTGCGGCCCGACGAGATCGTCGGCTTCGAGGACCAGTGCAACGCAGCGGTGACCCGCCACGAGGGCATCGACCTCGTCGCCGTGCTGGGGCTGGACGGCGACGCGATGTTCATGAACGCCGCCCGCGGCGCCGTGACCGGGCGCCTCGAACTGCCCGCGCTCGCCGGCGACATCGCCAGCGGGCGCGCACGGCAGCTCGGGCTCGACCTCGCCGCCGGCCGCCACGCGGCGGTGCTGACGCCCATCGTCGGCACCGACGGCGCGGTCGTCGGCGCGGTGCTGGTGGGCGCTTCTCAGCAGCGCATCGACAGCGCGCTGCAGGCGCTGTACGCGAAGGTGGCGGCCGTCGGCGCGGGCTTCATCCTGCTCGGCACCGCGGTGCTGTACTTCGTGCTCACGCGCTTCGTGACGCGGCCGCTGGTGCGCCTGATCGACGCCCTGAACGACCTCGGCCGCCGGCCGCCGGGCACGTCACGGCCGCTCGCGGTGGCGGCGCAGGGCGAGGTGGCGGTGGTGGCCGAGACCGTCAACGCGCTGCTCGCGCAGCAGCAGCAGCACCTTGCCGAGATCACGCTGGCGAAGGAACTGGCGGAGACCGCGAACCGCGCCAAGAGCACCTTCCTCGCCAACATGAGCCACGAGCTGCGCACGCCGCTCAACGGCATCCTCGGGTTCAGCTACCTCGCGCGCCGCCGCAGCACCGACGACAAGGTGCGCGAGCAGATCGGCAAGGTGGAGGACGCGTCGCGCCACCTGCTCGCGCTCATCAACGACATCCTCGACATCTCGCGCATCGAGGCCGAGCGCCTGACGCTCGAACGCGTGGAGTACACCCTCGACACGGTGCTCGACAAGCTGGTCTCGATGTTCGAGCTGCAGGCGCGCGCCAGGTCGGTCTCGCTGGGCGTCGAGATCGCGCCGGCGCTGCGCCGGCGGCGCTGCGTCGGCGACCCGCTGCGCTTGGGGCAGGTGTTGCTGAACCTGGTGGGCAACGCACTCAAGTTCACCGAACAGGGCAGCGTCACGGTGCGCGTGTCGACCGAGCCACCGGGGCCGGCGCCCGAACGGCTGCGCTTCGAGGTCGCCGACACCGGCATCGGCATCGCGCGCGCAGACCTGGCGCGCCTGTTCACACCGTTCGAGCAGGCCGACGGCTCCCTGTCGCGCCGCTACGGCGGCGCGGGCCTCGGCCTGTCGATCAGCCGGCAGCTGGTCGAGCTGATGGGGGGCACGATCGGCGTCGACAGCACGCCGGGCGTCGGCAGCACCTTCTGGTTCACGGTGCCGGTGGGTGAGCCCGCGGCGGACGGCGCGGCGCCCGCCGCCGACGACGCTGCCGAAGACGCGCTGCGCCGGCGCTTCGCCGGCACGCGCGTGTTGCTCGTCGAGGACGACGCGGTGAACCGCGAGGCGCTGCGCGGCCTGCTGCAGCATGCTGGACTGGCGGTCGACGAGGCCGCGGACGGCGTGCAGGCCGTCGAGGCCGCCGCCCGCCACGTCTACGCGCTGGTGCTGATGGACATCCACATGCCGCGCATGAACGGGCTGGAGGCCACGCGCGTGCTGCGCGCCGACCCGCGGTACGCGGGCGTGCCGGTTCTGGCGATCACGGCCGATGCCTTCGGGGGCGAGCGCCAGACCTGCCTGGACGCCGGCATGAGCGACCGCCTCGGCAAGCCGGTCGAGCCGGCGCAGCTGTACGCGACGCTGCTGCAGTGGCTGTCGCCGGGCGGCTGAGGCAGCCGCCCGGCTGGGCCCGTCAGCCCTTGCCGCCGGCGGCCTTCATCGACAGCATCATGCTGTCGTAGGCGCCTTCGGAGAACCGCGACCAGAGGATCTGGTCATCGCGGTACTTGGCGAAGCTGTCGTAGATCTTCTTCCACTTCGGGTTCTGCTGCGACAGTTCGGCGAACAGGTCGTTCGTCTCCTTCCACGCGGCCACGCCCACCTCGCGCGGGAACGGCGTCACCTTGACGCCGCCGCCGACCAGCCGGCGCAGCGCCGCCGGGTTGCGGGTGTCGTACTTGGCCTGCATGTCGACGTGGGCGTCGCTGCAGGCCATCTCGAAGATCTGCTGGTAGTCCTTCGGCAGGCTCTCCCAGGCCTTCGCGTTGACGTACATCGTGATCTGGCCGCAGGGGTCCCAGTAGCTCGGGTAGTGGTAGACCTTGGCGATCTTGTTCAGGCCCAGCTTCTCGTCGTCGTAGGGGCCGATGAACTCGGCGCCGTCGATCGTGCCGCGCTCCAGCGCGGTGTAGATCTCGCCGCCGGGCAGGTTCTGCGGCACCACGCCCAGGCGCTTGAGCACCAGGCCGCCGAAGCCGCCGATGCGGAACTTCAGGCCCTTCATGTCGGCCAGCGTCTTCACTTCCTTGCGGAACCAGCCGCCCATCTGCGTGCCGGTGTTGCCGCAGGCGAAGTTGACGATGTTGTACTCGCGGTAGAAGTCGCGCAGCAGCTGCAGGCCGCCGCCGTCGTACATCCAGCCGGTCATCTGGCGCGAGGTCATGCCGAACGGGATCTGGCCGTCGAGCGCGAAGGTCGGGTCCTTGCCGAAGAAGAACACCGACGCGGTGTGCGCGCACTCCACGGTGCCTTGCTGCACGGCGTCGGCGACGCCGAGCGCGGGCACCAGCTCGCCGGGGCCGGCGACGCGGATGTCGAACTTGCCGTCGGTGGCCGCGGCCACGCGCTTGGCCACCACCTCGGCGCCGCCATAGATGGTGTCCAGGTTCTTCGGCCAGCTCGAGGCCAGGCGCCACTTGATCTGCGGCTGGGCGCGCACGATGGCCGGCGCCGTGAGCGCGGCGCCGAGCGTGGCCGCCTGCAGGGCGGTGCGTCGTTTCATGAGGGTCTCCTTGAATTCGGGCGGGGGATTCGCATTGCCTGCGGCTGGATGTACTGGTATGATGAGTACATGAGTGCAGATCATGACACGGACTTGAAGGGGCGTCAACGCGGCGCCGCGTCGGAGGCCGAGCCCATCGCCCGCCGCAAGCTGTCGCACGAGGTGCTGGACCGCCTGCTCGCGCGCCTGCGCGCCGGCGAGTTCCCGGTCGGCTCGTGGATGCCTTCGGAGCGCGAGCTGATGGCCGCCTTCGGCGTCGGCCGCCCGGCGGTGCGCGAGGCGATGCAGTCGCTGCAGCGCATGGGGCTCGTCGACATCGTGCACGGCGAAGGCGCGCGCGTGCTCGCCGTCACGGCCGACACCGTGATCGCGCAGATCTCCGACTCGGCCATGCACCTGCTGACCGGCTCGCCCAGCCTGCTGGAAGACCTGAAGCAGGCGCGCCTGCACTTCGAGATCGCGATGGTGCGGCTGGCCGCGCAGAAGGCGACCGCCGCCGACATCGAGCGCCTGCGCGCCGCGCTCGACGAGCACCGGCGCGCGCTGCCGGACCCCCAGCGCTTCCTGGAGACCGACATGGCGTTCCACCGCGCCATCGCCGTCACCTCCGGCAACAGCGTCTACATGGCGGTGTCGCAGGCCATGCTGCAGTGGCTGGAGAAGTTCCACGACGAGATGGTCCGTGCGCCCGGCGGTGCCGAGAAGGTGACGCTGCGCGAGCACGAGAAGCTGTTCGAGTGCATTGCCGCGCACGACGCCGAAGGCGCCGCGAAGCTGATCACCGCCCACCTGACGCGCGCGCACCTGCGCTACCGCACCGGCGACGCCCCGAGCGCCGCGCCGGCCCCCGCCAAGAGGAGAACCCGATGAACCCGAACGCCTGGCTCGAAGTCGCGTTGAACGGGCCCTGGTCGCGCACGCGCCAGCCCAACATGCCCGTCACCGCCGACGAGATCGTCGACGCCGCGCTCGCCTGCGCCGACGAAGGCGCGTCGATCATCCACTTCCACGCCTACGACCCCGCCACCGGCCGCCAGCGCGACGACTACGACATCTACGCGCCCATCATCGAGCGCATCCGCGGCCGCCGCGACGTCATCTGCTACGGCACGCTGCCGTTCGCCGGCAGCGTCGACGCGCCGCGCGCGATGACGCCCGAGGAACGATTCGGCGCCGTCGACCAGCTGGTGCGCGCCGGCCTGGTGGAATGGTCGGTCGTCGACCCCGGTTCGACCAACATCTCGCACTACGCCGACCTCGCCATCGGCAAGCCCGGCTTCGTCTACGCCAACCCGGAGAACCACATCCGCCACGGGCTGGCGCTGGCGCAGCAGCACCGCATCACGCCGTCGTACGCCATCTACGAGCCCGGCTTCATGCGCCTCGGCGCGGCGCTGCACCGCCTCTACCCTGGCGCGCCGGTGCCGATCTACCGGCTGATGTTCTCGCAGCACATCGCGTTCGGCTTCCCGCCGGCCGACTGGGCGCTCGACGCCTACCTGAAGCTGCTGGAACTGGAACACGCCGGTGCACCGTGGATGGTGGCCGGCCTGGGCGTCGAGCTCGGGCCGCTGCTCGAAGCCGCCATCGAGCGCGGCGGCCACGTGCGCGTGGGCCTGGAGGACGCGCCGATGGGCTGCACGCAGGACAACCGCAGCCTCGTGCGCGACGCGCGGCGCCGCATCGAGGCCGCCGGCGGGCGCCTGGCCACGGCCACGGCCGTGCGCCGCCGGCTCGCGCAGAGCAACGGGGAGGCCTGAACGGTGTCGCTCTTTCCCGGTTTCCAGCACCGCCGCGTCCGCACCTCGGGCGCCACCATCAACCTCGTCACCGCCGGTCGCGGCGACCCCGTGCTGCTGCTGCACGGCTACCCGCAGACGCACGCCTGCTGGCACGCCATCGCGCCGCTGCTGGCGCGCGAGTACACGGTGGTCTGCCCCGACCTGCGCGGCTACGGCGATTCGTCCAAGCCGAAGGGCCTGCCCGACCACTCGAACTATTCCAAGCGCGCGATGGCGCAGGACATGGTGGAGGTGATGTCGCGCCTGGGCTTCGAGCGCTTCCACCTCGTCGGCCACGACCGCGGCGGCCGCGTCGGGCACCGGCTGGCGAAGGACCACGGCGAGCGCGTACACACGTTCTCGGTGCTGGACATCTCGCCGACGCTGAAGATGTTCGAGCGCACCGACATGGCCTTCGCGAAGGCCTACTACCACTGGTTCATGATGCTGCAGCCGGCGCCGCTGCCCGAGGAGATGCTGGCCGGCAAGCTGCCGCATCTGTTCCTGGGCCGCATCGGCCGCGACAAGCCCGACCTGAGCAAGTTCTCGAAGGCGGCGGTGCGCGAGTACGTGCGCGCCTTCGCCGACGCGCGCGCCGTGCACGCGAGCTGCGAGGACTACCGCGCCGCCGGCGGCATCGACCTCGAGCACGACCGCGCCGACCGCGCGCGCAGGCTCGCGATGCCGCTGCTCGTGCTGTGGGGCTCGCGGGGCGTCGTCGGCAAGATGTTCGACTGCCTGGCCGACTGGCAGGAGGCGGCCGCGAACGTCACCGGCCGCGCGCTGCGCTGCGGCCACTTCGTGCCCGAGGAGGCGCCGGCGCAGACGCTCGCCGAGATCCGCCGCTTCCTGCGCCGCCACCCGCTGGGGGCGGCATGACGCAGGTGCTGCGCGACCTGCGCCACAAGAGCCGCCCGCTGCTCGACGGCCCCGACCGCGCCGTCGCGCGCTCGATGATGAAGGCCATCGGCTTCACCGGCGACGACCTCGCGCGGCCGCAGATCGGCGTCGCCCACTGCTGGATCGGCACCATGCCGTGCAACTGGAACCACCGCGAACTGGCGCAGCAGGTGATGGCGGGCATCCGCGCCGCCGGCGGCACGCCGATCGAGGTGAACACGGTCGCCATCAACGACGCCATCACCACCGGCACCGAAGGCATGAAGACCTCGCTCGTCAGCCGCGAGGTCATCGCCGACTCGGTCGAGCTCGTCGCGCGCGGCCACATGTTCGACGGCCTCGTCGTCATCGCCGGCTGCGACAAGACGATCCCCGCCATGGCGATGGCGCTCGGCCGCCTCGACCTGCCGGGGCTGCTGCTGTACAGCGGCTCGATCCAGGCCGGCGCGTGTGAATCGCGCAGCGGCCTCTTCGCCGACCGCAAGCTCACGGTGCAGGACGTCTACGAGGCCGTCGGCGCCTTCAATGCCGGCCGCATCGACCACGCCGAGCTCACCGCCATCGAGGACCACGCCTGCCCCGGTGCCGGCGCCTGCGGCGGCCAGTTCACCGCCAACACGATGGCCACCGCGTGCGAGATGCTGGGCCTGTCGCCGATGGGCTTCAACGGTCTGCCGGCGGTCGACGGCGGCCGCGCGCAAGGCGCCGCCGAGTGCGGGCGCCTGGTGATGGACCTGCTCGCGCGCGGCGCCACGCCGCGCAGCATCGTCACCCGGCGCAGCTTCGAGAACGCGATCGCTGGCGTCATGGCCACCGGCGGCTCCAGCAACGCGGTGCTGCACCTGCTGGCGATGGCCAGCGAGTTCGGCGTCGAGCTCGCGCTGGAAGACTTCGACACCGCCTCGCGCCGCACGCCGGTGCTCGCCGACCTGCGCCCCTGGGGCCGCTACACCGCGCCGGAGATGCACGCCGCCGGCGGCATGCCGGTGGTCGGCAAGCGGCTACTGCAGGCCGGCCTGCTGCACCCGCAGGAAGCCACCGTCACGGGCCGCACGCTCGGCACGGAGATCGACGCCGCCGCCGAGCGGGCCGGCCAGGACGTGATCCGCCCGCTGTCGGACCCGCTCAAGCCTGAAGGCGGCCTCGCCATCCTGCGCGGCAACCTGGCGCCCGGCGGCTGTGTCATCAAGCTGTCGGGCCAGGTCAAGCGCGCCCACCGCGGCCCGGCGCGCGTGTTCGAGTGCGAGGAAGACGCCTTCGACGCCATCAAGGCCGGCACCATCCGCCCGAACGACGTGATGGTGCTGCGCAACGAAGGCCCGCGCGGCGGCCCCGGCATGCGCGAGATGCAGTTCGTCACCGGCGCGCTGCAGGGCGCCGGCCTCGGCGAGAGCGTGGCGCTGCTGACCGACGGCCGCTTCTCCGGCGCGACGCGCGGCTTCGTCATCGGCCACGTGGTGCCCGAGGCAGCGGCCGGCGGGCCGATCGCGGCGCTGCGCGACGGCGACAGGGTGCACATCGACGTCGAAGGGCGCCGGCTCGACGTCGAGCTGACCGACGCCGCGCTCGCAGAGCGGCTGGCGCAGCGCGGGCGCCGGCCGCCGGCGCCGGGCCGCAGCAGCGTGCTCGCGAAGTACGCGGCGCTGGTGTCCGATGCGTCGCACGGCGCGGTGACGCGCGCGCCGGCGGACGTCGGCTAAGCCGCTGCCGCCGGCCGCGCTTCGGTGTCCTGCAGTTCCTCGGTGAGCCAGTCGGTGAGCGCCTTCGCGTCCGGCCGCGTGCGGGCATGCGGCGCCAGCCAAAGCGCCAGCTTGTGCGGTCCGGGCGCGAAGCCGAAGGGCGCCACCAGCTTGCCGGAGTTCAGGTCGTCCAGCACCAGCATGCGCGGCACGGTCGCGATGCCGAGCCCGCACACGGCGGCCTGGATGAGGACGTAGAAGTGCTCGAACTGCTCGCGCACCGTGAAGGGCACGCCGCTCACGCCGGCGGCGTCGGCCCATTCCTGCCAGGCGGCGGGACGGGTCTTGGTGCTGAGCAGGCGCGCGTCGACGAGGTCGGCCGGCTGGCGCAGGCGCGCCTGGCGCATGTAGTCGGGCGCGCACACCGGGCCCACCCATTCGGTGCCGAGCTCGCGCACGACCACGTCGTCGGGGGGCGCGATCATCGTGTTGCGGATGGCGACGCCGATGTTCTCGCGCACCACGTCCACCGCGCCGTAGTTGACGTTGAACTGCAACTCCACGCCGGCGTGGCGCTGGTGGAAGCGCGCCAGCCGCGGGATCAGCCAGTGCGTCAGGATCGACGCCGAGCACGACACCGTCAGCGGCCCCGGCTTCAGCTGCTCCAGCGTCGACTGCAGCACGCCGATGGCGGCGGCCACGCCCTCGGCCAGGCGCAGCCCTTCGGGCGTGGGCTCGGTGCCCTGCTTGCCGCGCGTGAGCAGCACCACGCCGAGCGAGTCCTCGAGCGAGCGGATGTGCCGGCTGATGGCGCCGTGCGTGACCGACAGTTCCTCGGCCGCCGCGCTCATGCTGCGCAGGCGGGCCGTGGCCTCGAAGGCACGCAGGGCGTTGAAGGAAGCTCGAAGCATCGTCGGGGTGTGAGTTCAGCTCACAGGTCGAAGACTTTATATCGATTGCCGCTGCACCCGTGCCACGCGACAGTGCAGGTACGGGCCGCAGCCTTCGAGGCAGCACGCGGCCACCGACCTGAAGGTGCGACCGACGTGATGCAGCGCAGTGACGAAACCTCCCGGCGGCCCGAGTTCCGGGCCCGCTACTTCGTCGAGAGTTCGGAATCGATCCAGAAGACCGCCGAGGTCATCGCCGGCGAGCAGTCTTCCGGCACCTTCCTCGACGTCCCCGGCGAGACCGACGAACTGAAGCAGCGCGCGCGTGCCCGCGTCACGCGCCTGCAGACGCTGCCGCCGGCGATGGAGCCTTCGCTGCGCAGCGCCTGCGTCGAACGGCGCGGCCACCGCGGCCCATACCACCGCGGCGAGGTCGAGATCGCGTTCCCGGTCGACAACGTCGGCGCCAACCTGCCGGCGCTGCTGGCCACCGTGGCCGGCAACCTGTTCGAGCTGGGCGACGTGACCGGCCTGCGCCTGCTCGACCTGGACCTTCCGGCCGACTACGCGGCGCGTTTCGCCGGTTCGCAGTTCGGCGTGCAGGGCACGCGCGACAAGGCCGGCGTGCACGGGCGGCCGCTCATCGGCACCATCGTCAAGCCGAGCGTCGGCCTCACCGCGGCGCAGACGGCGGCCCTGGTGGACAGCCTGTGCGCCGCCGGCATCGACTTCATCAAGGACGACGAACTGCTCGTCGACCCCGCGTACGCGCCGTTCGAGGCGCGCCTGGCCGCCGTGATGCCGGTGCTGCACCGCCATGCCGACCGCCTGGGCCGCATGCCGATGTACGCGTTCAACCTCTCCGGCTCCATCGACGAGATGCTGCGCCGGCACGACCAGGTGCACGCCGCCGGCGGCACCTGCGTGATGGTGAGCCTGAACTGGGCCGGCTTCTCCGGCGTGGAACACCTGCGCCGCCACAGCGCGCTGCCGATCCACGGCCACCGCAACGGCTGGGGTGCGCTCACGCGCCACCCGCAGCTGGGCTTCGAGTTCGCGGCCTACCAGAAGCTGTGGCGCCTGGCCGGCGTCGACCAGCTGCACGTGGGCGGCCTGCGCAGCAAGTTCTGCGAGTCGGACGACACGGTGGTGCAGGCGGCACGCGATTGCCTGGCGCCGTTCGCCGGCCTGCCGCCGGTGATGCCGGTGTTCTCGTCGGGCCAGTGGGCCGGGCACGCGCCGGAGACCTTCGCGCGCGTGGCCAGCACCGACCTCATGCACCTGGCCGGCGGCGGCATCGTCAGCCACCCGGACGGCGTGGCCGCCGGCGTGGCGAGCATGCGCGAAGGCTGGGAAGCGGCCTGCGCCGGCGTGCCGCTGGACGACTACGCGCAGGAGCGCCCGGCGCTGCGCGCGGCGCTGCGCCGCTTCGGGAGCCTGGCGTGAGCTTGCGGCTGGCCTTCTACGGCGACGACTTCACCGGCTCCACCGATGCGCTGGAGGTGCTGGCCTTCGCCGGCCTGAACACCGCGCTCTTCCTGCAGCCGCCGAGCGCCGAGGACCTGGCCCGCTTCGGCGCACTCGACGCCTTCGGCGTCGCCGGCGACAGCCGCGCGATGAGCCCGGCCGAGATGGACGCGCACTTGCCCGCGGTCTTCGCCGCGCTCGCGCGCAGCGGCGCGCCGCTGGTGCACTACAAGGTCTGTTCCACCTTCGACAGCGCGCCGGCCATCGGCAGCATCGGGCGGGCGATGGAGCTCGCGCGCGCCGCCTTCGGGCCGGCGGCGGTCCCCGTGGTGGCGGGCACGCCGGCGCTGCAGCGCTACTGCCTCTTCGGCCACCTGTTCGCGCGCTCGGCCACCGACGACCAGGTGCACCGCATCGACCGCCACCCGATCATGCGCACCCACCCGGTGACGCCGATGGACGAGAGCGACCTGCGCCTGCACCTGGGCCGCCAGACCGCGCTCACCATGGCCAACCTCGCGTTCCCGCACTTCGACGCCGGCCGCGCCGCCGCCGACGCGCGCTGGGACCAGCTCGTCGCCGACGGCGCGCAGGCCGTGCTGCTGGACAGCGCCACGCCGGCCCACCTGACCGAGGTCGGCCGCCTGCTCGACCGCCTGGGTTCGAACGAAGCGCCGCGCTTCGTCGTCGGCTCGTCGGGCGCCGAATACGGCCTCGTGCAGTGGTGGCGCGAATCGCGCCGGCTCGCCGCCGCGGCGCCCGCCTACGACGCCTTCGCCGAGGTCGACCTCGTGCTCGCGGTGTCGGGCAGCGCGTCGCTGCTCAGCGCACGCCAGGTCGACGCCGCGCTGGCCGCCGGCTATGCCGACCTCGCCGTCGACGCCGTGCGCCTGCTCGACGAGCGCACGGCGGCGCAGGAGACCGAGGCGCTCGTCGCGCGGGCCGTCGCCGCGCTCGAGCGCGGCGCCAGCGCCATGCTGCACACCGCACGCGGCCCGCAGGACCCGCGCATCGAGGCCGGCATCGCCGTGCTGCAGGCGCAGGGCCTGGAGCGCGACGCCGCGCGCCATGCCGCGGGCCGCCTGGTGGGCCAGCGGCTGGGCCAGGTGGCGCGCGCCGTGCTTCAGCGCACGCGGCTGCAGCGCTTGCTGCTGTCCGGCGGCGACACGTCCAGCCAGGTCACGCAGGCGCTGGCGCCGCAAGCCCTGGTCATCGCCGCGCGGCTCGCGCGCGGCGCGCCGCTGTGCCGCATGGTCGGCGGCCCGCCCGGCGTCGACGGCGTCGAGGTCGCGCTGAAGGGCGGCCAGATGGGCGACACCGAATTTTTCGAAAGCGCCCGCCGAGGGCGCCGCTGAACCGCCGTGCCTGCACGGACCACCCCCACGCCCGCATCGGGCCAACGAGGAGACATGAGATGACGAACTGGAAGACCCCGACCTTCACCGCGCTGGCACTCGCGCTCGCCGCCCTGTCGTCGCTGCCCGCGCAGGCGGCCGACTTCAAGGAACGCAACATCAAGGTCAGCCACGTGGTGCCGAAGGACCACCCGTTCCAGATCGGCGTCGAGCGCTTCGCCGAGCTGGTGGCGGCCAAGACCGGCGGCAAGATGAAGATGCGCGGCTACCCCGACGGCCAGCTCGGCGCCGAACTGCAGTCGATCTCGGCCGCGCAGGGCGGCGTGATCGAGATCGCGCTCGTGTCGACGGCGGCCACCGCCAGCGTCGTCAAGGAGTTCGGCGTCTTCGACCTGCCGTTCCTCTTCAACGACACGAAGGAAGTCGACCTCGTGCTCGACGGCCCGATCGGCCGCCGGCTGCTGGACCGCCTGCCCGAGAAGGGCCTCGTCGGCCTGTGCTACTTCGAGACCGGCTTCCGCCACCTGACGAACAGCCGCCGCGCGGTGGCCAAGCTCGAGGACTTCAAGGGCCTGAAGATCCGCACGATCCAGAACCCGGTGTTCCTGGACGTCTTCAACACGCTGGGCGCGAACGCCACGCCGATGGCCTTCACCGAGGTCTACAACGCGCTCGAGTCGCGCGCCATCGACGGCCAGGAAACGCCGTACAGCAACATCCACGGCAACCGCTTCTACGAAGTGCAGAAGCACGTCAGCTCCACCGGCCACATCTACGGCGCGGCGGTGGTCCTGGTCAGCAGGAAGTACTGGGACCAGCTGAGCGGCGACGAGCAGAAGGTGCTGCAGGAGTCCTGCGGCCCGGCGCGCGACCACGAGCGCAAGTACAGCCGCGACAACGACCCCAAGCTGCTGACCGAGCTGAAGGCCAAGGGCATGACCTACACCGAGATCACGCCGGCCGAGCGCGCGCGCCTGCGCGAAGCGCTGAAGCCCGTCTACCAGAAGTACGCCAAGAACCTGGGCGAGGACATCGTGAACCAGACGCTCACCGTGCTGGAAGCGTCGCGCGCCGGGAAGTGACATCGAACCGCGGGCCGGCCGCGCGCCGGCCCGCACGCAACTGGAGTCTGTGATGAAGAAGATCGTGGTGCTGGGTGCCGGCGGCAAGATGGGCACGCGCTGCTCGAACAACCTGCGCGGTGCGCCGTACGAGATCTCGCACGTCGAGGTCAGCGAAGCCGGCCAGGCCCGCCTGCGCGAGGTGGGCATCGAATGCCGGCCGGCGGCCGAGGTGGTGCCCGAGGCCGACGTGGTGATCCTCGCGATCCCCGACCACGTGATCGGCCGCGCCACGCGCGCGCTGGAGGCGCAGTTCAAGCCCGGCGCGATCCTGATCGCGCTCGACGCGGCGGCGCCGTTCGCCGGCGAACTGCCCGCGCGCGCCGACCTGACGATCTTCGTCGCCCACCCCTGCCACCCGCCGATCTTCAACGACGAGACCGACCTCGAGGCCAAGCGCGACCACTTCGGCGGCGTCAAGGCCAAGCAGGGCATCGTCTGCGCGCTGCTGCGCGGCCCCGACGCGCACTACGCGCTCGCCGAGGACGTGGCCAAGCGCATGTACGCGCCGGTGATGCGCTCGCACCGCGCCACCGTCGAGCAGATGGCGATCCTGGAGCCGGTGCTGTCGGAGACGATCTGCGCGACCTGCCTCACCGTCATCCGCGAGGCCACCGACGAGGCCGTGCGCCGCGGCGTGCCCAAGGAGGTGGCGCACGACTTCATCCTCGGCCACCTGAACGTCGAGCTCGCGATCCTGTTCGACCAGATGCCCGGCGTGCGCATGTCCGACGCCGCCAACCGCGCGGTCGAGATCGCCAAGAAGGAGATCTTCGCGCCCGACTGGAAGAAGGTGTTCGAGCGCGAGGCGATCGAGAAGAGCATCCGCATGATCACCCACGTCGACGCCTGAGCGCGCCGCGCCCCCTGGAACCGGAGAGAACCCAATGCTGAAGAAGGTGGTGGCCGAAGGCCGCGGCGGTCGCGTCGTGATCATGGACTCGATCACGAAGGTCAACCGCGAGGACGACGGCAGCATCGCCGTGTCGGCCTCGCACGGCGGTGCGAGCTCGGGCGAGTTCGCGCTCGACCTCGCGCCGCTGAAGATGGCGGTGTTCAACGACGCCGGCGTCGGCAAGGAAGAGGCCGGCATCGCCGCGCTGGCCATGCTGCAGGCGCGCGGCGTCGGCGGCGCCACCGTGTCGCACACCAGCGCGCGCATCGGCGACGCGCAGGACACCTGGGACGAAGGCGTCGTGTCGCACGCGAACGCGATCGCGCGTGAACTCGGTGTCGTGCCCGGTGCGCGCCTGAGCGAGGCGCTGCGCCGCCTGGTCGGCGCGTGAACGCCGCCGCCTCGACGCCGGCCGACCGGCGGGCCGGGAGCCGGGCATGAACGCGCTGCTCGCGCTGGCGCGCGGGATCGACGCCCTCAACGACCGCTGCGCCCTGCTGGCCAAGTGGGCCGTGCTGGCGGCCTGCCTGATCAGCGCCGGCAACGCCGTCGTGCGCTACGGCTTCGACTACAGCTCGAACGCCTTCCTCGAGATCCAGTGGTACCTGTTCGCCGCCTGCGTGATGCTCGGCGCGCCGCAGGTGCTGCGCCTGAACGAGCACGTGCGCGTCGACGTGCTGTACGGGCACTACCCCACGCGCACCAAGGTGCTGGTCGACCTCGCCGGCATGCTGCTGTTCCTGCTGCCGATGGCGCTGCTGATCGCGGTGCAGTCGTGGCCGATGGTGGTCAACCAGTTCGTCACCGGCGAATCGTCCAGCAACGCCGGCGGCCTGATCCGCTGGCCGGTGACGCTGGCCATCCCGCTCGGCCTGGCGCTGCTGGCGCTGCAGGCGCTGTCGGAGATCGTCAAGCGCGTCGGCTGGCTGCTGCACCTGCACGAGATGGACACGCACTACGAGAGGCCGCTTCAATGACCGCCGAGCAGTTCGCGCCCGTGATGTTCGGCGGGCTGGTGATCGTGCTGCTGATCGGCTTCCCGGTGGCCTTCTCGCTGGCGGCGCTGGGCCTCTTCTGCGGCTTCATCGCCATCGAGGCGGGCTGGTTCCCGGTCGCGTTCATGGGCAACCTGCCGCTGAACCTGCTGGGCATCCTGTCGAACGAGCTGCTGCTGGCGATCCCGTTCTTCACGCTGATGGGCGCCATCCTCGAGAAGTGCGGCCTCGCCGAAGACCTGCTCGACTCGATGGGCCAGCTCTTCGGGCCGGTGCGCGGCGGACTGGGATATTCCGTCATCATCGTCGGCTTCATCCTCGGCGCCATCACCGGCACGGTGGCCGGGCAGGTGATCGCGATGGCGATGATCTCGCTGCCGGTGATGATGCGCTACGGCTACAACATGCGCTACGCGACCGGCGTGCTCGCGGCGTCGGGCACGATCACGCAGCTGGTGCCGCCTTCACTGGTGCTGGTGGTGCTGGCCGACCAGCTCGGCCGATCGGTGGGCGACATGTACAAGGGCGCGTGGGGACCCTCGGTGCTGCAGGTGCTGCTGTTCGCGGCCTACACCTTCGTGCTGTCGCGCCTGCGGCCGGCGCACGTGCCGCCGCTGCCGCGCGAGGCGCGCACGCTGCAGGGCTGGGCGCTGTGGCGCAAGTGCCTGCGCGGCATCGTGCCGTCGGCGGTGCTGATCTTCGCCGTGCTCGGCAGCATGGGCGGCGTGCCCGGCGTCACGGTCGCCATCTGCACGCCCACCGAGGCCGGCGCGATCGGTGCGGTGGGGGCCTTCGTGCTCGCCTGGATGCACCGGCGCCTGACGCGCGAATCGATCGGCGAGGCGCTCGCCGGCACGATGCGCATCACCGCGATGGTGGTCTTCATCCTCATCGGCTCGCGCGTGTTCTCGCTCGTCTTCCAGGGCGTCGAGGGCGGGCGCTGGATCGAGCACATGCTGTCCGGTCTGCCGGGCGGACAGGTGGGCTTCCTCATCGTCGTCAACATCTTCGTCTTCTTCCTCGCCTTCTTCCTCGACTTCTTCGAGATCGCGTTCATCATCCTGCCGCTGCTCGGCCCGGTGGCCGACAAGATGGGCATCGACCTGATCTGGTTCGGTGTCATGCTGTGCGTCAACATGCAGACGAGCTTCATGCACCCGCCCTTCGGCTTCGCGCTGTTCTACCTGCGCGGCATCTCCGACACGCTCTTCAAGGAAGGGGCCTTGCCGGCGAAGGTGCAGTCGCGCGACATCTACCTCGGCTCGATCCCGTTCATCGGCCTGCAGCTGGTGCTGGTGGCGGTGGTGATCGCGTTCCCGCAGACGGTGACGGCGCTGCTCGACCGGCCGGAGGTCATCGACCCCGACAAGGTCAGGATCGAGCTGCAGGCGCCCGCGCCACAGGACGACGACAACAGCCGCGCGCTCGAGGAGCTGACGCGCGGCGCCCAGGACGCCGCGAGCGCGCCCCGATGACCGAGGCCGTCGAGGGCCCGTCGTTTCCGGTCGGCGCGAAGGTGCTGGCCACGCTGTTCATGGCGCTGCTGCTCGTGGTCGGCGTGCGTGCCTTCTTCAGCGTGGGCATGGCCGAGCTCGACACCGGCATCGGCCTGCTGCTGCTGGCGCTGACCGTCATCATCGGCGCCGCCTACTGGGGCGTCATGACCGACCGCACGCGCGTCGACGGCCAGCGCATCGAACAGCGCGGCCTGTGGACGCGCAGCGTGGAACTGTCCGAGATCACGCAGCTGCGCCTGATCGAGCCGCCGGTGCTGGCCTGGCTCGTCGTCACGCGCCTGCGCGTGCGCACGCGGGGCGGCGGCGTCATGTCGACCACCATCCACCTCGGTGATGCGCGCGTGCGGGCCGCCGTGCGCCTGCTGGCCTACGGTGCGCCGGCCGACGGCGCCACTGGGTAAGCTGCTGCCCCTTCGTCGACTCCGGAACCGAACATGACCGATCCCACGGCGCGTGCCGCCCGCCTGCTCTGGCAACACTGGACCACCGGCACCAAGCTCGACGCGCTGCCGGCCGACCTGCGGCCGGCCGGGCGCGCGCAAGGGTACGCCGTGCAGGCGCAGCTGCCGGCGGCGTGCGGCCGCGCGGTGCGCGGCTGGAAGATCGCCGCCACCAGCACGGTCGGCCAGGCGCACATCGGTGTCGGCGGGCCGCTCGCCGGGCGGCTGCTGCACGGCCAGGTCGGCGAGGACGGCGCGGTGTTCTCGCTCGCCGGCAACGGCATGCGCGTGGCCGAGCCCGAGTTCGTGTTCCGCTTCGGCGCCGACCTGCCGCCGCGCGCCCGGCCCTACACGGTGCCCGAGGTGCTGGCCGCGGTGGCGGCGCTGCACACCGGGCTGGAGCTGCCCGATTCGCGCTTCGCCGACTTCGTGCACGCCGGCGAAGCGCAGCTGCTGGCCGATGACGCCTGCGCGCACCAGTTCGTGCTCGGCCCCGCCGCGCCCGAGGCCTGGCGCGGGCTGGACCTGTCCACGCACGCCGTGCACGCGCAGGTGGCGGGCGCGGGCGGTCGCCACTACACGCGCAGCGGCAGCGGCGCCGCGGTGCTGGGCGACCCGCGTGTCGCGCTGGCCTGGCTGGTGAACGAGCTCTCGGCATTGGGCGTCACGCTCGCCGCCGGCCAGTTCGTCACCACCGGCACCTGCATGGTGCCGCTGGAGCTGGAACCCGGCGACCGCGTGCTGGCCGACTACGGCGTGCTGGGCACGGCGTCGGTCTCCGTCACCGCCTGAGCCTGAGCGGCTACGCGGCGGCGAACGCCAGCCGCGCGTACCAGGCGCCCACGGCCACCAGCGCGACGGCCACGCCGGTGGTCAGCTGGCGTGCCGACAGCCGCGCCGACAGCCACAGCCCGCCCAGCGTGCCGGCGGCCAGCAGCGCGCCGAGCATGGCGCCGAGCGCGAAGTCGATGCGGCCGGCGGCGGCGTTGACCAGCGTCGCCGCGCCGACGATCGGCAGGTGCGCTGCCAGGCCCAGCGCCACCGCCACCGCCGCCGGCACGCGCAGCACCAGCAGCAGCGGGATCAGCATCACCGGGCCGCCGGTGCCCGACACCGCCGAGCCCCAACCGACCACGAGGCCCAGCGCGGCCAGCACGGCCGATCCCGGCAGGTCGCTGCGCGGTACCCGCCGGCCGGCGCCGACCAGCGTGTGCAGCCCCGAGGCGATGGCCGCGCCGGCCACGAAGAGCCGCACCGCCCAGCCCGGCAGCGCGTGCAACGTGAACGCGCCGAGCAGCGCGCCGGCGGCGGCGGCCGCGCACAGCGCCAGCACCGGCGGCCACGGCAGCGCGAGCCGCCGCAGCGCCAGCCGTGCGGCGATCGGGCCGGCGAGCACGAAGGCGAACATCGCGGTGCCGATCGCGCGGTCGACCGGCAGCGCGCCGAACTCGGTCAGCGCCGGCACGACGATGACGCCGCCGATGCCGGTGAGCCCGCCGAGCAGGCCCGCCAGCAGCGCGACCGCCGCTACCGCGAACACGGGCCGGTCATGCCGATCGCGGCTCAGCCATGGAAGTGCACCAGCGTCTTCGTCGTGCTCAGTTCCTCCAGCGCGAGCAGGCCTTTCTCGCGCCCGTGGCCGCTGCGCTTGGTGCCGCCGAAGGGCAGCTCGACGCCGCCACCGGCGCCGTAGCAGTTCATGAACACCTGGCCGGCCTTCACCGCCTTGGCCACGCGCTGCAGGCGGCCGGCGTTCTCGGTCCAGACGGCGGCGAGCAGGCCGTAGTCGGTGCCGTTGGCCAGCGCGATGGCGTCGGCCTCGTCGTCGAAGGGCAGCACGGCGAGCACCGGGCCGAACACCTCTTCGCGCGCCAGCGCGGCGTCGCGCGGCACCGGGCCGAAGAGCGTGGGCTTCACGTAGTGGCCGGTCTTCGGCGCATCGGCCGCGATCTGGCCTTCGGCCAGCACCGGGATGCCAGCCGCGCGCGCCTGGTCGATGTAGCGCTGCACGCGCCGCTGCTGCGCCGGGTTCATCAGCGGGCCGCAGTCCAGGTCCATCGCCGGCGTGCCGACGCGCACCTTGGCAAAGGCCTCGGCGACGCGGCCGACGAAACGGTCGTGGATCGAGCGCTGCACCAGCAGCCGGCTGCCGGCGGTGCAGGTCTGGCCGGCGTTCTGCACGATGGCGCGCACGACGATCGGCACCGCGCGTTCCATGTCGACGTCGTCGAACACGATCTGCGGCGACTTGCCGCCCAGTTCCAGCACGCACTTGACGGCGTTCTTCGCGGCGGCCTGCTGCACCAGCGTGCCGACCTCGTTGCTGCCGGTGAAGGAGACGAAGTCGATGCCGGGGTGGCCGGCGAGCGCGGCGCCGGCCTCTTCGCCGAGGCCGGTGACGACGTTCAGCGCGCCTTCGGGCAGGCCGGCGGCGGCGGCGATCTCGGCGAAGCGCAGTGCCGACAGGCAGGTGTCCTCGGCCGGCTTCAGCACCGTGGCATTGCCCATCGCGAGCGCCGGCGCCACCGTGCGGCCGAGCATCTGCGCCGGGTAGTTCCACGGGATGATGTGGGCGGTGACGCCCAGCGGCTCGCGCACCAGCGTGACCTGGTGGCCGGCCAGGAACGGGATCGACTCGCCGTGCAGCTTGTCGGCGGCCGAGCCGTAGAACTCGAAGTAGCGCGCCAGCACGGTGATGTCGTTGCGCGCCGTCGTCATCGGCTTGCCGGTGTCCAGCGCCTCCAGCTGCGCCAGTTCGTCGGCGTGGGCCAGCACGGCCTGGCCGATCTGCATCAGGATGCGGCCGCGCTCGGTGCCGTTGAGCCGGCCCCACGGCCCGGCGAGCGCCGCGCGGGCCGCCGCCACCGCGAGGTCGACCTCGTGCGCGCCGCCGCGCGCGACCTGGTCGAAGGTCTCGCCGTCGGCCGGCGACACCACCGGCAGCGTGCGGCCGTCCTGTGCCGGCAGCCAGCGGCCGCCGATGTACATCTTCTTCACGTGGGGTGCTCCAGGCAGGGTCAGGGATGGGGCACTGTAGGCAGCGCGGGGGCGCGCGTGAATTGGAATGTGGTCAACGGCGCGTTGCCCGCAAGGCAAGGCGTGGAACAATGGCCGCATGCTGCCGGACTTGGACTCGCTCGCGCTGTTCGTGCGGGCCGCGGAGATGAAGAACCTCACCCGTGCGGCCGAGGCGAGCCTCATCACCGTGCCGGCGGCCAGCCGCCGGCTGTCGCTGCTGGAGCACCAGTTCAAGGCCACGCTGTTCGAACGCCACTCGCGCGGCCTCGAGCTCACGCCGGCCGGCGAACGGCTGCTGCAGCTGGCGCGCGAGGTCATCGCCAGCGTGCACCACATGCGCGCGCAGATGGGCAACTACGCGCGCGGCCAGCACAGCGTGCTGCACGTGCAGGGCAACACCTCGGCGATGACGCAGTTCCTGCCGGCCGACATCGCGTCGTTCCAGACCGGCCATGCCGACGTGCGCGTGGTGCTCGAGGAATGCTGGAGCGAGGATGCGGTGCGCAAGGTGCGCAGCGGCGAGGTCGACCTGGCCGTCATCGTCGAAGGCCCCGACGTCGGCGGCCTGCACGCCGTGGGCTACCGCCACGACCAGCTGGCCGCCGTGATGTGCAAGGACGACGAGCTCGGCGCGCGCTCGCCGCTGGCCTTTGCCGACGTGCTGGAACGCGACCTCGTCGGGCTCGAAGGCAGCAGCACGCTGACGCGCCTGCTCGAAGCGCATGCCGCGCAGCTGATGCGGCCGATGGCGCTGCGCGTGCAGGTGCGCAGCTTCGAGGCCGTGTGCCGCGCGGTCGAGGCGCGGCTGGGCATCGGCGTGCTGCCTCTGGCGGCGGCGCGCAGCTTCGCCGACGCGCTGGGGCTGCGCGTGCAGCCGCTCACCGACCCCTGGGCGCTGCGCGCGATGCTGCTGTGCACGCGCCACGAGCCCGAGCCGGCGTCGGCGCTGGGCCGGCTGGTCGCCCACCTGAAGGCGCTGGCCGACTGAGTGGCGCGCGCCGGCTTGCGGCGCGGGCAATGCAGGATTCGCGCAAAAGCAATGGCGTGCCGGCGGTGACGCTTCGCACAATGGGTCCAATGCAGACGCTGCCTGGAACCCCCATGGACGACCCCTTCGCGCCCGGCAAGTCGCCGCACCCCGGCGATGCCGACCTGCCGCTGGCCGGCGTGCTCGTCGTCGCCCTCGAACAGGCGGTGGCCGCGCCGTACTGCAGCAGCCGTCTGGCCGACGCCGGCGCGCGCGTCATCAAGATCGAACGCCCGGAAGGCGACTTCGCGCGCGGCTACGACGACACCGTGCACGGCGAGTCGAGCTACTTCGTGTGGATCAACCGCGGCAAGGAATCGATCGCGCTCGACCTGAAGCGCGACGACGACCTCGCGCTGCTGCGCCGCATGCTGGCGCGCGCCGACGTCTTCATCCAGAACCTCGCGCCCGGTGCCGCCGAGCGCCTGGGCATCGGCTCGGCGGCGCTGCGCGCCGAGCACCCGCGCCTCATCACCTGCGACATCAGCGGCTACGGCGACCGCGGCCGCCTCTACAAGATGAAGGCCTACGACCTGCTGGTGCAGGCCGAGAGCGGCCTCGTCGCGGTGAGCGGCGCGCCCGGCGAATGGGGCCGCATCGGCGTCTCGCTGTGCGACATCAACGCCGGCCTGAATGCGCTGGTGGGCATCCAGCAGGCGCTGCTGGCGCGCGCGCGCACCGGCCGCGGCTCGGCGGTGAAGGTGTCGCTGTTCGATTCGGCGGCCGAGCTGATGAGCGTGCCCTACCTGCAAGCGCGCTACGGTGGCCGCGCGCCGGCGCGCGTGGGCCTCAAGCACCCGAGCATCGCGCCCTACGGCGCCTTCACCTGCGCCGACGGCCGCGACCTCGTGATCTCGATCCAGAACGAGCGCGAGTGGGCCGACTTCTGCCGCACCGTGCTGGGCGACGCCGCGCTCGCCACCGACCCGCGCTGCCTGAACAACGCGGCGCGCGTGGCGAACCGCGCGTGGGTGGACGGCCGTGTCGCCGAGGTCTTCGCCGCCCACACCGGCAGCGAGATGATCGACCGCCTGACCGAAGCGCAGACGGCCTACGGCAGCGTCAATTCACTGGCCGACCTGATCGAACACCCGCAACTGCGCACGCGCCGCATGCCGGTGGGCGCGCGCGAGGTCGAGCTGCCGGCGCCGCCCTGGCAGGCCGAGTGGGACCGCGACACCTTCGAGCCCGCGCCGGCCATCGACCAGCAGGGCGCCGCGCTGCGGGCCGAGTTCGCACCGGCGCCGCAGGCCGGCGCGCCGAAGCCGGCGCGCGCACCGGCCTGAGCTGGGTCCGGCCGTCGTGACGGCCGGCCTTCAGGCGGCCGGTGCCAGCAGTGCCCGCAGCTGGGCGGCGCGTTCGGCATCCAGGCTGCCGCGCGCCAGCGCCAGGTCCACCGTGCGGTCGCACAGCAGCCGGTAGCTCTGCAGCGTGGCGGCGTCGAGCGTGGCGAGCGCCTGCACGTGCTTGGCCACGGTGCCGACATCGCCACGCGACACCGGGCCGGGCATGCCCTGCGCGATGCCGCCGCTTTCGATGGCGGCCAGCGTGCCGCGCACCAGCGGCAGCATCGCGCGCACGGTGTCGGCCTCGCTCGCGCCCCAGCCGGCCCAGACGCGCGCCGCCTCGGCGAGCAGCGCGTTGACGAACTGCGACGCGTAGCCCGCGGCCGCGTGGTAGCGCGCCCGCATGCCGGGCGGCAGCCGGTTGACGGCGCAGCCCAGGCGTTCGCAGAGCGCGACGAGCAGGGCGTCGAGCGCGGCGTCCTCGGCTTCGACGGTGATGGTGCAGCCGGCCAGCGAGCGTGCCGCCGCCTCGGCGTCGGCGAAGGTCTGCATCGGGTGGAAGCCGCCGGTGGCAGCGCCCGCGCGTTGTGCCGGCTGCAGGGCCGCCACCTCGGTGGCGCCGGAGCAGTGCACGACGGCCACGCCGGGCCGCCACTGCAGTGCGGCGACGGTGGGCGCGATGGCGGCGTCGGGTGTCGTCACGAAGACGAGGTCGCAGCGATCGACCACCTGCTGCGCCGCCACCGCCGCGCAGCCGGGCAGGCGCTCCGCCATCTGCGCGGCCGATGCGGCGCGCGCGCTCGCGACTGCCGGCACTGCGAGGCCGGCGCGCACGCAGGCCAGCGCGAGCGCGCTGCCCAGGCGGCCGGCGCCGATGAAGCCCAGGCGCGGCGCGTTCACGACGCCCAGGTGCGGTAGCGCTGCAGCGGTGCCAGGTCGGGCTCGACGCCGAGGCCGGGCCCGGTGGGCACGGGCACGGCGCCGTCGACCACTGGCAGCAGGTCGCCGACGAGGGCTTCGCGGCCGAGGTTCGGGTGGGCGTCGAACTCCAGCAGGCCGGTGCCGCCGGCCGCGGCCAGCACGTGCAGCGACGACAGCAGCGCCAGCCCGCCGCTGAAGTAGTGCGGGCAGAAGCGCTTGCCGGCAGCCACCGCGGCGCGCGCCACGCGCAGGTTGCCCGTGATGCCGCCCCACTTGGTGACGTCGGGCTGGATGACCTGCAGCGCGCCGAGTGCGATGGCCTCGTCGAACTGGTGGTCGCGCATGTTCTCGCCGCCGGCCAGCGGCGTGCTGCTGGCCTGGGCGAGCGCGGTCCACTGCTCGGCCGGCGCGTCCACGCGCAGCGGCTCTTCCAGCCATTGCAGGTCCAGACCCTCGGCGGCGCGCGCGAACTGCTTGGCCTCGTCCAGCGTCCAGGCCTGGTTCGCGTCGCAGGTGATCACGGCCTGCGGCCCCAGGGTTTCGCGCATGTGGCGCAGGTTGGCGAGGTCGCGTGTCATGTCGAAGCCGATCTTCAGCTTGAAGGCGCGGTGCCCTTCGCCCTGGCGCGCGAGCGCGAAGCGCTCCGGCGCGTCGGGGTTGATGCCGGTGCAGTACACCGGCACGTGGCTGCGCGCGGCGCCGCCGAGGTAGCGGTTGAGCGGCATGCCGTCGCGCCGCGCCGACAGGTCCCACAGCGCGATGTCCAGCCCCGCCAGCATGGCCGCCACCGGGCCGGGCTCGCCGGTCTGCAGCACCAGCACCTCGAGCTCGCGCGACAGCTGCTCGAAGGCCTGCGCCGGGCCGTGGAAGGTGCGGCCGACGAGGCGTTCACCGAAGTCGGCGGCCAGGCGCGCGCGGTACTCGGCGCCGACCGCCGGCCAGTTGCACCACACGTCGCCCCAGCCCTCGCTGCCGTCGCGTTCGATCACGCGCACCAGCGCCATCGGCCGGTCGCGGAAGGTGCCGAACGCCACCTTGATGGGGGTGGCCATGGGGAAGCGGAAGGCATAGGCCTCGACGCGCGCGATCTGGATGGTGGACATGCGGTCTCCTCGGGTTCAGGCCTGGGTGCGGAAGCGCGGCTCGGGCAGGCCGTGCAGGCCCAGTTCGCGGCCGACGTCCAGCGCCAGCAGCGCGCCGGCCAGCGGCTCGGCTTCCAGCTCGGCCTCGCTCATGCGCTGGCTGGTGGTGGTGACATACAGCGTGCCCAGGCCGGGCCCGCCGAAGGCGCAGCAGGTGGGGCGCTGCACCGGCAGCGGCACGACGCGGTCGATGCGGCCGTCGGCCGCGTAGCGCACGAGGCGCGCGCCGTGGAACTCGGCGTTCCACAGGCCGCCGTCGGCGTCGATGCACGAGCCGTCGGGGAACGCCGGCGGCGCGCTCGCGGCGAAGGGCCGTGCCGCGCCGCGCGTGCCGGTGGCGGGGTCGTAGTCGAAGGCGTCGATGCGGTGCGCCAGTGAATCGGCGAAATACATCGTGCGGCCGTCGGGCGCGAAGGCCAGGCTGTTCGGGATGCAGATGCCGCCCGCCACGTCGACCAGGCCTTCGGCGAGGTCGAAGCGGTACAGGCGGCCAACCGGCGCGCGCGTGATGTTGTCCATCGAGCCGACCCAGAAGCGGCCGGCGGGGTCGCAGCGGCCGTCGTTGAAGCGGTGGTCGGGGTCGGTGAAGCCGGGCTCGGCGAGGGTGCGGAACGCGCCCGTCTCGACGTGCCACAGCGCCAGCCGCGAGGTCAGCGCCACAAGCAGCAGCGAGGGGTCGTCGGTGAGGGCGACCGAGCCCACCATTTCCGGCATCGGCCAGGTCTGCACCCGGCCGGTGGCCGGCTCCAGGCGGCGCAGCGCCGGCGCGCGGATGTCGATCCACCACAGGCAGGCGGCGCGCTCGTCCCACAGCGGGCACTCGCCGAGGATGTCGCGTTGGCTGCCGACGCGGCGCACGGCAAGGGCTGTGGTGGTGCTCACGCAGCCATCGTAGGGACATGCGGTTTCGCAAGCCATCAACAAAACGGCAACGCACGTTTGTCCGAATTCGAATTCACGCGCGGCGACCGGCTCCCTACGATGCAACGCACAAGATCCGGAGACAAGCCGATGCTGCAACAACTCTCGCCCGCCACGCTGTTCTCGATGCGGGACCGCGTGGTGTTCATGACCGGCGCGGCCGGTGGCATCGCCGCCGGCCTGGCGCCGGGCTTCGCCGCCGCCGGCGCCCGCCTCGTGCTGGCCGACCGCAGCGACGCCGTGCTGGCGCGGGCCGAGGCGCTGCGCGCCGAGGGCGCCGAAGTGCTGCCGCTGATGTTCGACGTCACCGACCTCGCGGCGGTGGACGCCGCCTTCGACCAGGCGGTGGCCGCCTACGGCCGCATCGACGTGCTGGTCAACAACGCCGCCGTCATCGTGCGCAAGCCCTTCCTCGAAGTGGAAGCGGCCGACTGGCAGCGCGTCATCGACATCGACCTCACCGCCTGCTTCCACATCGCGCAGCGCGCGGCGCGGCGCATGGTGGCGCAGGGCTCGGGCCGCATCATCAACATGAGCTCGATCATGAACCACGTGTCGCGCCCGAACCTCACGCCCTACGTGACGGCCAAGGGCGCGATCGCCGCGATGACGCGCTCGATGGCGGCCGACCTCGCCGCCACCGGCGTCACCGTCAACGCGCTGGCGCCGGGCTACACGGTCACCGAGTTCAGCGAAGCGAAGAAGAAGGACTTCCACGACTTCATCGCCGACTGGACGCCGCTGCGCCGCTGGGGCCGCCCGGAAGACCTGGTCGGCGCCGCGCTGCTGCTCGCGTCCGACGCCGGTGGCTACATCAACGGCCAGGTGCTCTACGTCGACGGCGGCTTCCTGGCCGTCACGAAATGAGCGCGCCGATGAGCGCGACCCTGCCGGCCGCGAACGCCGCGCCCGCACGCCGCGGCGAAGGGGCGGCGTGGCTGCGGCGCACCGGCGTCGTGCTGCGCAGCTTCGCCGTCTTCGTGGCGCTGTGGTGGGCGCTGGCAGCGTGGAACGGCAACCCGATCCAGCTGCCGACGCCGCTGGCCGTGGCCGCCGCGCTGTGGGAGCTGGCCGCCGACGGCGAACTGCTCGAGCACGCCGCCGTCAGCACCGGCCGCCTGCTGCTGAGCCTGGTGGTGGCCACGCTGCTGGCGGTGCCGCTGGGCTTCGCGATGGGCCTGAGCCGCCGCACCGAGGCCTACGTCGACCCGCTGGTCGAACTGCTGCGCCCCATCTCGGGCATCGCGTGGATCCCGCTCGCGCTGTTCATCTTCGGCGTCGGCAACACGCTGCCGGTGTTCATCATGGTCTACGTGGCGTTCTTCCCGCTGCTGCTGAACACCATCGCCGGCGTGAAGGGGGTCGACCGCAAGCTGCTGAACGCGGCGCGCACGATGGGCATCTCGCGCCGCGCCACGCTGCGCCACGTGGTGGTGCCGGCGGCGCTGCCCACCGTGATGGTCGGGCTGCGGCTGGCCTTCGCCGGTGCCTGGGCCGCGGTGGTGGCGGCGGAGCTGATCGGCGCGCCGTCGGGCATGGGCTACGCGATCGAGTGGTACCGGCAGCTGCTGATGAGCCCGAAGGTGTTCGGCTTCATCGCCGTCATCGGCGTCGTCGGCTTCCTGTCCGACCTGGCGCTGCGCCGCCTGCAGCGCGTGCTGACCCCCTGGGCCGAAGGGAGCGAACTGTGAACGCCTCGTTGACCATTCAGGCGCCGGGCGCGCGCCAGCGCGTGTGGCAGGCGGTGGCGCTGCCGCTCGTCGCGCTGCTGGCCTGGCAGCTGTGGGCCTTCACGCTGCCGCCGGACACGCGTGCACCGTACCCGACCCAGGTGCTCGCCACCTTCTACACGCTCACCGCCAGCGGCGACCTGCCGGCCGCGCTGGCGCAGAGCCTGGGCCGCGTCGTCGCCGGCTTCTGCTTCGCGCTGCTGCTCGGCGGCGGGCTCGGCGTGCTGATGGGGTCGAGCCGCAAGCTGCGCGCGAACCTGGACCCCATCATCGAGAGCTTCCGCCCGGTGGCGCCGATGGCGGTGCTGCCGATCGCGATCCTCTGGTTCGGCACCGGCACGCCGGCGGCGCTGTCGATCGTGACCTACGCCGCCTTCTTCCCGCTGCTGGTGAACACGGTGCACGGCGTGAGCCGCGTCGACCGCCGCCTGCTGCAGGCCGCGCAGACCATGGGCATCGGCCGCGCGCGCATCCTGCGCCACGTGCTGCTGCCGGCGGCGCTGCCTTCGATGATGCTGGGCGCGCGGCTGGCGATGGGCGTGGCCTGGACGGCCATCATCGCCGCCGAGCTCGCCGTCGGCGCCAAGTCGGGCGGCGGCACCTCGGGCGGCATCGGCCAGATGATGTTCGTGTTCTACGCCTACAGCGTGGACCTGAACGCCATCGTCGTCTGCATGATCGTCGTCGGCGTCGTCGCACTCGCGATCGACCGCCTGTTCCGCGCCGCCGAGCGGCGCCTCATGCCCTGGCGGGCGGAGCACTGAAGCCATGAGCAACACCCCGAAGCTCAGCCTGCGCGGCGTGAGCAAGCAGTTCCTGGCCGCGCGCGCCACCACGCCCACGCTGGCGGTGGCCGACTTCGCGCTCGACGTGTCGGCCGGCGAGTTCGTGTGCATCGTCGGCCCGTCGGGCTGCGGCAAGAGCACGGTGATGAACATGATCGCCGGGCTCGACACGCCGAGCGCCGGCACCATCCAGATGGACGGCCGCGCCATCACCGGCCCCGGTGCCGACCGCGGCGTGATGTTCCAGGACTACGCGCTGATGCCCTGGCAGACGGTGGCCGAGAACGTGGGCTTCGGCCTCGCGCACGGCACGCCGGGCGAAGGCCTGACGAAGGCGCAGCGCGAGGCGCGCGTGCGCGAGTACGTGGAGCTCGTGGGCCTCGTCGGCGCCGAGAAGAAGTACCCGCACCAGCTGTCCGGCGGCATGCGCCAGCGCGTGGCACTGGCGCGCCTGCTCGCCAACGGACCCGAGATCCTGCTGCTCGACGAACCGCTCGGGGCGCTCGATGCGCAGACGCGGCTGATCCTGCAGGTGGAGCTGCTGCGCATCTGGGGCGAGACGCGTGCGCGCGAGCAGCGCAAGACCGCCATCTTCATCACCCACGACATCGAGGAAGCCGTCTTCCTGGGCGACCGCGTCGTCGTGATGAGCAGCCACCCCGGCCGCGTGAAGGCCGACATCGCGATCGACCTGCCGCGCCCGCGGCGCGAGTCGATGCGCGGCGAAGCGCGCTTCGGCGAATTCACCGAACGCATCTGGAGCCTCATCCGCGACGAGGCGTACCGGGCCATCGGCGGCGACACCGGCGCCGCCCAGAACCACACCACGGAGACCACCGCATGAGCACCGACCCCATCACCTCCACCCCGCGCCGCCGCGCGCTGCAGATGCTGGCGGGCGCCGCCGGCCTGATCGCGGCGCCGGCCATCGTCAGCGCGCAGGGCGCGAAGCAGGCCTTCAAGGTCTCCGTCGGGCGCATTCCCTGGGCCGCCGGCAATTCGCCGATGACCCAGTACATGATCAACAACAAGCTGTTCGAGAAGCGGGCCGCCGAGCTCGGCTACGACCTCACGGTGGAATGGCGCGAGTACCCGACCGCGCTGCCGATGGTGGAGGCCATCGTCGGCAACAACCTCGACATGGGCATGTGGGGCAACACGCCCATCATCCGCGCCATCAGCGCCAAGCTGCCGATCAGCCTGATGGTGGTGGGCGAGGGCCACCTGCGCTTCGTCATCGCCACCCGCAAGGGCAGCCCGATCCGCACGCTGCAGGACCTGAAGGGCAAGACGGTGGGCACGCTGCTCGGCGGCGACCCGTACAACGCGATGTCGCAGATGTTCCGCCACGAACTCGGCAGCGCGAACCCGAAGGATCACGACATCAAGATCGTCAACATGACGACGCTGGCCCAGGCCGCGCAGGTGCCCACCGGCGTCGACGCCACCTGCGCCATCTACCCGGCCTACCTGGCGGCCGAATCGACCGGCACCGTGGCCATCATGAATTCCTTCGGCTACACCGAAGGCCACTACGAAGGCCCGCTGGGCAAGGGCGCCGGCATCCTGCTGCCTTCGGTGAAGAAGTCGCCGTTCTACCCCGACGGCTACTACCTGCACCGCTCGTTCTGGCTGGCCCACCACAACCTCACCGAGAAGCACCCCAACGTGGCGGTGGCCTTCCTGATGGCGCAACAGGAGGCGGTGGCGGCGCTGACGGCGATGGACGCCGGTGCGGTCTCGCAGCTCGTCAAGGACTACTGGAAGCTCGACGCCACCGCCGGCGCCAAGGTGGTCAAGGACGACGTGCTGTTCTCGCGCGGCTGGAGCTGGCCGACCGAGAACGACGCCCGCGCCGTGCTCGAGACCAGCAAGTACCTGGTGGACAACAAGATCATCCCCGAGCCGCTGGCGTGGTCGCAGGTGAAGGGCGCGTTCGCGCGCACTGCGCCGCTCGTCAAGCAGGCCTACGACCGCATGGGCGCCAAGCCGGCGGCGACCGAATTCCTGCGCACCGACACGTCGGACCTGCGCGGCCTGCCGCTGTGGCAGATGGACAAGTGGGCCGATCGCACCTGATCGGCGCTGCACTCACTCAACGAACGAAGAGGTTCTCATGAAAGTCGGTTTCATTGGTCTGGGCGTGATGGGCGGCCCGATGGCGGCGAACATCCTGAAGGGCGGCCACTCGCTCACCGTGTTCGACCTCAACCCGGCCTCGGTGGCCACGCTGACGGCCGCCGGCGCGAAGGCGGCGGCGTCGCCGCGCGACGTCGGCGCGGCCAGCGACATCGTCGTCACGATGCTGCCGCTGCCGTCGCACGTGGAGCAGGTCTACCTGGGGCCGAACGGCGTCGCCGAAGGCATGGCGCGCGGCGGCCTCGTGATCGACATGAGCACCATCGACCCGCAGACCTCCAAGCGCGTGGGCAAGGCGCTGCGCGAGCGCGGCATCGCGATGGTCGACTCGCCGGTCGGCAAGACCAGCGAGCACGCCGTCACCGGCACGCTCACGCTGATGGTGGGCGGCGAGCCGGCCGACATCGCGCGTGCCAAGCCGGTGCTCGACTGCATGGGCAACCAGACCTTCCTGTGCGGCGGCCTGGGGGCCGGCCACGCGATGAAGATGACCAACAACCTGCTGGCCACCACCATCATGTGCGCCAACACCGAGGCGCTGGCGATCGGCGTCAAGGAAGGCCTGACGCTCGAGCTGATGGTCGAGGTGATGAAGACCACGATGGCCTGGAACCAGCAGCTCGCCGTGGCGATGCCCAAGAAGGCCTTCATCGGCGACGACTCGCCGGGCTTCATGGTCAAGCTGGCCGCGAAGGACGTGCGCCTGGCGGTGGACGCCGCCAAGGCCCTGGGCTTCCAGGCGCTGGTGGGAGAGGGCGCGCTGGCCACGCTGGACCGCGCGGCCTCGCTCGGCTATGCCGAGCGCGACACCGCGGCGCTGATGAAGATCCGCGAGGACGAGCTCGGCATCCGCGTGCGCCCGCAGGCGCAGCCGAAGGCGGCCTGAGGCCGCGCCCTGGCATGCCGGCCTACGTCATCAACGACATGGAGGTCACCGACCCGGTGGCCTTCGAGCGCTACCGCCAGCTGTCGCCGCCGACGGTGGCGCTGTACGGCGGGCGCTTCCTCGCCCGCGGCGGCGCCACGCGCACGCTCGAAGGCAGCTGGTCGCCGCGTCGGCTGGTGATCCTGCAGTTCGACAGCGTCGAACGCGCCACCGCGTGGCTGGAGTCGCCCGAATACGCGCCGGCACGCGCGCTGCGGCAGGCCTCGGCGCGCTCGCAGATCGTCGTCACCGAAGGCGTGGCGCCGGCCTGAACCCATGACCGAAGCCTCTTCACGACCTGGCGCCCCGCCGGCGCCGCCGCGCATCGCCTTCGGTGGCGTCACGAAGCGCTACCCGGCGCGCGGCGGCGCGGCTGGCGGCGGCCAAGGCACGCTGGCGCTGGAGGCCCTGGACCTGCACATCGCGCCGGCGGAGATCGTCTCCATCGTCGGCCCCACGGGCTGCGGCAAGTCGACCGCGCTGAACCTGCTGGCGGGCTTCGAGGCGCCGAGCAGCGGCACGATCCGCGTCGACGGCCGCCCCGTCACCGGTCCCGGTGCCGACCGCGGCGTCGTCTTCCAGCAGGCTTCGCTGTTCCCGTGGATGACGGTGCTGCAGAACGTGGTGCTGGGCGTGCGCTGCCGCGGCGCTGCCGCTGCCGAAGTCGAGCCGAAGGCGCTGCGCCTGCTGGAGGAGGTGGGCCTTGCCGGCTTCGACCGCCACTACCCGTACCAGCTCTCGGGCGGCATGCAGCAGCGCGTGCAGATCGCGCGTGCGCTCATCGGCGAGCCCAGCATCCTGCTGATGGACGAGCCCTTCGGTGCGCTCGACTACCAGACCCGCCTGCTGATGCAGAAGCTGCTGCTGCGCCTTTGGGCGCACTTCAAGCCCACCATCCTGTTCATCACGCACGACGTCGGCGAGGCGATCTTCATTTCCGACCGCGTGATCGCGATGACGCGCCGCCCCGGCCGCGTGAAGTGCGAGATCCGCGTCAACGCGCCGAAGCCGCGCGACTACGAATTCATGGCCTCGCCGGAGTTCACCTCGCTCGAAGCGCAGCTCGTGAAGGCCGTGCAGAGCGAGGTCGAAGGCGAAGGCGCGGCCGCGCTGCCCTGACGGCGCTGCACCACCACACCCGAATCACACCCTCGGAACCGGAGACCTCCCATGCGACCCCTGCACTTCCTGCGCACGCTGTGCCTCGGCCTTGCGGCTGCCTGCAGCGCGACGCTGGCCCTGGCCCAGGCCAAGCCCGGCGAACTGCTCGAGTTCAACTACGGCCTGCCGGCCGCCAACCACGCCAGCGTCTTCGTCGCACAGGACCTCGGCCTCTTCGAGAAGGTGGGCCTGAAGCCCAAGTTCTACTTCTTCCAGTCCGGCGCACCGCTGCTCGCCGGGCTGAAGAGCGAGAGCCTGGACGTCGTCACCTCCGGCCTCGCGGTGGTCTTCGCCCTCGGCCAGGGCATCCCGCTGAAGTTCATCTTCTGGGAGGCGAACTCCGCCGCCAGCGAAGGGCTGGTGGTGGACCCGAAGTCGGGCATCAACAGCTACCGCGACATCGGCAAGGCGAAGAAGATCGGTGCCGCCACCGGCACCTGCGCACAGGTCGCGCTGTACCTGATGGCGAAGAAGGCGGGCGTCGACTACGCGAAGCTCGATGTCGTCAACATTCCTGCGCCGCTGTTCCGCAACGCCTTCATCAGCGGTTCGATCGACGCCGGCATCGCGTGGCCGCCGTTCTCGCTGCAGCTGCGTGCCGAAGGCTACCCTGTCGCCTCGTTCGACGAGGAGTACACGCCGCCGGGCGGCGTCTGCCCCGGCCTCACCGCGGTGCGGCCGACCTACCTGCAGCAGCACCCGGAGATCGGCCTCAAGCTCGTGCAGGTGGAGGCGATGGCGCGTGAAGCGATCGCACGCAACCCGCAGCTCGGCGTGGACGCCTACGTGCGCCGCCTGCAGGTGTCGCCCGAGGTGGCGCGCGCCACGCTCGAGCGCGAGTGCTGCGGCCGCGGCATCCCGTCGTTCGCCGAGCAGGTGGATGCGGCCTCGCCGTACTCTATGACGTCGAAGGAAGGCGGCCTGGTCGGCAAGCTGATGCTGGCGCAGGAAGCGCTGCTGGCGGCCAAGGCCATTGCGCAGCCGATCCCGCTGGCGGTGTTCCAGCAGGCGGTGGACCCGAGCCACCTGCAGGCCTACCTGAAGGCGGGCGGCAAGTGACGACGCCGACCGCCCGGAACTAGCCCCGATGGCCGCCGTCAAGCCCGTCGACTTCGACACGCCGCCGCCGGCCGACGCCGGCGGCCGTGCGCCGCTGCCGGACATCGCCTGGTCGGTGGGCGCGGTGGCGGCGCTGCTGCTGCTGTGGGTGGCGCTGTCGCACTCGTCGTTCGTCAAGCCCGGCTACCTGCCGACGCCCGAGGAGCTGGGCACGACCTTCGTCGAGCTCGTGCGCAACGGCTACCAGGGCAAGCCGCTGTGGGAGCACATCGGCATCAGCCTGATGCGCACGCTGAGCGGTTTCGCCGCCGGCTGCGCGCTCGGCGTGCCGCTGGGGCTGCTGGCCGGCTACAGCCGGCGCGCCGGCGCGATGCTGTCGCCGATCATGGCGTTCATCCGGCCGATCCCGCCGATCGCCTTCATCCCGATGGCGGTGCTGTACTTCGGCCTCGGCGAGCTGGGCAAGATCGTGCTGATCTTCTTCGTCTCGTTCAACTACGTGCAGGCGAACGCGCAGGCCGGGGCGGCGAACTTCCCCATCGCCTACCGGCGCGCCGCGCAGTCGCTGGGCCTGAACCGCTGGCAGACCTTCTCGAAGATCATCCTGCCGGGGGCGCTGCTGCAGATCTTCACCGGGTTGAAGGTGGCGCTGGCGCTCAGCTGGGCGGTGGTGGTGGCGGCCGAACTGGTAGGCGCGCAGAGCGGCCTCGGTTTCATGATTTCCGACGCCGCGCTGCTGTTCCGCATTCCGGTGGTCTTCGTGGGCATCGCGCTCATCGGTGCGATCGGGCTGCTGCTGAACCTGAGTCTGAACTGGGTCGAGGGCCGCGTGGTCCACTGGAAGGGGCGAGGATGAAGGTCACGAAACCACTGCGGCGCGCCGCTGCGCTCGCGCTGCTGCCGGCATGGGCCGCGGCGCAGGGCACGGCGCCGCTCGAGATCAACTACGGCTACCCGACCGTCGACCACGTGAATGTCTACGTGGCGCAGGACCTGGGCCTGTTCGAGAAGGCCGGGCTGAAGCCGAACTTCTTCACCTTCCAGTCGGGGGCGCCGCTGCTGGCGGCACTGAAGAGCGAGAGCCTCGACGTCGTCACCGCCGGCCTCGGCCTGGCCTTCGCGCTGGGGCAGAAGATCCCGCTGACGATCCTGTACTGGAACTCGAACGACGCCCTCGGCGAAGGCCTCGTCGTCGAGGCGAAGAGCGCCGTGCGCAGCGTGCAGGACATTGCGAAGGCGCAGAAGGTCGGTGCCGCCACCGGCACCTGCGCGCAGGTGGCGCTGGTCGAGATGGCGAAGAAGGCCGGCGTCGACTACGCCAAGCTCAACGTCGTCAACATCCCGGCGCCGCTGCTGCGCAACGCGCTGGCCAGCGGTTCGGTCGACGCCGGCATCGCCTGGGCGCCGTACTCGGTGGCCCTGGAAGCGGAAGGCTACCGCGTCGTTGCGTGGGACCCCGAGTACACGCCGATGGGCGGCCTGTGCCCGCGCATGACCGGCGTGCGGCCGGAGTTCCTGAAGCGGCACCCGGACGTCGGCCAGAAGCTGCTGCAGGTGGATGCGATGGCCGCGGAGGCGGTGGCGAAGAACCCGCAACTCGCCGTCGACGCGATCGTCAAGCGCCTGGGGCTGCCGGTGCCGGTGGCCAAGGCCACGCTCGAGCGCATGTACCAGAAGCGTCCGACCTACGCGCAGCAGGTCGACCCGGCCTCGCCGTACTCTCTCACGGCCAAGGGCGGCGGGCTCGCCCAGGTGCTGTTCCTGTCGATGCAGGCGCTGCACGAGGCCGGCGCGATCCCGCAGCCGCTGCCGATGGCCGCCATCGACGCCGCACTCGACCCCTCGGCGCTGAAGGCCCATGTGGCCGCGGCCCGCGCCAAGTGACTTTCCCTTTCGATTCGATCACGGAGAACCCATGACCCAGAAGACCATGACCAAGCGCCTCGGCCTCGTGAAGAAGCGCCCCGACATGACCCACGAAGCCTTCGCGCAGCATTGGCTGACGGTGCACGCCGCGCTGTGCTGCAAGCTGCCCGGCATGCGCCGCTACAGCGTGAATCTGGTGGACAGGGCGCGCTTCCCGAAGTTCGGCTACGACGGCTTCTCGGAGCTGTGGTTCGACGACGAGAAGGCGCTCTGGGCCGCGCTCGAGAGCCCGGAAGGCAAGACGCTGCTGGCCGACCTGCCGAACTTCGCCGGCGAGATCGACCCGATCATCTCGGTCGAGACGCCGATGCTCGGCTTCTGAGGGGCCCGCACATGGCCAGACTGCAAGGCAAGGTCGCCCTCGTCACCGGCGGCGCCGCCGGCTTCGGCGAAGGCATCGCCAGGCTCTTCGTCGCCGAGGGCGCGAAGGTGCTGATCGCCGACCTCGACGGCGACAAGGCGCAGCAGGTCGCCGCTTCGCTGGGCGCGGCGGCGCGCGGCGTGCGCTGCGACGTGTCGCGCCGCGCCGACGTCGACGCCGCGGTGCGCGCCTGTCTCGACGCCTTCGGTGCGCCCGACATCGTCGTCAACAACGCCGGCACCACGCACCGCAACCAGTCGATGCTGGAGGTGGACGAAGCCACCTTCGACCGGGTGTTCGCCGTCAACGTGAAGTCGATCTTCCACATGACGCAGGCCGTGGTGCCGCTGATGCGCGAGCGCAAGCGCGGCGCCATCGTCAACATCGGCTCCACGGCGGGCATCCGGCCGCGGCCGGGGCTGGCCTGGTACAACGCCAGCAAGGGCGCGGTGAACCTGCTGTCGAAGTCGATGGCGGCCGAGCTCGGGCCCGACAACATCCGCGTCAACGCGGTCTGCCCGGTGATGAGCCCGACCGGCATGATCGAGCAGTTCCTCGGCACCGCCGACACGCCGGAGGCGCGTGCGCGCATCACCGCCGGCATTCCGCTCGGCCGCATGTCGACGCCGGAAGACGTGGCCGAGGCCACGCTCTACCTGGCGAGCGACGCCGCGCGCTTCATCACCGGCGTGGAACTGCCGGTCGACGGGGGCCGCACGGTCTGAGCAGCGCCGTGGCGGCCACCGAAGCGCTGCAACTGCGCGCCGGCGCGCTGCGCACCACGCTGCACGAAGGCCGGCTCGGGCCGGTCTTCGTCGACGGCCACGAGGCCTGGCACGGCGTGCACTTCCTGCTTCGCGACGCGCACTGGCGCACGCCGGCACTGGTGCTGGCGGCGCCGCGCACCGAAGTGCGGGCCGGCGGCTGGCGCGTCATCGTCGACGGCCACTTCGACGTCGAGCCGCGCGTGCCATTGCGCCTGACGCTCGACGGCGGCCACGACGGCACGCTGTGCATCACCGGCGAAGCCTGGCCCGGCGCCGACATCGAGGTCAACCGCCTCGGGCTGTGCCTGCTGCACCCGCTGGACCTGGCCGGCCGCGAGCTCGAGGTCACGCACGACGACGGGCGCCTCACGCGGTCGAGCTTCCCGGTGCTGATCCCGGCGTGGCCGCCGTTCACCGCGATCCGCGCATTGCGCCACCCGGTGGCGCCGGGCTGCCACGCGGTGGCGGAGTTCGAAGGCGACAGCTTCGAGTTCGAGGACCAGCGCAACAACGCCGACGCGTCGTTCAAGACCTACTCGCGCTCGAACTTCATGCCGCGGCCGTACCGGCTGCGCGAGGGCGAGCCGGTGCGGCAGCAGCTGCGGCTGCGCGTCGAGGGCCGGGCAACGGCCGCGCCGCCGCCGGCCGCGGCGGCAGACACCGCGCTGCCATTGCCCGACGTTTCGAGCATCGGCGTGGAGGTGACGCTCGACGAGCTCGCGAACGCCGGCGCTGCCGTCGCCTGCGCGGCCGCGCTGCGCCCCGACCACCTGCACCTCGTGCTGTCGGCGCGGCAGCCGTGGCCCGACCTGCGCGCGCTCGCGGCCGTGCTCGCGGCCGGCGGGTCGGCGCTGCGGCTGGACCTGGTCGACGTGGCGCCGGCGGCGGCCGTGCCGACGCTGCACGCCTTGGCCGACGCGCTGCGCGTGGCGGCCGTGACGCCTGCGGACGTGGCCGTGTTCCCGAGCACGCCGGAATCCGTCGCGGCGGCGCGCGCCGCCTTGCCGGGTTGCCGCATCGGCGGCGGCACGCCCGACTTCTTCGTGCAGCTGAACCGGGCCGAAGGCCTGCCGGCGCTGGACTTCCTGGCCTTCAGCGTGTGCCCGATCGTGCATGCGGCCGACAACGCCACGCTCGTCGAGGGCCGACGCAGCCTGCACGGCATGGCGCAGACGCTGCAGCACCGCCACCCTGGCGTGCCGGTGCAGCTGGGGCCGAGCCGCATCGCCGCGCGCCGCAGCCCGCTGGGCGAGCTGGCGCCGAGCGACGGCACCCGTGCCGTGCCGCTGGCCGGCCACGACCCGCGCGAACGCGGCACCTTCGGCGCGGCCTGGGCGGCGGCGCACATCGCGGCCGCGCTGCACGCCGGCGCCCGCGCGGTGACGGTGGCGAACCTGTCGTTGTGCGGCGGCGGCTCGCCGGTCGGCGAACTGCTGGCCGCGGCCGGCCGGCGCCGGCGTGCCGGTGGCCTGCTGGCGCTGTGCGCCGGCGCCGGCAGCGCGCCGCACGGCCTGCGCATCGCCGGCACCGACGGCTGGCGCGACTGGGCCTTGCCGCTTCAGCGCCCGCGCTGACCCCGGCGCCGGCGTGCCGCCGGCCGCGCGGGCTTCAGAACCAGAGCCACACCCGGCGCAGCCAGGCCGGCACGCGGTCGACCTCGGGGCGGTAGTGCTGGCGCAGCGCGGTGGCGCAAAGAGTCTTGGGCATGGGAACCTCCTGTTGGATGAAACTGTACGCGCATCCAGTACTGGATGCAAAGTCAGGTTGAACCCGAAGATCGGCGCGCGGCTGGATTTGCGCACTTCGTCAGCCGGTGCTGCCGAAGTGGCAGGAAACCCGGCGAAGCGGCGCAGCCTGGTTGCTTCCGGCTGCCAGTGGCCTTCGCGAGACTGCAGGTCAACCCCACCCGCGAGAGACCCCGCCATGCCCGCCCAGCGCCCCGCCACGCCGCCTTCCGGCACGCTCTTCGTCGGCGTGCCCGACATGGTCCGCCTCGTGCGCCGCAAGGGCCTGCCGGCCTGCATCGCCGGCGTCGCCGCGCGCATCGAGGCCGACTTCCTGCGCTGGCCCGAGTTCGACAAGAGCGCGCGCGTCGCCAGCCACTCGGCTGACGGCGTGATCGAGCTGATGCCGATCGCCGACGCCACGCGCTTCGCCTTCAAGTACGTCAACGGCCACCCGAAGAACACGCGCAGCGGCCTGCCCACGGTGATGGCCTTCGGCGTGCTGGCCGACGTGGCCACCGGCGCGCCGCGCCTGCTGGCCGAGCTGACGCTGACCACCGCGATCCGCACCGCCGCCACCTCGGCCGTGGCGGCGCGCCGGCTGGCGCGGCCGGACAGCCGCCGCATGGCGCTGATCGGCAACGGCGCGCAGAGCGAGTTCCAGGCGATGGCCTTCCGCGACCTCGTCGGCATCCGCGAACTGCGCCTGTTCGACACCGACCCCGCCGCCAGCGCCAAGCTCGCCGCCAACCTGCGCGGCCAGGGGCTCGACGTGCGCGTGTGCGCCAGCACCGCCGACGCCGTGCGGGGTGCCGACATCGTGACCACCGTGACGGCCGACAAGGCGCTGGCGACGATCGTCACGCCGGCGATGGTCGAGCCCGGCATGCACTTCAACGCCGTCGGTGGCGACTGCCCCGGCAAGACCGAACTGCACCGCGCCGTGCTCGAAGGCGCCGACGTGTTCGTCGAGTTCGAGCCGCAGTCGCGCGTGGAGGGCGACATCCAGCAGCTGCCGGCCGACTTCCCCGTCACCGAACTCTGGCGCGTGCTCGCCGGCCACGCACCGGGGCGCCGCGACGCGCGCCAGGTCACGGTGTTCGACTCGGTCGGCTTCGCGCTCGAGGATTACTCGGCGCTGTGCTGGCTGGCCGAGACGGCGGCCGCGCTCGGCCTGGGCGAGCACGTCGACCTGGTGCCGCAGGCCACCGACCCGAAGAACCTGTTCGGCCTGCTGCACGGCGCCCCGGTGGCCGTGGCGGCCTGAACAAGCCACGGTTCGCGGCCCCGATAAGCGTTGAACATTCGGCGCCGGCTCGCCGACACTGGCCGCGCCCGCCACCAGCCGCCGACCCTCCCATGCCGACGACGACGCTGACCCCGCTGCTCGACACCTCGCCGCAGCGCGCCGCCATCACCGCGCTGACGCGCCGCCCCGAACCCGAGCTGCTGCCCGGCCTGCTGGCGCAGGCCGCGCTCGACGCGCCGGCCGCCGAACGTGCGCAGGCGCTGGCACTGCGCATCGCGCGCGGCGTGCGCGAGCGCAGCCGCGAGAGCGGGCGCGCCGGCCTCGTGCAGGGGCTGCTGCAGGAGTTCGCGCTGTCGTCGCAGGAAGGCGTGGCGCTGATGTGCCTGGCCGAGGCGCTGCTGCGCATCCCCGACGCGGCGACGCGAGACGCCCTCATCCGCGACAAGATCGGCCACGGCAACTGGCAGCAGCACCTCGGGCAGAGCCCGTCGCTGTTCGTCAACGCCGCCACTTGGGGGCTGCTGCTCACCGGGCGCTTGGTGGCCACGCACAGCGATGCGGGCCTCAGCGCCGCGCTGCGCCGTATCGTCGGCCGCGGCGGCGAGCCGCTGGTGCGCAAGGGCGTCGACATGGCGATGCGCATGATGGGCGAGCAGTTCGTCACCGGCGAGACCATCGCGCAGGCGCTGGACAACGCGAAGCGCCGCGAGGCCGAAGGCTTCCGCTACAGCTACGACATGCTGGGCGAGGCGGCGCTCACCGCGCACGACGCCGAGCGCTACTTCGCGGCCTACGAAGCGGCCATCCACGCCATCGGCGCGGCCAGCGCCGGCCGCGGCATCTACGAAGGGCCGGGCATCTCGATCAAGCTGTCGGCGTTGCACCCGCGCTACACGCGCGCGCAGGTCGAGCGCGTGCGCGCCGAGCTGTACCCGCGGCTGTCGGCGCTGGCGCAGGCGGCACGCCGCCACGACATCGGCCTCAACATCGACGCCGAGGAGTCCGACCGCCTGGAGCTGTCGCTCGACCTGCTCGAGCGCCTGTGCGCCGACCCCGCGCTCATGGGCTGGAACGGCATCGGCTTCGTCATCCAGGGCTACCAGAAGCGCTGCCCGGCGGTGGTGGACTTCCTCGTCGACCTGGCGCGGCGCACGAAGCGGCGGCTGATGATCCGCCTGGTGAAGGGCGCCTACTGGGACAGCGAGATCAAGCGCGCCCAGCTCGACGGCCTGGACGGCTACCCCGTCTACACGCGCAAGGCCCACACCGACGTGGCCTACCTCGCCTGCGCGCGGAAGCTGCTCGCCGCGCCCGACGCGGTCTACCCGCAGTTCGCGACCCACAACGCGCACACGCTGGCCGCCATTCATGAAATGGCGGGCGCCAACCACTACGCCGGCCAGTACGAGTTCCAGTGCCTGCACGGCATGGGCGAGCCGCTGTACGAACAGGTGGTGGGCCCGGTGGCCGAAGGCAAGCTCGGGCGCGCCTGCCGCATCTACGCGCCGGTGGGCAGCCACGACACGCTGCTCGCCTACCTGGTGCGGCGGCTGCTGGAGAACGGCGCCAACACCTCTTTCGTGAACCGCATCGCCAACGACGAGGTGCCGCTGGAGGCGCTGGTCGAAGACCCCGTGCGCACCGTGCTCGGCTTCGCGCGCGCCGAGGGCGGCGTCGGTCTGCCGCACCCGGCGATTGCATTGCCGCGCGCGCTGTACGGCGCGCCGCGCCTGAACTCGCGCGGCCTCGACCTCGCCGCCGAGCCGCAGCTGGCCGCGCTGGCGCAGGCACTGAAGGCGCCGGTGGCCTGGCAGGCCTGGCCGATGCTCGCCAGCGAGCGCCCGGTGGGCGACGCGCTGCCGGTGCTGAACCCGGCGGACCCGGCCGACATCGTCGGCACCGTGCAGGAAGCCACCGGGGCCGACGTGCAGGCCGCGCTCGAGGCCGCCACCGCCGGTGCCGCCGCCTGGGCCGCCACGCCGCCGGCCGAACGCGCGGCGCGGCTGGAGGCCGCCGCCGGCCGGCTCGAAGACGACACCGAGCGCCTGTGCACGCTGCTCGTGCGCGAGGCCGGCAAGACCTTCGGCAACGCGGTGGCCGAGGTGCGCGAGGCGGTCGACTTCCTGCGCTACTACGCCGCGGAGGTGCAGCACGGCTTCGACAACGCCACCCACCTGCCGCTCGGGCCGGTGGCCTGCATCAGCCCGTGGAACTTCCCGCTCGCCATCTTCACCGGCCAGGTGGCCGCGGCGCTGGCCGCCGGCAACGCGGTGCTCGCCAAGCCGGCCGAGCAGACGCCGCTCGTCGCCGCCGCCGCCGTGATGGCGCTGCACGAGGCCGGCGTGCCGCGCAGCGCGCTGCAGCTGCTGCCGGGCCGCGGCGAGACCGTGGGCGCCGCGCTGGTGGCCGACGCGCGCGTGCACGGGGTCGTCTTCACCGGGTCGACCGAGGTCGCGCGCCTGCTGCAGCGAACGTTGGCACAGCGCCTGGGCGCGCACGGCCAGCCGGTGCCGCTGATCGCCGAGACCGGCGGCCAGAACGCGATGGTGGTCGACTCCTCCGCGCTCACCGAGCAGGTGGTGCAGGACGTCGTCACCTCGGCCTTCGACAGCGCCGGCCAGCGCTGCTCGGCACTGCGCGTGCTGTGCGTGCAGCAGGACGCTGCCGACCGCGTGCTCAAGATGCTGATCGGCGCGATGTACGAGCAGCGCATCGGCAACCCCTGCGCGCTGGCCGTCGACGTGGGGCCGGTGATCGACACCGAGGCGCGCCTGGCCATCGAGCGCCACGTCGAGGCGCTGCGCGCCGCCGGCCGCCGCGTGCACCAGCCGCTGCTGCCGGTGCTGCCGGTGCAGGGCACCTTCGTCGTGCCGACCGTGATCGAGATCGACTCGCTGGCCGAACTTCGGCGCGAGGTCTTCGGCCCCGTGCTGCACCTGCTGCGCTACGAACGCGAGCAGCTGCCCGCGCTGATCGAGCAGATCAACGCCACCGGCTACGGCCTCACCTGCGGCGTGCACACGCGCATCGACGAGACGGTGGTGCAGGTGGCGCGCGGCGTGAAGGCGGGCAACGTGTACGTGAACCGCAACGTCGTCGGCGCGGTGGTCGGCGTGCAGCCGTTCGGCGGCGAGGGCCTGTCGGGCACCGGCCCGAAGGCCGGCGGCCCGCTGTACCTGCTGCGCCTGCTGGCGCGCCGGCCCGCCGGTGCGGCGCGCGACGCCGTGGCGCGCGCCGGGCACGAGGCCACCGGCCCGGTGCGCGGCTTCGAGCTGGCGACGCGCGACGACGACGCGGCGCACGCCCTGCGGGCGCTGCAGGCCGCGGCCCAGGCGCAGGGCGACACCGGGCTGGCGGCCGCCTGCGCGCGCTTCGCGGCCGACGCGCCGCCGGCGCACTGGCGCGCGCTGGCCGGCCCCACGGGCGAGGCCAACCTGTACGCCGTGCTGCCGCGCGAGGCCGTGCTGTGCCTGGCCGACGACGACGCGGCGCGCCGGCTGCAGCTGGCCGCCGTGCTGGCGGTGGGCAGCCGCGCCGTCTGGCCGGCGAGCGCGCGCGCCGCCTGGGAGCGCCTGCCGGCCGAAGCGCGCGAGCGCGTCGCGCTGGCCTCGGACTGGGCCGGCACCGCGGCACACTTCGACGCCGTGCTGCACGCCGGCACGGCGCCCGCGCTGGCGCAGGTGCTGGCCACGCTGGCGGCACGCCGCGGGCCGATCGTCGGCGTCACGCCGGTCGCCGGCGACACGGTGGCGCTGGAGGGGCTGCTGACCGAGCGCTCGCTGTCGGTCAACACCGCCGCGGCGGGCGGCAACGCGAGCCTGATGACGATCGGCTGAGCGCCGCGGCGCGGTTCAGCGCGGCCCGTAGGCCAGCATCGCCGCCGCGAGGTCTTCGAGCGCGGTGCCGACCGACTTGAACACCGTGCGCTCCTCGGCGCTGCGCCGGCCGCTGGCCTCGCCGCGGCACAGGGCGGCGAGCGTGGCGCGCACGTCAGCGGGCGCGAAGACACCATGCGCCATCGGCTCGAGCAGCTCGCCGCTCTTCTGCAGCGATTCCTCGGTGTCGACGGCGATCGTGGCGTCGCGGAAGGCGTCGTCGTCGGCCTCGCGCATCGCCGGCGTGAAGCTGCCGATGAGGTCGAGGTGGCTGCCGGGCGCGAGCCAGGCGCCGTGCACCACCGGCGCGGTGGCCAGCGTCGCGCAGCTCACGATGTCGGCGGCGCGCACCGCGGCGGCGAGGTCGGCCGCCGGGGCGGCGTCGAAGCCCAATCCGCGCCACTGCGCGGCGAGCTCGGCCGCGGCCTCGGGCCGCCGCGCCCACACGCTGACGCGGCCGATCGGCCGCACCGCGCGGTAGGCCTCGGGCAGCAGCGCCGCCACGCGGCCGGCGCCGACGACGAGCAGGTGGCGCGCGTCCGGCCGCGCCAGGAAGTCGGCCGCCAGCGCCGAGGCCGCGGCGGTGCGGCGCGCGGTGATCACGTCGCCGTCGATCAGCGCCAGCGGCGCGCCGGTGGCGGCGTCGTGCAGCAGGTAGCTCGCGTGCAGCCCGGGCAGGCCGCGCGCCGCGTTGCCCGGCGCCACGTTGACGACCTTCACGCCGTAGAAGCCGCCCGGCTGCCAGGCCGGCATCAGCAGCGAGGTCACGCCGGGCAGCTGGTGCACGTGGCGCGGCGGCACCTCGCAGCCCTCGGCGAACAGGTCGCGCAGCGCCGGGATCAGGCGCGCGAACGGCAGCGCGGCGCGCGTGGCGGCGGCGTCGAGCAGGCGCAGGCCGGTGGGCGCGGCGTTCATCGGTAGCTCGTCAGCAGGATGCTGGTCTCGGTGCTGCCGATGCCCTTGATCAGGCGCACGCGCTCGAGCACCTGCGAGAGCTCGGCCATCGTCTGCGCGCGCAGCTCGGCCAGCAGGTCGAAGCGGCCGTTGGTGTCGTGCAGCGACTCGACACCGGGCTCGCCGAGCAGGCTGGCGATGACGGTGCGCGTCTGGTTGCCCTCGACCACCACGCCCATCCACGCCCGGATGCCCTCGGGCTCGGCGTCGGGCCGCAGGCGCACCGTGTAGCCGACGATGACCTGCGCGTCTTCCAGCTTGCGCAGCCGGTTCGCCACCGTGCCGCGCGACACCTTCAGCCGGGTCGCGAGCGTGGCGACGCTGGTGCGGGCGTCCTTGCGCAGCAGCGAGATCAGTTCGCGGTCGGTGTCGTCCATGGGCGGGGCGCGGCGGTGCGGGCCCGCAGTATCACGCCGCCGCGGGAAACAGGGTCTCCAGCGCCGAGAAGCCCGCCGCCGCCTCGACCGCTTCGCCGGCGCGCAGGCACAGGTCCTCGCGGAAGCGCGCGGCGACGAGCTGCACGCCGGCCGGCAGGCCGCGGCTCATGCCGGTGGGCACGGCCAGCCCCGGCAGGCCGAGCATTGCGGTGCCGAGCAGCGGGCTCTGCGCGGCGAGCAGGCGCGCCATCGCCGCGCCGTCGCCGCGGTCGGCGTCGACGGCGAAGGGGCGCTGCCAGCTCACCGGCATCAGCAGCACGTCGTGGCGCGCCAGGAAGACCGCCCAGTCGCGCGCGATCGTGAAGCGCCGCGCCAGCGCCGCCAGCGTGGCGTCGCGGTCGAGCGCCGGCAGGCCGTGCAGGTAGCCGCGCAGCGCCGCCTGCACGGCGGCGTCGCCCATGCGCTCGATGGCCGGCTGGCCGGCACGGCGCAGGTCGTCCATCACGAGCTGGCGCCAGAGCGCCGCGCCTTCCTCGAAATGCGGCGGCGCGGCCTCCTCGACGGCGTGGCCGGCGGCGGCGAGCCAGCCGGCGGCGAGATCGAGCGCCTCGACGACCGAGGGGTCGGCGTCGAACCCGGCGTGGCGGCGGAACAGCGCCACGCGCAGCGGCCGGCCGGGGTCGCCGCGCTCCAGCGGTGCGTCGACCCACTGCGGGTCGAGCGCGCTGCCCTGCGCCATCACCTGCAGCGCGAGGCGCGCATCGCGCACGCTGCGCGCCAACGGGCCCTGCACCGACATCAGCTGGTTCGTGATCGTGCGGTCGGGCGCGCTCGCCTTGTACGCGGGCACGCGGCCGGCGGTGGTGCGCAGCCCCACCACGCCGCAGGCCCAGGCCGGGTGGCGGATCGAGCCGCCGTAGTCGTTGCCGTGCGCGATGGCGCCCATGCCGCTGGCCACCGCGACGGCCGCGCCGCCGCTCGACCCGCCCGGCGTGGTGCCGGCGTCGAAGGGGTTCAGCGTGCGGCCGTGCAGGTCGTTGTCGGTGAACCAGCGCAGGCTGAAGGCCGGCGTGTTGCTGCGGCCGACGATCACCGCGCCGGCGCCGCGCAGGTGGGCGACGAGCGGCGAGTCGCTGGCGGCGACGTTGTCCTTCAGCGCGGCGATGCCGTCGGTGGTGGCGCGGCCGGCGGTGTCGACGTTGACCTTCACCGTCACCGGCACGCCGTGCAGCGGCCCGGGCGCGAGGCCGGCGGCGAGCGCGCGGTCGGCAGCGTCGGCGGCGGCGAGCGCCTCGTCGGCCATCACGTCGGGCAGCGCGTTCAGGCGCGGGTTGACGTCGGCGATGCGCGCCAGCACGCTGGCGGTGGCCTCGCGCGCGTTCAGCTCGCGCCGGCGGATGCGCTGCGCCAGTTCGGTGGCGCCGAGGCGCCAGGGTTCGGTGTTCATGATCGACGGGGCGGCGGCGCTCACTGCGCCTGCAGGTTCATCGACTTCGCGATCGACTGGTAGCGCGTGATCTCGGCCTGGTACACGCGCTCCAGCTCGGCCAGCGACATCGGCGCCACGACCTGGTTGCCCACGCTCTCGAACGCCTGCCGCGTGGCCGGGTTCTGCATCGCCTCGTAGAGGGCCTTGTTCAGGCGCTGGGCGACGTCCTCCGGCGTCTGGCGCGGCACCTGGATGCCGGCCCACGAATCGAACTCGAAGCCGGCGAGCTTCGGGTGCGCCGCCAGCGCCGGGATCTGCGGGAAGCGCGGCAGCGGCTGCGCCGTCGCCAGACCGATGACCTTCAGTTTGCCGTCGGCGATGGTGGCCGGCACGGGGCCGGCGAAGATCGTGAACATCAGGTCGACCTGGCCGCCCATCAGGTCGCCCATTGCCGGCGCCGAGCCCTTGTAGGGCACGTGCAGCAGCTCGATGCCGCTTTGCTGCGCGAACTTCTCGCCGACCAGGTGGAACATGCTGCCCGGCCCGGTGTTGGCCAGCGCCAGCGGCCGCTGGCCGCGCTGCTTCGCGGCCAGTGCCATCAGCTCGTCGACGTTGTTCGCCGGCAGGTCCTTGCGCGCCAGCAGCACCAGCGGCGCCTTCACCAGCTGCGCCACCATGCGCAGGTCGCCCGGCTTGTACTTGACGGTGGCGATGGTCAGCGGCGGGATGATGAGCTCCAGCGGGCTGCCCAGCAGCACGGTGTGGCCGTCGCTGCCGTTCAGCATCTTCTGCACGCCGAGCGCGCCGCCGACGCCGCCCACGTTCTCCACCACCAGCGGCTGGCCGAGCGCCTTGACGACGTCGTTCTGGACCTGGCGCGCGACGAAGTCCGACGGCCCGCCGGCCGGCCAGGGCACGACGAGGGTCACGGGCTTGGTCGGCCAGCCCTGCGCGACGGCCGAGGCGGCGGCCAGGCAGAGCGTCGCGAGGACGGCGGCCGAGCGCTGGAAGAACGGTGTCATGGAGGTCTCCGGTTCGGGGTGTTGCGACGGGGAAGGGCGCCGCAGCGGGCGACCTGGATCGAGCGCGGGGATGCAAGATCGTGCAGGCATCGTAGGCAGCAGGGAGGCAACCCGGAAGGCAACTTCTTTTCCCTGCGTACACTTCTGGTTGTCGTTCGGTGACGCGGCGGGAGGGGCGCGTGAAGCTGCAGCAACTGGAAGTGCTGCTCGCCGTGGTGGAGCACGGCGGCATCCGCGCCGCCGCGCGGGCGCTCTGCGTCTCGCAGGCCGCGGTGACGAAGTCGATGCGCGTGCTGGAGCAGCAGGCCGGCACGGCGCTGCTGATCCGCAAGGCGCGCGGCGTGCTCGTCACCGACGCCGGCCAGCGGCTGATCGCGCGTGCCCGCGTGATCGCGCGCCAGGTGGCGCTCGCGCGCGACGACCTGCGCCAGGCCGCCGGCGAGGACGCCGGCACCGTGCGCGTCGGCGTCACGCCGTTTGCCACCTTCACCGCGCTTGGCCAGGCCTTCGCCTGGTTCCGCCAGCGCTACCGCCAGGTCGAGGTGCAGCTGATCGAGGGGCTGATGGCGCGCGTCGTGCCGCGCCTGCGCGAGGGCACGCTGGACATCGCAATGGTCGCCGCCGACGCCGGCGAGCTCGACGGCGACGAGTTCCAGGTGCAGAAGGTGATGCGCTCGCCGCAGCGCATCGTCGTGCGCGAAGGGCACCCGGTGCTGGCGGCGCCGACGGCCGGCGCGCTCTGCGAACAGGAATGGGTGCTGACGCAGCCCAGCGGCATCGGCCAGCGCTCGCGGCTGGACGCGATGTTCGCGCGTGCCGGCGTCGCGCCGCCGGCGCGCGTGGTCGTCTGCGAGACGCTGGCGGCGCTGACGCTGATGCGCAACTCCGACGGCGTCAGCATCTTTCCCGAGCCGCTGCTCGGCCACCCGGAGACGCGCGGCCTGGTGGCCGTCACGCCGTCGCCGCTGGAGCCGGGCGACATCGAACTGCTGCTGCTCACGCAGCGCGACGTGCCGCTGACGCCGGCCGCCGCCTACTTCGCGCACTGCCTGTCGACGGTGTGCCAGTCGCGCTAGATTCGGGCCCTGTTCATCCGCTGCAGAAAGCCGAGGTTTCCATGCTCCGTCGAATGCTGGTCGCGCTGTCCGCATCGCTGCTGGCGGCCTGCGCCGCCGACCCGGCGGTGTCCGACGTCGCGCGCGTGCGCGTCGCCAAGCCGCTCGGCTCGGTGCAGTGCAGCGGCGGCGGTGTCTCGGTGCAGGAGCAGGCCAAACAGCTCGGCGGCGCCGGCGTGAAGGTGCACGCCAGCTCGTGCGCCACCGATGGCCGCATGCACGCCGCGATGTGCGGCGCCGGCGACGGCCGCCTCGGCGTGCTGGAGATCGCCGCCGCCGACCTGAAGGCGGCCCAGGCGCAGGGCTTCAAGCCGCTGGACGACTGGCGCGGCGCCGCCGCCGTGCCCTGCCGCTGACGGCGGCGTTCAGCGCGCCAGCGGCAGCGCGAGCGTGAAGCGCGCGCCCTCGCCGCGGCGCGAATCCACCGTGAGCCGTCCGCCCATCAGCCCGGCGAGCGCACGCGACAGCGCCAGGCCGAGGCCGGTGCCGCCGTGCTGGTAGCTCACGCGCGCATCGCCCTGGCGGAAGCGCTCGAAGATCAGCTCGTGCTGGGCGGGGTCGATGCCCAGCCCGGTGTCGACCACGTGCACGCGCAGTTCGCCGCCGGCGACCTCGGCCTCGATCGCGACCGAGCCGCGGTCGGTGAACTTGATGGCGTTGGACAGCAGGTTGTTCAGCACCTGCTTGACGCGCAGCGGGTCCAGCGACACCTGCGCCGGCACCTCGTCGGCGACGCGCAGCGCCAGCGGCAGGCCCTTGTCGGCGGCGCTCAGTGCGTAGAAGTCGGTGCTGCCGCGCAGCAGCGCGCGCAGGTCGACCGCCTCGGGCTCGATGTGCATCGCGCCGGCCTCCACCTTCGCGAGGTCGAGGATCTGCGTCAGCAGTTCGTTGAGGTACTCCGCCGCCTTGCGGATGAGGCCGGCCTGTTCGCGGAACTTGGGCTGGTCCAGCCGCAGCTCCATCAGCTCGGCGAAGCCGCGGATGCTGGTGAGCGGCGTGCGCAGCTCGTGCGAGATGGCGGCGAGGAACTCGCTCTTGGCCTGGTTGGCGGCCTGCGCCTGCGCTTCGCTCACGCGCAGGGCTTCCGCGGTGCGCTCCAGGCGGCGCAGGCTGACGACGAAGACCGCGGCGCCGGCGGCGACCGCGGCGCTCAGCAGCAGGGTCAGGATCACGGCAACGTTGCGAGAGGCGCGCCAGTCCTCGAGCGCCTCGTCGGTGGCGGTGGACACCAGCAGGACGAGCGGGTAGTCGGCGACGCGGCGGTAGGCGAACATGCGCTCGACGCCGTCGACGCTGCTGCGTCCGCTGAAGTGGCCGCTGGTGCCGGTGGCCTCGCGTGCGAACGGGCCGTCGGCCGCGACGGCGGTGCCCAGCCCGTTGCTCGCGCCGCCGGCCACGCGGGCGCGGATCACGCGGTCGGTGCCCAGCAGCACGACGCTGCCGCCGCGGCCGAGCGACACGCGCCGGAAGACCGCCTCGAAGTAGGCCGGGTCGAGCGACGCGACGACGACGCCGAGCAGCGCGCCGTCGCGGCCGACGATGCGGCGCGACAGCTGCGTCGTCCACTTGCCCGAGACCTTGCCGAGCACCGGCTTGCCGATGAAGAGCGCGTCGGGGTTCACGAGCCGCTGCTCCGGCGGCAGCGACGCCGGCGCCAGGTGCACGCGCACGTGCTCGCGCGCGGCGAGGTCGACGTGGCCGGTCTTCGAGCCGTCGGGGTCGAGGTTGCTGCCGGCGAAGCGGCCGTCCGGCCCGACGAGCGACAGCTGCACCAGGATGCCCGGTGCGAGCCCGGTCTCGTTGGCGAAGCGCGCCAGGTCGGGCAGGCCGGCGCCGCCGCCGGCCACCGCGTCGCGCAGGCGCAGCGTGGCCTGGTCGGTGGCGGCGATGACGCGCAGCGTCTGTTCCTCCAGCGCGCTGACGAGGTTGGTGTTCTGCCGCACCTCGGCCGCGAGGGCGTCGTCGCGCTTCTGCTTGAGCACCATCGCGACGCTGCCCCAGGCCAGCGCGAGCAGCAGCAGCCCGCTGGCGATGATGGCGACGGCCAGCCGGCGTTCGAAGCCGGCCGTGCCGCGCGGCGACGGCAGGGTGGCGGGCAGCGGGACGGCGAGGACTGAGCTCATGGGCGGCCTGAAATTGATAATTCAGCCGATACGTTATCACTTTTGCCGGTTCATAGGCTGCAAACTTTTCCGCACTGCAGCAGACGAAGTGCGGCACGCCGGTGCGATAGTGCGCAGCCCATGCAACGCCCCGCCGCCGATGAACGCTTCCAGCCGCTGAGCCGGCGGCGCCGCCTGCTGATCGTCGGCCTGGCGGTCGCCACCGCGGTGGCCGTGGTGCTGCTGCTGGTCGAACGCCCGGGTGGCGTGAAGCGGCCGCCGCCCGGCGCAGCGCCGGACCGCGCGCGCTGCAGCGGCGGTCAGGTCGACGACTGCGTCGGCGGCAAGGCGGTGGTCATCGTGCCGGCGGTGCCGGCGAGCCGCTGAGCGCGGCGTTTCACATCGGCGCGTCGTCGCCGCCGGGCGCGGCGGCCTTGCGCAGGCGCATCGGCGCGCGCTTGGCCGGCGCGGCAGCAGCCTCGGGGGCCGGCGCGGGCGCGGCTTCGGGCTCGTCCTTGATGACCTTGGTGTACGGCGCCAGGATCTGCACCAGCTGGCCGTAGACCTTCGGGTTGCCGGCGACGACCTCGCGCTGGTAGAGGAAGTCGGCCTCGCCGGTGAAGTTGCCGATCAGGCCGCCCGCCTCGGTGATGATCAGCGAGCCTGCGGCGACGTCCCAGGGGTTCAGGCCGGTCTCGAAGAAGCCGTCGTAGTAGCCGGCCGCCACGTAGCAGAGGTCGAGCGCGGCGGCGCCCGGGCGGCGCAGGCCGGCGCAGCTCTGCATCACCTCCTCGAACATCTTCACGTAGCGCTTGAAGTTGTCGCCCTTGCGGAATGGGAAGCCGGTGCCGATCAGCGCGTCCGAGATGCGGGTGCGCTTGGACACGCGCAGCCGGCGGTCGTTGAGGAAGGCGCCGCGGCCGCGCGAGGCGAAGAACATGTCGTTGCGCGTCGGGTCGTAGACCACCGCCTGCTGCACCACGCCGCGGTGGGCGAGCGCGATCGACACCGCGTAGACCGGGAAGCCGTGCAGGAAGTTGGTCGTGCCATCGAGCGGGTCGATGATCCAGACGAACTCGCTGTGCTTGGTGCCGCGGCTGCGGCCCGATTCCTCGGCCAGGATGCCGTGCGTGGGGTAGGCCTCGAGCAGCACGTCGATGATGGCCTGCTCGGCCGCCTGGTCGACTTCGGAGACGTAGTCGTTCGGTCCCTTGCTGCCGACCTTGAGGACCTCGAGGTCGAGCGCCGCCCGGTTGATGATGGACCCCGCCGCGCGTGCCGCCTTGATGGCGATGTTGAGCATGGGATGGAGCGCTTGCGACATGGTTGTCCTGCGTAGGGGGTGGGGCGGCCGGAGGAGGTAAAGAGCGCGCGGCGACAATCGCCACGTGAAGAGGCCCGCATTTTACCGGCGATGACCGACCCGACCCGCTTCGTTCTCGTGCAGACCAGCCACGCCGGCAACGTGGGCGCCGCCGCGCGCGCGATGAAGGTGATGGGCTTCACGGACCTGGTGCTGGTGCGGCCGCGCTTCGCCGACGTGCTGGCGCGCGACGAGACGGTCGCGATGGCCAGCGGCGCGACCGATGTGCTGGCCGGCGCGCGCGTCGTCGACACGCTGGCCGAGGCACTGGACGGCATCACCCACGCCTGCGCGACGGCGATGACGCCGCGCGACTTCGGCCCACCGACCTTCGCGCCGCGCGCCCACTTCACGGGGCTGGCCGCCGGCGGCGACCGCGTCGCCTTCGTCTTCGGGCCGGAGCGCACCGGGCTGGCCAACGAGGACGTCTACCGCTGCCATGCCTGCCTCTCGATCCCCACCCACCCGGACTATGGCTCGCTGAACCTCGCGCAGGCGGTGCAGCTGCTCGCCTACGACTGGCGCCAGGCCCTCGGCGGCTTCGAGGTGGCACCGCGCACGGCCGACGCGGCGCTTGCCGACGCGGCGGCGATCGACGGGCTCGTCGAGCACTGGCGCGACACGCTGGTCGCGATCGGCTTCCTCGACCCGGCGGCGCCGAAGAAGCTGCTGCCGCGCCTGCACCAGGCGGCCAACCGGCTGAAGCTCACCACCGAGGAAGTGCACATCCTGCGCGGCATCGCGCGCGCGGCTACACTGCCCCGGACCTGATCCTCAGGACCGTTCCATGTTCGACCGCCTGCGAGAAGACATCGCCTGCATCCGCGAGCGCGACCCCGCGGCGCGCTCCACCTGGGAGGTGCTCACCTGCTACCCGGGCCTGCATGCGCTGGTGCTGCACCGGCGCGCGCACTGGTGCTGGACCCACGGCCTGCGCTGGGCCGGGCGCTTCATCTCGCACCTGGCGCGCTTCCTCACCGGCATCGAGATCCACCCCGGCGCGACGATCGGCCGCCGCGTCTTCATCGACCACGGCATGGGCCTCGTCGTGGGCGAGACCGCCGAGGTCGGCGACGAGTGCACGCTCTACCACGGCGTCACGCTCGGCGGCACCTCGCTCGCGAAGGGCGCGAAGCGCCACCCGACGCTGGGCAAGGGCGTCATCGTCGCCGCCGGCGCGAAGGTGCTGGGCGGCTTCACCGTGGGCGACGGCGCACGCGTCGGCAGCAATGCCGTGCTGCTGCAGCCGGTGCCGCCGGGCGCGACGGCGGTCGGCATTCCGGCGCGCATCGTCGTCAAGAGCGCCGACGCGCAGCGCGAGGAGCAGGCCGCGAAGATGGGCTTCAGTGCCTACGGCGTGACGCAGGGCGACGACCCGGTCGCGCTGGCGATGAAGGGCCTGATCGACCACGCGGCCGGCCACGAGCACCAGATCGCGCTGCTCTGGCAGGCGATCGAGAAGCTGTCGTCGCGCTCGCGCGAGCTGCCGATGCCCGAGTGCGTGCCGCAGGACGCGGCGCTCACCGAAGGCTTCGACGCCGAGCGCCTGAACCGCCTCGTCAAGTAGCGGCGGG
>CAUJHQ010000189.1 GCA_963204815.1 Pseudomonadota bacterium | reverse complement strand
ATCGGCCAGGTCCTGCGCGGCGCGCCGGCGTTCGGTGATGTCGGTGACGAGGCCGAGCACGGCACGCCGGCCGCCCAGCTCGAAGCGGCTGGCGCGCAGGTCCACCCACAGCCGCGTGGCACCGTCGGCGTGCAGGAACTGGACCTCGTAGTGGCCCTCGGGCTCCGGGCCGTCGCCGACGCGGGCCTCGAAGCGGTCGTTCCAGAGCGCCAGCGATTCGGGCGCGACGACGGCGTCGAACGGCAGGCCGGCGAAGCCCTCGGGGTCGCGCCCCAGCATGCGCGGCAGCGCCGCGTTGGCGAACACGAAGCGGTGGTCCTGGGCGACGAACATGCCGTCGACCATCGACTCCAGCAGCAGCCGCTTGGTGGCCTCGCTTTCCTGCAGCGCCTGGTGCTGGCGCTCGCGCTCGGTGATGTCGCGCGAGATGCCGAACATGCCGATGACGGCGCCGGCCTCGTCGTGCAGCGGGCCCTTGGTCGCCAGGAAGATCAAGGGGCCGGTCGGGGTGGCGATGGCTTCCTCGAAGGTGCGCAGGGTGTCGTCGTCGCGCACGCGGGCGTCGTTGGCCATCAGCATCGCGGCCGGCCCGGACGGGAACAGCGCGCGGTCGTCGCGGCCGATGATCTCGGCGACCGGCCGCCCGATGGCGTCGGCGGCGGCCTGGTTGCACAGCAGGTAGCGGCCGTCGTTGTCCTTTGCGAAGATGGCGTCCGTGGAGCCGTCGGCAATGGCCTTCACGAGCGCCAGCGCGCGCAGCCGCTCGGCCTGCGACAGCTGCATCGCGTGCGCCGCCGCCAGCGCGCGCCGCTCGCGCAGCAGGAAGCTGCCGGTCAGCACGGCCAGCATCGCCAGCAGGCCGGCGGCGACGATCCATGCCGCGTGCTGCACGGCGCCCGCCCGCACCTCGCGCTGGTCGACCTTGGCGACGACGTACCAGCCGCTGTCGCCCACCGGCAGCACGGCGCCCAGCACCGGCGTGCCGCGGAAGTCCAGCGCTTCGTCGGCGCGCCCGAAGGGCCGTTCGCCACGGATCGTGCGGCCCACCAGCAGGTCGGGCGTGTTCACCGGCAGCGGCGTCGTGCCGTGCACGCCGACGAGGCTGTCGCCGTTGCGTTGCACGAGCAGCGTGCGGCCGCTCGGGCTGTCGACCGGCCACGGCGCGATCGCCTGCAGCAGCGTGGCCGAGGCGTCGCTGCGCATGACGACGACGGCGCGCGCCCGCGTGCCTTCGCCGAGCAGCGGCACGACGACGTCCAGCCACACCTGCATCGGCCGTGCGGCATCGGCGTAGAGCCCGGTGTTCTGCGCCTGGCCGCTGGCGATGGCGCGCCCGGCGGCCAGGCTCAGCGCCGCGGGCACGGGGTCGAGCGCGGCGTCGCCCAGCACGAAGTGGCCTTCGGCGTCGAGCAGCGCGGCGGAGTGGATCTCCAGCGCCTGCCGCATCGCGCCCAGGCGGCGCTGCAGCAGGTCGCGGGCGCCCGCGTCGGCGCGGTCGGCCCAGCGGGCATGGAGATCGGCCCAGGTCACGCTGCCGCTCGCGAAGTTGACGTGGCCGATGCGCGTCTTCAGCCACGCCGCGACCTGGCCTGCGCGCTCAGTGGCGATCTTCTCCAGCCGGTCCGCTTCGTCGGCACGGTGGTTCACGAACTCGAAGCGCACCGCCAGCGCCGTCAGCGCGGCGATGGCGGCGCAGGCCAGCAGCAACGCGCCACGCCGCGGCGGGCGCACGGCGCTGCCGACCACCGGCGCCGGCGTGGCGGCGGGCTGCCGGCGCATCGCCGCGTACAGCAGCAGCGCCGTCGCGCCGACGAAGACCCAGCCCTTGACGACGCTGATCTGCATGCGCCAGGCCTCGTCGGCGACGAGCACGGCGACCAGCCAGTCCGAGCCCAGGATCCACAGCGCCGCCAGCACCATGTAGAGCAGGGCGACGCGCAGCGCGCGACGCCGGCGCGCCGCCTCGGTGTCGGCGGGCGCGCGCTCGATCACGGTGGCGCGCCGACCTCGTCGGGGAAGCGGCGGGCGAGCGCGCAGAACTCGTCGAAATGATCGAGGAAGCAGGCCAGCAGCACGGGGTCGAAGTGGCGGCCGCTCTCGGCCGACATGATGCGCTGCACCTCGTCGATCGGCATCGCTTCCTTGTAGACGCGGCGCGAGAGCAGGGCGTCGAAGACGTCGGCGATGGCCATCAGCCGCGCCGGCAGCGGGATCGCCGGGCCGGCCAGGCCATCGGGGTAGCCGCTGCCGTCCCAGCGCTCGTGGTGGTGCAGCGCGATCTGGTGCGCGTAGTCGAGGAAGCCGGCCGGCTGGTGCGTGTCGGCGACGGCGCGGCCGATCGCGTCGGCGCCCAGCCGGGCGTGCGTCTTCATCAGCGTCCACTCGTCGGCGTCGAGCTTGCCGGGCTTGAGCAGCACGCGGTCGGGGATGCCGACCTTGCCGATGTCGTGCAGCGGGGCCGACATCGAGATCAGCTCGATGCTGCGTTCGTCGAGCTCGCCGGCGAACTCGGGCTGCGTGCGCACCAGCCGCGCCAGCCGTTCCACCGTGGCCTGGGTGCGCAGGATGTGGTTGCCGGTCTCGTTGTCGCGCGTCTCGGCCAGCCGCGCCAGCGCGCGCAGCGCCACTTCCTGCAGGTGCTGGTTCTCGCGCACGCGGCGCGAGACCTCGCGCTCGAGCGCCACGTTGTCCAGCTGCAACGCGTCGCCGGCGTGCTTCAGGTCGAGCTGGGTGCGCACGCGCGCCAGCACGATGGCCGGGCGCAGCGGCTTGGTCAGGTAGTCGACGGCGCCGAGCACGAGGCCGCGTTCCTCGTCCTCGGTGGCGCCCATCGCGGTGGTGAAGATGACCGGGATGTCGCGCGTGGCGGCATCGGCGCGCAGCGCCTCGATGACCTCGTAGCCGTTCATGCCCGGCATCATCACGTCGAGCAGGATCAGGTCGGGGCGCGGCGCGCGCGCGGCCGCCTGCAGTGCGGCACGGCCGGAGTTGGCGGCGCGCACGCGGTAATGGTCGCGCAGCAACTCGCCGAGCACCGTGAGGTTCTCGGCGTTGTCGTCGACGATGAGGACGGTTTCCATGGCGGTGGCTGAGCGGCAGCAACCCGACCGCCGTCGCTGCCCTAGGGCGATTTTGATGCTATCGGCGCTTTGCGTGAATCTCTGTATGTCGCGCCGCAGCACCGGTGGCACCGATGTCACGCCCGGCCTGTGACAACTGTCGCAAGGTGACGCTCCGGCGGCTGCGGGTTGGCCCGCGGTTTCGGGGGCCGGCCACCTCGGTGGGCCGGCGTTGCGGGCTGCGCTGGCACGGCCATTGCCCCGGACGGGCATGCCCCATCCCATGGCCGGCCCCACGATCGGACTCGTCGCCAACCCGGTGTCGGCGCGCGACATCCGCCGCATCGTCGCCAACGCCGGCAACCTGCAGATCACCGACCGCGTGAACATCGTGCTGCGCATGCTGCAGGCGGCGCGCGCCGCCGGCGTCGCGCGGGTGCTGCTGATGCCGGACCGCGGCGGCATCCGCGCGCTGATCGAGCGCCACCTGAAGCGCGGTGACGCCACGCTGCCGGCGATCGAGTTCCTGCCGCTCGAGCCGACCTCGACGGTGGAGGACACCTTCGCCGCCACGCGGCTGCTGCTGCGCGCCGGCGTGGCGTCGATCGTCGTGCTCGGCGGCGACGGCACCCACCGCGCCGTGGTGCGCGAGCTCGCCGCGGCCGGCAGCGCGACGCCGGTGGCGGGCCTGTCGACCGGCACCAACAACGCCTTCCCGGAGATGCGCGAGCCCACGATCACCGGCCTGGCGGTCGGCCTGCACGCGGCCGGCCGCATCGCGCCGGCGGAGGCGCTGGCGCCGAACAAGCTGGTCGAGGTCGACATCGGCGACGGCCGGGCGCGCGACATCGCCATCGTCGACGCCGTCGTCACGCATGACCGCAGCGTCGGCGCGCGCGCGCTCTGGAAGCCCGAGTCGCTGGCGGCGGCCTACCTCGCGTTCGCCGACCCGCAGGCGATCGGCCTGTCGGCCATCGGCGGCCTGCTGCAGCCGGTGGGCCGGCGCGAACGCGGCGGCCTGGCGGTGCAGATCGCCGACGACCCCGCGCAGGCGCTGCTGCACCTGCACGCGCCGATCGCGCCCGGCATGGTGCGGCCGGTGCCGATCGCCGGCTGGCAGCGACTGCAGGCGGGCGTGCCGGTGGCGGTGGCGCAGCGCGCCGGCACCGTGGCGCTGGACGGCGAGCGCGAGCTGGCCTTCGACGACGGCGAGCGCGTGGCGATGACGCTGCGCGAGGACGCCTTCTTCACCGTGGACGTGGCCTCGTGCATGGCAGCCGCCGCGCGCGACGGGCTGCTCCGTTCTTCAACCTGAGACGAGGAGACACCCGACATGGCAGGCAACCCGTTCCCGCTGGCCAAGGAGCAGCTGCTCCAGGCCTACCGCACGATGCGCACGATCCGCGAGTTCGAGGAGCGGCTGCACATCGACTTCGGCCGCGGCGACATCCCGGGCTTCGTGCACCTGTACGCCGGCGAGGAAGCGGCGGGCACCGGGATCATGATGCACCTGGGCGACGGCGACCGCATCGCCAGCACGCACCGCGGCCACGGCCACTGCATCGCCAAGGGCGTCGACCCGCTGGCGATGATGCGCGAGATCTACGGCAGATCAGGCGGCTCGTGCAACGGCAAGGGCGGCTCGATGCACATCGCCGACCTCAGCAAGGGGATGATGGGCGCCAACGGCATCCTCGGCGCCGGCGCGCCGCTGGCCTGCGGCGCCGCGCTGGCCGCCAGGTTCCGCGGCAAGGGCGAGGTGGCGATCAGCTTCGTCGGTGACGGCGCGTCCAACCAGGGCACCTTCCTCGAGAGCCTGAACCTCGCGGCGGTGTGGAACCTGCCGGCGATCTTCGTCGTCGAGAACAACGGCTACGCCGAGAGCACGAGCCGCGACTACGGCGTGGCGGTGGACAGCTACGTCGACCGCGCCGCCGGCTTCGGGCTGCCCGGCGTCACCGTCGACGGCACCGACTTCTTCGCCGTGCACGAGGCGGCCGGCGAGATCATCGCCCGCGCGCGCAAGGGCGGTGGGCCGGCGCTGCTGGAATGCAAGATGGTGCGCTTCCACGGCCACTTCGAGGGCGACGCGCAGACCTACCGCGCGCCGGGCGAGCTCGACGACATCCGCGCCCACCAGGACTGCCTGAAGAAGTTCGCCGCCGCCGTCACCGGCGCCGGCGTCGTCAGCGCGGCCGAACTGCAGAAGATCGATCACGACGTGCTCGGCCTCATCGAGAAAGCGGTCGTCGAGGCGAAGGCGGCACCGCTGCCGACGCTGGCCGACCTGACCACCGACGTCTACGTCGCCTACTGAACCGCGAGGAGCGCAAACCATGGCACGCAAGATCAGCATGAAGCAGGCGATCAACGAGGCGCTCGACCAGGAGATGGCGCGCGACCCCTCGGTGATCATGATGGGCGAGGACATCGTCGGCGGCGCCGGCGGCGACGGCGAGCGCGACGCCTGGGGCGGTGTGCTCGGCGTCACGAAGGGTCTGTACGCCAAGCACGGAGACCGGCTGATGGACACGCCGCTGTCGGAGTCGGCCTACATCGGCGCCGCGATCGGTGCCGCGGCCTGCGGCATGCGCCCGGTCGCCGAACTGATGTTCGTCGACTTCATGGGCGTGTGCTTCGACCAGATCTTCAACCAGGCGGCGAAGTTCAAGTACATGTTCGGCGGCAAGGCCGAGACGCCGGTGGTGATCCGCGCGATGTGCGGCGCGGGCTTCCGCGCCGCCGCCCAGCACAGCCAGATGCTGACGCCGCTGTTCACGCACATCCCCGGGCTGAAGGTGGTGTGCCCGAGCACGCCGTACGACACCAAGGGCCTGCTGATCCAGAGCATCCGCGACAACGACCCGGTGATCTTCCTCGAGCACAAGAACCTCTACGGCTTCGAGGGCGAGGTGCCGGAGACGAGCTACGCGATCCCCTTCGGCGAGGCCAACGTGGTGCGCGACGGCAAGCACGCCAGCATCGTCACCTACGGGCTGATGGTGCACCGCAGCCTCGACGCCGCCGCGGCACTGGCCAAGGAAGGCATCGAGGTCGAGGTGGTGGACCTGCGCACGCTGTCGCCGCTGGACATCGACACCGTGATCGAGAGCGTCGAGAAGACCGGCCGCCTGGTCTGCGTCGACGAGGCCAACCCGCGCTGCAGCATCGCCTGCGACGTGTCGGCGCAGGTCGCGCAGCAGGCCTTCGGCGCGCTGAAGGGGCCGATCGAGATGGTGACGCCACCGCACGTGCCGGTGCCCTTCAGCCCGCCGCTGGAGGACCTGTACATCCCGAGCGCGGCGCAGATCGCCGCCGCGGTCAAGCGCACGATGGCCGGCGGGCGCCACTGACATGGCGGGCGCCATCACCCCCATCGTCATGCCCAAGTGGGGCCTGGAGATGCGCGAAGGCACCATCGCCGCCTGGCTGGTGGAAGAGGGCACGCGCATCGCCGTCGGCACGCCGATCGTCGACGTCGAGACCGACAAGATCTCGAACGCCGTCGAGGCGCCGGACCCCGGTCTGCTGCGGCGGCGCGTCGCCCAGGCCGGCGAGACGCTGCCGGTGAAGGCGCTGCTCGGCGTGCTGGCCGAGCCCGACGTGAGCGACACCGACATCGACGCCTACATCGCCGGCTACGTGGTGCCGGCCGCCGGCGCCGCCGACGAGGAGGCCGAGGCCTTCGAGACCGCCGAGGTCGACGGCCTGCGCGTGCGCTATGCGCGCCGCGGCGAAGGGCGTGGCGTGCCGGCGCTGTTCATCCACGGCTTCGGCGGCGACCTCGGCAACTGGCTGTTCAACCTGGACGCGCTGGCCGAGGCGGTGCCGGTGATCGCGCTCGACCTGCCCGGCCACGGCCAGAGTGCGGTGGCGCTGCCGGGCACCACGCTCGCCGAGCTGGCGACCTTCGTCGCGCGCTTCCTCGACCAGCTCGACGTCGAGCGCGTGCACGCGATCGGCCATTCGATGGGCGGCGCCATCGCGGCGCAGCTGGCGAAGGACCACCCGCAGCGCGTGGCCTCGGTGGCGCTCGTCAACAGTGCCGGCCTCGGCAGCGAAATCAACCACGGCTACACCGAAGGCTTCGTCGCCGCGGCCTCGCGGCGCGAGCTGAAGCCGGTGGTGGAGCAGCTCTTCGCCGACCCGTCGCTGGTGAGCCGCCAACTGCTGGACGACCTGCTGAAGTACAAGCGGCTGGACGGCGTGACCGAGCTGCTCGGCACGCTGGGCGGCGCGCTCTTCGGCGGCGGCCGGCAGAGCGAGACGCCGGCACTGGAGCTCGAAGGCAGCGGCCTGCCGGTGCTGGTGGTGTGGGGCGCCGAGGACCGCGTCATCCCGGCCGCGCACGCCGCGAACGCGCCGCCCGGTGCCACGGTGGCCGTGCTCGACGGCGCCGGCCACATGGTGATGATGGAGAAGGCCAACGAGGTCAACGCGCTGCTGAAGCGCCACGTCGGAGGATGATGGCGGCGTGGGACTGCCCGTCTTCGGCTTCGTCACCCGCCACCACGCGCCGCTCGCCGACGGGGTGGCGTGCGAAGCCGCGTGGCTGGCCGCCTGTGCCGCCAGCGGCCGTGCCAGCGCGCACCTGTGGCAGGGCGCACCGGGGCTGGTGGTGCCGCGCAGCTACACCCAGCAGCCGGGCTGGGACGCGGCGGCCCGCGCCTTCGCGGTGCAGGTGCGTGCCTCCGGCGGCGGCCTCGTGCCGCAGGGGCCGGGCGTGTGGAACCTGAGCCTGGCCTGGCCCGCCGCCGACGCGGTGCCGACCGGCACCGACGCGATCTACCGCGCGCTCTGCGACGAGCTGGCCGCCGCGTTCGCGCGTGTCGGCGTGGCGGCCGCGGCGCAGCCGGTCGAGGGCTCGTTCTGCGACGGCCGCTTCAACCTGGCGCACGGCGGCCGCAAGTTCGTCGGCACCGCGCAGAGCTGGCGCCGCGTGGCGGGCCGGCCGGTGGTGCTGGCGCACGCCGT
>CAUJHQ010000188.1 GCA_963204815.1 Pseudomonadota bacterium | reverse complement strand
GATCGGCCGCATCGCCACGCCGGACTCCGCCGCCGCCTGCGCCACGGCGGGCGCGATCTTCATCATCAGCCGCGGGTCGAAGGGCTTGGGGATCAGGTATACCGGTCCGAAGGCCAGGTTCTCGCCGGCGTAGGCGGCGGCGACGATGTCGCTCTGTTCGGCCCGCGCCAGTTCGGCGATCGCACGCACCGCGGCGATCTCCATCTGGTCGGTCACCGTGGTTGCGCCGCAGTCGAGCGCGCCGCGGAAGATGTACGGGAAACACAGGACGTTGTTGACCTGGTTCGGGTAGTCCGAGCGGCCGGTGGCGATGACGGCGTCGCTGCGCACCGCCTTCACCTCCTCGGGCATGATTTCCGGCGTCGGGTTGGCGAGCGCGAAGATGATCGGCTCGCGGTTCATCTTCGCCACCATGTCGGCCTTCAGCACGCCGCCGGCCGACAGGCCCAGGAACACGTCGGCACCGGCGATGGCCTCGGCCAGCGTGCGCAGCGCGGTCTTCTGCGCGAACTGCGCCTTGTCCTCGTCCATCAGCTCCTTGCGGCCTTCGTAGACGACACCGGCGAGGTCGGTGACCCAGATGTTCTCGCGCCGCACGCCCAGCTTGACCAGCAGCCCCAGGCAGGCGAGCGCCGCCGCACCGGCGCCGCTGGAGACGAGCTTGACCTCGCCGATCGGCTTGCCGACGACCTTCAGCGCGTTCAGCAGCGCCGCGCCGACGACGATGGCGGTGCCGTGCTGGTCGTCGTGGAAGACCGGGATCTTCATGCGCTCGCGCAGCTTGCGCTCGACGTAGAAGCAGTCCGGCGCCTTGATGTCCTCGAGGTTGATGCCGCCGAAGGTGGGTTCGAGCGCGGCGATCACGTCGACCAGCTTGTCGAGGTTCTTCTCCTGGATCTCGAGGTCGAAGACGTCGATGCCGGCGAACTTCTTGAAGAGCACGCCCTTGCCCTCCATCACCGGCTTGGACGCCAGCGGGCCGATGTCGCCCAGCCCCAGCACCGCGGTGCCGTTGGTGACCACGGCCACCAGGTTGCCGCGGCTGGTGTAGCGGAAGGCGTTCGCGGGGTCGGCGACGATCTCCTCGCAGGCCGCCGCCACGCCGGGCGAGTAGGCGAGCGCGAGGTCGCGCTGGTTCACCATCTGCTTGGTGGCGGCGATGGCGATCTTGCCCGGCGTCGGGAACTCGTGGTATTCGAGCGCGGCACGACGCAGTTCGGCTCGTTTTTCTTCGAAGGTCGGCATCGCTCTTGTCTCCTGGGGCCGTGCGCGCGCCAGCGGCGCGGCGGGCGGCGATTGTAGGAGCCGCAGTGTGCCCCTGCAGGCGACGCTGAACGATGCGCGAAACTGCGTATCAGCCGTGACCCCGGTGGGGCCAATACTGGCCCCGCCACCGCCATGAACCCACCTGCCGCCGCCCTGTCGCCGCCGCCGCGCCGCCCCCGTCGCGCGCTGCTGTGGGGCGCGCTCGTCGGGCTGCTGCTGGTGGCGCAGACACTGCTGGTGGCGCTGACGCTGAACTACGAGTCCTCGCGCGCCCAGGACGAGGCCGACGCCGCCGCCACCGAGGCCGCCGGCGAGGTCAAGCGCGACCTGCTGCGCACCGTGCAGTCGCTGCAGGCGCTGATGTGGAACGACGGCAGCACGCCGCCGTGGCGCGACGGCGCGAGCGCGCTGATGCGCGCCCAGCGCGAGCTGCTCCGGGTGGAGCGGCGCGACGGCGCGCTCGACGTCGGCGCTGCCGTCGACAGCGGCTACGGCGCGCTCTTCGTGCAGATGGCGCGCGACGCGCTCGACGTCGAGGCCGAGGTCGCCTGCGCCGCCGCGCGCCGCATGTCCGCGCCGGTGTTCTCGCGCACCTACTTCGTGCCGGTGGGCGACGGCCGCGGCGTCGAGGTCATGGACCTGTGCCTGCCGGTGAAGGACGCCGGCCGCGACGACGGCTTCCTCGTCGCCACCTTCGGGCTGGCCGCGCTGCTCGAAGGCACGCTGGCCCCGCACCGCACGCGCCGCCACGAGCTCACGTTCGTCGAAGGCGACGGCACCCGGCTGGCGCGCGCCGGCGCCGGCCGCGGCGCCGGGGTCTACGTCTCCGAGCGCCTCGTCGACCAGCCCGGCGCCACGCTGCAACTGCGTGCCGACGGCGTGGCCGGCCGCCCCAGCCTGATCCCGAACCTGACGACCGCGCTCGTGCTGGGCCTGTCGATGGCGCTGTTCGCGGTGGTGCTGCTGCTCGCGCGCGACGTGCGGCGGCGTGCGCGCGCCGAGTCGGCGCTGGCGGAGGCGCTGGCCTTCCGCCAGGCGATGGAGGACTCGCTCGTCACCGGCCTGCGTGCCCGCGACCTCGAAGGCCGCATCACCTACGTCAACCCGGCCTTCTGCGCGATGACCGGCTTTGGCGCCGACGAACTGCAGCAGCGTGGCGCCGAGGCGCTGCCGCCCTACTGGCCGCCGGAGCACGCCGCGTCCTACGCCGAGCGCCAGCGCGCGCGCCTGCTCGGCGCCGGCCGCGAGCCGCGCGAGGCGCGCGAAGGCTTCGAGACCGTGTTCCGGCGCAAGAACGGCGAGCGCTTCCCGGTCATGATCTACGAGGCGCCGCTGGTCGACGGCGACGGCCGCCACACCGGCTGGATGAGCGCCGTGCTCGACGTCGGCCCGCAGCGCCGCATGGAGGAGCTCTCGCGCCAGCAGCAAGACCGCCTGCAGGCCACCGCGCGCCTGGCCACCGTGGGCGAAATGGCCTCGCTGCTGAGCCACGAGCTGAACCAGCCGCTGGCCGCCATCGCCAGCTACGCCAGCGGTTCGCTCAACATGATGGAGCAGCCCGACGCCGACACGCCGGGAATGCTGAAGCAGGCGATGGAGCGCATCGCCGAGCAGGCCGAGCGTGCCGGCCGCATCATCAAGAGCGTGCACCACTTCGTGCGCCGGCGCGAACGCCAGCACGAGAGCGTGGCCGTCGACGCGCTGATCGAAGCCGTGCTGCCGCTGGTGCGCCTGCAGGCGCGCAAGAGCGGCACGCGCATCGAGCTGGACCTGCCCGCGAAGGCCCCGCGCGTCATGTGCGACCGCACGATGACCGAGCAGGTGCTGCTCAACCTGACGCGCAACGCCATCCAGGCGATGGAGACCGACACCGCGCTCGAAGACCGCGTGCTGACGCTGCGCGTGCGGCAGGCCCACCCGCGCTGGGTCAGCTTCCACGTCGTCGACCAGGGGCCGGGCATCGCGCCGGACGTGGCGCAGCGCCTGTTCACGCCGTTCTACACGACGCGCAGCGAAGGCATGGGGCTGGGCCTGAGCCTGTGCCGCACGGTGATCGAGCAGCACGGCGGGGCGCTCGACTTCGGCCCCGGGCCGGGCGGCCGCGGCACCGAGTTCCAGTTCACGCTGCCGGCGCCGCGCAGCGCGGCCGACGCGGCAGGCGACGCGGCACAATCGATCGTCACCCCGCCATGAACCTCGACCCCGCGCTCGGCCTGCCCGTCGTCTACCTCGTCGACGACGAGGACGTCGTGCGCGACGCGCTGGCCTGGCTGCTGCGCTCGCGCCGCCTGCTGAGCGAAGGCTTCGGCAGCGCCGAGGCCTTCGAGGCGCACGTCGCCGGCCGACCCGCGCCGTGGCCCGACGCGCCCTCGTGCCTGCTGCTCGACGTGCGCATGCCCGGCACCAGCGGCCTCGTGCTGTTCGAGCGCCTCGCCGAGCAGGGGCTGTCGCGGCTGCTGCCGGTCATCTTCCTGACCGGCCACGGCGACGTGCCCACCGCGGTGGCCGCCGTCAAGCGCGGCGCCTTCGACTTCGTCGAGAAGCCGTTCTCGAACAATGCACTCGTCGACCGTGTCGAGCAGGCGCTCGCCGCCAGCGCCGCCGCCCTCACCGAGCGCCGTGCCGCCGGCGCGGTGCAGCGCGCGCTGGCCGAGCTGACCGAACGCGAGCGCGAGGTGATGCGCCTGGTCATCGACGGCAAGCCCAACAAGCTGATCGCCGACGCGCTGGCGATCAGCGTGCGCACGGTCGAAGTGCACCGCGCGCGCGTGTTCGACAAGATGAACGTGAAGTCGGCCGTCGAACTGGCCAACCTGCTGCGCGACGCGGGGATCTGATGCTGGGCGAATTCGAACTCATCTCCAAGTACTTCAGCCGCCCGGTGCGGCGCGCCGTGCTCGGTGGCGGCGACGACTGCGCGCTGCTCGCACCCGACCCCGGCATGCAGCTCGCGGTGTCGACCGACATGCTCGTCGAGGGCCGGCACTTCCTGTCCACGGTGGCGCCGGACCGCCTCGGCCACAAGGCGCTGGCGGTGAACCTGTCGGACCTGGCCGCCTGCGGCGCCGAGCCACTGGCCTTCACGCTCGCGCTGGCGCTGCCGCGCGCCGACGGCGGCTTCCTGTCGGCCTTCGCGCGCGGGCTCTACGCGCTGGCCGAGCGCGCCGGCATCGAACTCGTCGGCGGCGACACCACGGCCGGGCCGCTCACCGTGAGCATCACCGCCATCGGCCAGGTGCCGGCCGGCCAGGCGCTGCTGCGCAGCGGCGCGCGGCCCGGCCACGACATCTGGGTCAGCGGCCAGTTGGGCGATGCGCGCCTCGCGCTCGAGGTCTTCCGCGGCCGCGCGCTGCTGCCCGGCAGCGCCTTCGACGACGTGCGCCGCGCGATGGAACTGCCGGAGCCGCGGCTGGCGCTCGGCACCGCGCTGCGTGGCCTGGCCACCGCCGCGATCGACCTGTCCGACGGCCTGGCCGGCGACCTCGGCCACGTGATGCGCGCTTCGGGCGTCGGTGCCACGATCGAGGTCGACCGCCTGCCGCGCAGCACCGTGCTCGGCCTGCAGCCGGCCGACCTGCAGTACGAATGCCTGCTCGCCGGCGGCGACGACTACGAGCTGTTGTTCACCGCCCCGCCGTCGCGCCGCGCCGCGGTGGAGGACGCCGGGCGCCGCGCGCAGGTGGCCGTCACGCGCATCGGCAGCGTCGACGACAGCGACACGCTGCGCTTCCTGGGCCCGGACGGCCGGCCGCTGGCGCACGCCTTCGCCGGCTTCGACCACTTCAAGTGAGCTGACCCCGACCATGGCCGCCACGCGCGCCAGCGCCGCCTTCCTGCTGCGCCACCCGGCGCACTGCATCGCGCTCGGCTTCGGCAGCGGGCTGGCGCCGCGCGCGCCCGGCACCGTGGGCACGCTGTGGGCGTGGATCGCCTTCGTCGTGCTCGACCACTGGCTCGGGCCGCTGCAATGGGCGCTGGTCATCGGCGCCGGCGTCGCCATCGGCACCTGGGCCTGCACGCGCACCGCGCAGCACCTGGAGGTGGCCGATCCGGGCGCCATCGTCTGGGACGAGATCGTCGCCTTCTGGATCGTGCTCTGGCTCGTCATGCCGGCGGGTTTCCTGGCGCAGCTCGCGGCCTTCGCGCTGTTCCGCTACTTCGACGCCGCCAAGCCGGGCCCGGTGGGCTGGGCCGACCGCCTCTACAAGCTGCGCGCCGGCCAGGCCATCGGCTGGCGCCAGGGCTGGGGCATCGTGTTCGACGATCTCGTCGCGGCCGGCTGTACGCTGCTGTTCATCGCCGTCTGGCTGGCGCTGTGGCGGTCGTGAACTTCGAACCCGCGGTGCTCGCGCTGGCCGACGCGCTGCGCGCGAAGGGTTGGCGCCTGGCCGCCGCCGAGAGCTGCACCGGCGGGCTGATCGCCGCCGCCTGCACGTCCGTCGCCGGTTCGAGCGACTGGTTCGAGCGCGGCTTCGTCACCTACAGCAACGAAGCGAAGACCGAGCTGCTGGGCGTGCCGGCGGCGCTGATCGCCGCCCATGGCGCCGTCAGCGAGCCGGTGGCGCGCGCCATGGCCGAGGGCGCGCTGGCGAAGGCGCCGGTCGCGCTGGCGGTGGCCGTCACCGGCATTGCCGGCCCCGGCGGCGCGGTGCCCGGCAAGCCGGTCGGCACGGTCTGGCTGGCCTGGGGCCGCGCCGGCGCGGTGCAGGCCGAACGGCTGCAACTCGGTGGCGACCGCACGGCGGTGCGCGAGGCCACCGTGGCGCGCGCGCTGCAGCGCCTGACCGAGGCGGCGCGCGCATGAAGGTGCGGCTGGCCGGCGAGATCGGCGCCACCTGGCGGCGCGAGCTCGCCGCCGCGCTGCCCGAAGCCGAGTGGTCCGACGACGACTGCGACGCCGAAGTCGCCGTCGTCGCCAACCCGCCGCCCGGCGCGCTGGCGGCGATGCCGCGCCTGCGCTTCGTGCAGTCGCTGTGGGCCGGCGTCGACCGCCTGCTCGCCGACCCCACGCTGCCGCCGGGCGTGCCGGTGGCGCGCATGGTCGACCCCGTGATGAGCCTGGCGATGGCCGAGAGCGCGCTCTGGGCCGTGCTGGCCCTGCACCGCGGCTTCTTCGACTACCAGCGGCGCCAGCGCGAAGGCGTCTGGCGGCAGCACGCGCAGCGCCGCGCCGACGAGGTGAACGTGCTCATCCTCGGCCAGGGCGAAATGGGCCGCGCGGTGGCGGCGCGGCTGGCGCCGCTGGGCTACCGCGTCGAGGGCTGGCACCGCGGCGTCGACCTCGCGCCGCTGCTGGCCGGCGCCGAGATCGTCATCAACCTGCTGCCGCTGACGCCGGCCACGCGCGGCCTGCTCGACGCACGCTGCTTCGCCGGCCTGCCGCGCGGCGCCGCGCTGGTGAACTTCGGGCGCGGTGCGCACGTGGTCGACGCCGACCTGCTGGCGGCGCTGGACAGCGGCCGGCTGCGCCACGCCGTGCTCGACGTCTACGCCACCGAGCCGCTGCCCGCCGGCCACCCGTTCTGGGCCCACCCGCGCGTGACGGTGCTGCCGCACGCCGCCGCGCTGACCGACGCGCGCAGCGCCAGCGCCGTTGCCGCCGCCAACCTGCGCGCCTGGCGCGACGGCCGCACGCCCGCGCACGGCGTCGACCGGCACCGCGGTTACTGAGTCTTACCGCCGGCCTGAGCGTCACCCGGGCGGGCTTCAGTGCCGCTTCAGACTGGCCCACCAGAATGGGCCATGGACATTCTTCGCCTGGCCACGCGCGTGGCACTGCCTGTGACGACCCTGTTGGCGCTGGCCGGCTGCGGCAACCTGGGCGTGCAGCCCTGGGAACGCGACCTGCTGGCCAAGCCGTCGATGCAGCTTTCCACCTCGCCGGTGATCGACGCGCTCGACGACCACGTCTACTTCAGCAAGGAAGCGGCCACCGGCGGCCGCAGCTTCGGCGGCGGGGGCTGCGGATGCAACTGAGCGCGCCCACCTCGATCCGCGCCGCGCTCGCGGCCGCCAGCGCGGCACTGCTCGCGCCTGCGGTGCAGGCGCAGGCGACCACGCCCGCCCCCGTCACGGCCAGCACTCACACCTGGAAGGGCGAGACCGCGCTGCTGCTCTACAAGGAAGGTGGCGGCCGCGTCACCGCCGTCGAGCCGGTGGTCAGCGCGCGCCGCACCGACGGCAACGACCAGACGCTGGGCCTGAAGCTCACCTTCGACGCCCTCACCGGCGCGTCGCCGAACGGTGCCGTCGCGCAGCCGACGGCGCAGACCTTCACCTCGCCGTCGGGCAACAGCACCTACACCACCGACGCCAACCGCCAGCCGCTGGACCCGAGCTTCCGCGACCAGCGCACCGCGCTCGCGTACTCGCTCGAACAGCCCTTCGGCGCCGGCCGGCGCATCGCGCTGGGCGCCAACGTCTCGTCGGAGTACGACTTCCAGTCGCTCGGCGCGAGCGCGTCGCTGGCCTTCGACTTCAACGACAGGAACACCACGCTGTCGCTCGGCGCCGCGTTCGAGGCCGACCGCATCAAGGCGGTGGGCGGTGCGCCCGAAGGCCTGCGCCCGGCGTTCGGCGCCGGCAGCGCGCGCACCGGCAGCGGCACCCGCAACGTGACCGACCTGCTGGTCGGCGTCACGCAGGTGATGAGCCGCTCGTGGCTGATGCAGCTGAACCTGGGCCTGGGCCGCGGCAGCGGCGATCACAGCGACCCGTACAAGATCCTCTCGGTGGTCGACGGCAGCAGCGGCCTCGTCACCGGCGACCGCTACGTCAGCGAGCAGCGCCCCGGCTCGCGCACGCGCACCAGCCTGTACTGGCAGAACAAGGTGCACCTGCGCGAGGACGTGGTCGACGTCGGCTACCGCTTCTACCGCGACGACTGGGGCATCCGCGCGCACACGCTGGACTTCCGCTACCGCTACGAACTCGGCGGCGGCCTGCACCTCGAGCCGCAGTGGCGCTGGTACCGCCAGAGCGCGGCCGACTTCTGGCGCGGCTGGCTGGTCGAAGGCGGCGAGTGGTCCAGCGCCACGCAGCGCGCCAGCGTGTCCGCCGCCTCGGCCGACCCGCGCCTGGCCGCCTTCACGGCGAACACGCTGGGCCTGAAGTTCGGCATGCCGATGTCGGCCGCAAGCGAGCTCTCGCTGCGCCTGCAGGCCTACCGGCAGACGCAGAAGCAGCCGGCCGCCGCGCCGGGCGTGCTGGCCACGCTGGACACCGCGCCGGCGCTGAACGCGGTGACCTTCGTCGTCGGCTACTCGCGCGACTTCTAGCCGCCGCGGGCGCCGATGGACCAGGCCGCAGCGCCCTTCCTGCTGGAGCGCACCGACGCCGGCTGGCGCGCGCGCTTCCAGGCGATGGCGAGCCCCTGCGAGCTGCTGGTGGAGGGCGTCACGCCGGCGCAGGCGCACACGCTGGCCGCGCTGGCGCAGCACGAGGCGCAACGCATCGAGCACAAGTTCAGCCGCTACCGCGACGGCAGCGTCGTCGCCGCGATCCATGCCGCGCGTGGCCGCCGCTTCGAGCTCGACGCCGAGAGCGCCGACCTCGTCGACTACGCCGCCGCCTGCCACGCGCTGAGCGGCGGCCTGTTCGACATCACCAGCGGCGTGCTGCGCCAGGCCTGGCGCTTCGATGGCAGCGACCGCCTGCCCGCACCGGCGCAGGTGGCCGCGCTCGTCGCGCGCGTCGGCTGGCCGCGGGTCGAGTGGCAGCGCCCCTTCCTGCGCCTGCCCGAAGGCATGGAGATCGACTTCGGCGGCGTCGGCAAGGAATACGCGGTGGACCGCGTGCTCGCGCTGCTGCAGGCGCAGGCGGCCGCGCCGATGCTCGTCAACTTCGGCGGCGACCTCGCCGTGAGCGGGCCGCGGGCCGACGGCAGCGCCTGGCAGGTGGGCGTCGAGCGGCCCGGCACGGCCGAGGCGGCGCTGCTGCTCGAGCTGCGCGCCGGCGCGCTCGCCACCAGCGGCGACGCGCGCCGCTTCCTGCTGAAGGACGGCGTGCGCCACGGCCACATCCTCGACCCGCGCGACGGCTGGCCGGTGCGCCAGGCGCCGCGCTCCATCACCGTGGCCGCCGGCCGCTGCACCGAGGCGGGCTCGCTGGCCACGATCGCGATGCTGCAGGGCGCCGGCGCCGAAACCTGGCTCGCCGCACAGGGCGTGCCGCAATGGATCCTCCGATGAAGGCGATGACGATGACGACACGTTCGATGGGCGCCGCGGCGCTGCTGGCCGCCGCGCTGGCGATGACAGGGGCGCCCGCCGGCGCGGTGGAACTGGGTGCGCCGGCGCCGGCACTGCAGCTGCCCGGGCTGGCCGGCCCGGTCGACAGCCTGGCGCTGAAGGGCAAGGTGGTGGTGCTGGACTTCTGGGCGTCGTGGTGCGCGCCGTGCAAGCGCTCGTTCCCGTGGTGGAACGAGATGCAGGCCAAGTACGGCGCGCGCGGCCTGCAGGTGGTGGGCGTCAACGTCGACCGCAAGCGCAGCGACGCCGACGCCTTCCTCGCGGCGGCGGCGCCGCGCTTCGCGATCGCCTTCGACGGCGCCGGCGACACGCCCAAGCGCTACGCCGTGAAGGGCATGCCGACCACCGTGATCGTCGGCGCCGACGGCAGCGTGCTCGGGCGCCACGAGGGCTTCAAGGACGACGACCGGTCTGCGCTCGAAGCCGCCATCGTCGCCGCGCTGGCGAAGGCCGGGCGCTGACGCCGCACCCGCGGGTGCACACTCCGGGGACGGCCACCGCCGCTGCGAGGTCCACCATGCAGCCGTCCCCGCCCTGCCCCCTGTGGTCGCCGTCGCGCCGGCGCTGGCTGGGTGCGGCCGGCGCCGCCTGGCTGCTGTCGGCCTGCGGCGGCGGGGGTGGCGGCGACGGTGGCGGTGGCAACCTCGAACCCATCGCCACCAGCCTGGACACGCTGACGCCGGAGAACCAGGCCGCCACCTTCCGCCACATCGACCGCCTCTACGCGACGCGGCGCTTCGCGCGCGGCAGCACGGTGCGCGCCTTGCCCGCGCACCCGGTCTCGCTGGACGGCTTGCGCTTCGCCGCCGCGGCCGGATCGACGTCGATCGACGAGCACATGGCGCGCCACCGCAGCAGCGGGCTGCTGGTCCTGAAGGACGGCCGGATCGCGCTCGAGCGCTACGCGATGGGCAACACCGCGAGCTCGCTCTGGACCTCGTTCTCGGTCGCCAAGTCGCTGACCTCCACGCTGATCGGGCTGGCGCTGCAGGACGGGCGCATCGGCAGCCTCGACGATGCCGTCGACGCCTTCGTGCCGGCGCTGCGCGGCAGCGCCTACGAAGGCTGCTCGATCCGCAGCCTGCTGCGCATGACCTCGGGCGTGGCCTGGAACGAGGACTACACGTCGGCCAGCTCGGACATCGCGCGGCTGCGCGCGGTGTTCACGTCGGGGCAGCCCGGCGCGATGCTCGAGCTGATGCGAACCCGCCCGCGCGCCGCGCCGGTGGGCAGCGTGTGGAACTACAGCACCGGCGAGACCTACGTGCTCGGCGCGGTGCTCGCCGCCGCCACCGGCGGCACGCTCGCCGACGCGCTGTCGCGTGGCATCTGGGGGCCGGCGGGCATGGAGGCCGACGGCTACTGGCTGCTCGACGCCCCCGGTGGCCTGGAGATGGGCGGCAGCAACTTCAGCGCCACGCTGCGCGACCACGGCCGGCTCGGCCTCTTCGTGCTCGAAGGGGGCACCGCGGGCAGCCCGCTGCCGGCCGGCTGGTCGGCTCTTGCCGGCCGCCCGGACAGCGCCGTCACCGGCTACGGCCAGCTCGTGCCCGGCGGCGGCTACCCGCTGGGCTACGGCTACCAGTGGTGGTCGTTCCCGAGCGGCGGCACCTTCGCGCCGCACGCCGGCGCCTTCGTCGCCCAGGGCATCTTCGGCCAGTTCCTCTACGTGAACCCGGCGCAGCGTGTCGTCGCCGTGGTGTGGAGCGCCTGGCCCGACGTGTGGACGAACACCGGCGAGTTCGACACCTACGCACTGCTCGGTGCGGCGGTGACGGCGCTGGCGAGCTGACCGGCGCGGCGGCCGGCCGCTGACGCCCAAGGACCGAGGATCGATCTGCGCCGAACGCGCCAGCGCGGCGCGGGTGCTGCGTTAGGCTCGCGGGTTCCGCACGACCCCGAGGAGACTTCCGATGAGCCAACGCCCGCTGCGTTTCGAGACCCTGTCGGTGCACGCCGGCTATTCGCCCGACCCGACGACGAAGGCGGTCGCCGTGCCGCTGCACCAGACCGTGGCCTATGCCTTCGACAGCGCGCAGCACGGTGCCGACCTGTTCGACCTGAAGGTGCCGGGCAACATCTACACCCGCATCATGAACCCGACGCAGGACGTGCTCGAGCAGCGCGTCGCCGCGCTCGAAGGCGGCATCGCCGCGCTCGCGCTGGCGTCGGGGCAGGCGGCCGTGACCTACGCCGTGCTCACGATCGCCGAGGCGGGCGACAACATCGTCGCGTCGAGCGCGCTCTACGGCGGCACCTACAACCTGTTCGCGCACACGCTGCCGCAGTACGGCATCACGACGCGCTTCGCCGACCACCGCGACCCGGCCAGCTTCGAGCCGCTGATCGACGCGCGCACGAAGGCGATCTTCGTCGAGTCGCTCGGCAACCCGCAGGGCAACGTGACCGACATCGCGCGTGTCGCCGAGATCGCGCACCGCCACGGCGTGCCGCTCATCGTCGACAACACGGTGGCCACGCCCTACCTGCTGCGGCCCATCGAGCACGGTGCCGACATCGTCGTGCACTCGCTCACCAAGTACCTCGGCGGCCACGGCACCAGCCTGGGCGGCGCCATCGTCGACTCGGGCAAGTTCCCGTGGGCGCAGCACAAGGAACGCTTCAAGCGCCTGAACGAGCCCGACGTCAGCTACCACGGCGTCGTCTACACCGAGGCGCTCGGCCCGGCGGCCTACATCGGCCGCGCGCGCGTGGTGCCGCTGCGCAACATCGGCGCCGCGATCTCGCCGTTCAACGCCTGGCTGATCCTGCAGGGCATCGAGACGCTGGCGCTGCGCATGGAGCGCATCACCGCCAATGCGCTCGGCGTGGCGCGCCACCTGAAGTCGCACCCGAAGGTCGGCTGGGTCAACTTCGCGGCGCTCGAGGAGCACCCCGACCACGCGCTGGCGAAGAAGTACCTCGGCGGCCGCGCATCGGGCCTGCTCACCTTCGGCGTGAAGTCGGCCCCGGGGCAGGGCCGCGAGGCCGGCGCGCGCTTCCTCGACGCGCTGCAGCTCTTCACGCGCCTGGTGAACATCGGCGACGCGAAGTCCCTCGCCACCCATCCGGCGAGCACCACGCACCGCCAGCTGTCGCCCGAGGAGCTGGCGAAGTCCGGCGTCGGCGAGGATGCCGTGCGGCTGTCGGTGGGCATCGAGCACCTCGACGACCTGATCGCCGACCTCGACCAGGCCCTCGCGGCGGTCTGAGGCCGCGCTGGCGGCGTCAGGCCGCCAGCGGCAGTGCGCCGGCGCCTGCGAGCGCGGCTGCGAGCGAGCGCACGTGGCCGCGCAGTTCGGGCACGGCGATCGCTTCCCACGTCCCGGCCTTCAGCATCGGCCCCACGTAGTGCAGGCCCTCGACGGGCCGGCCGGTGGCGCCGACCACGCGGTAGGCGGCGTCGACCTCGAGGCCGATGTGCAGCGCGTCGGCGCGCACCAGGCCGTCGCGGCGCAGCTGCTGCCACAGCGGCGCGGGCAGGCGTTCGAGGTCCATCTCGGGGCCGGTGCAGTTGACGATGGCGCCGACACGCAGGCGCTCGACGGCGGTGCCGCCGCGCTGGCGCAGCGCCACCTCGAATCCGCCGTCGACGGCACGCGCGCCGACCACGCGTGCCGCCTGGCAGGTGGCCTGGCCGCGCGCCAGCAGCCCCTGCAGGCGGCGGTGGGCGGCCGGCGCGAGGCGGTGGCGGTGCACGTCCCAGAAGGCGACGGCCTGGCGCAGGAAGCGCCGGCGCTCGGCCGGCGGCAGGTGTTGCCAGAGGGCGGGCGTGTGCGGGCGCAGTTCGTTCAGCACGTCGCGCCAGTCGCCGCCGGCGGCTTCGCGTGCGGCGGCCTGCCCGCGCAGCGCGCGCAGCACGGCACGCAGCGTCGTCGCGGCGCCGAGCCAGGCGGGGAAGGTGCCGGTCGCCGGTGCGCGCGGCAGCGTGCGGTGGCCGTGCGGCAGCAGGCCGTGGCGGCTGACCAGGTGCACGCGGCGTGCCGGTGCGGCGGCGGCCAGACGGAACAGCACGTCGACGGCGGTGTGGCCGCTGCCGACCACGAGCACGGGCCGGTCGTTCGGCAACGCGTCGAGCGCCGCCGGCTCCCACGGTGCCAGGCTGGGCACGCCGAAGGCCGCGAGCGGGTCGCGCGGGGCGTGGTGGCCGAGCGCCAGCACCACGCGGTCGGCGTCGAGCCGGCGGCCGTCGGCCAGCGCGAGCGTGAAGCCGTGCCCGCGGCGCTGCACGGCGACGACCTCGCCATGCACGCGCTGCAGCCGGCCCGGCGCGGCGCGTTCGGCCTCGGCCAGCGTGTGCTGCAGGTATTCGCCGTAGAGCCGGCGCGACACGAAGCTGCCGGCGTTGAACGCCGGGTCGACGCCGCGGCAGAAATCGACGAAGTGGTCCGGCGCGTCGGCCAGGGCGCTCATGTTGCCCGCCGGCACGTTGAGCAGCAGGTTGTCGTCGTCGAAGCGGTAGGCCAGGCCGCGCGCGAAGACGCCGCTGCGCTCGACGAGCAGGATGCGCGCGTCGGCGCTGCCGGCCAGCAGCTGCACCGTGGCGAGCGTGCCGCTGTAGCCGGCGCCGACGATGGCGATGGTCTGGGGGGCGGTGGTGTGCGCGGGCATGAAGGACCTCCCGCGCGAGTGTCGCGGGCGGTGCGGCGGCGCAATGCGCCGAATTGGCCTGCCCCGGCCGCCCAGTTCGTGCGGGCCGGGCCGGCGGCGCCTCAGGCCGACAGCGCCAGCGGCGTGCGGCGCTCGCGCGTGGCGGCGGCCAGCGGCTGCAGCAGCATCAGCACCAGGCGGCGCAGCGCCGGCCAGGCGCCGTCGGGCCAGTCGGGGTGCGGCAGGCCCTTGACGATGCCGTCGCAGGTGGCGGCCGCCTCCACCCAGTGGGCGAGTTGGTGGCCGGCCAGCTGCGGCAGCGCGCGTTCGAAGAGCTTTTCCTTCAGGCCCCAGACGCGCGCCTCGCGCAGCGCCATCGGCAGCGGGCTGCCGTGGTCGAGCGCGGCGCGCGCGCGCGCCAGCGCGGTGATGTCCGCGGCCAGCGACCAGTGCACGAAGACGGCCGATTCGCCTTCCGCTTCGAGCGCGTCCAGCATGCGCAGCGCGCGCGCCACCTGGCCTGACCACACCGCCTCGACGAGCTTGGGGATGTCGTAGCGCGCGACGTTCAGCACCGCGGCCTCGACCTGCTCGAACGACAGCTCGCCGGCGGGGTACAGCAGCGCGATCTTCTGCAGTTCCTGGTGCGCCGCCAGCAGGTTGCCTTCGACGCGGTCGGCGAAGAAGGCGAGCGTGCGCTGGCCCGCTTCGCCCGCTTCGACGCCCTGCTGCTGGCGCGCCAGGCGCTGCGCCAGCCAGGCCGGCAGCGCGCGGCGTTCGATCGGGTCCAGGCGCAGCGTGAGGCCGGCGCCGTCGAGCGCGTTGAACCAGGCGCTCTTGGTCTGCTGGCCGTCCAGGCGTGGCAGCTGCACGATCGTCAGCACGTCGTCGGCGAGATGCTCGCAGTAGCGTTGCAGCGCCTCGCCGCCGTCCTTGCCCGGCTTGCCCGACGGGATGCGGATCTCGATGATCTGGCGTTCCGCGAACAGGCTCATCGCCTGCGCCGCGCCGAGCACCGCGCTCCAGTCGAAGTGGGCGCCGCTGACGGTGAAGACCTTGCGCTCGCTGAAGCCGGCGGCGCGCGCGGCGGCGCGGATCGCGTCGCAGGCCTCCTGCGCGAGCAGCGGCTCGTCGCCGTGCACGGTGTACAGCGTGCGCAGGCCCCGGCCGAGGTGGGCGTCGAGCTGGTCGAGGCGAACCTGCATCAGCTCAGTCGGATGGCGGCCAGCCGGCGCAGCACCTGCGCCACGACGTCGGCGTGCATGACGCGGAAGAGTTCGGTCTCTTCCTGTTCCTTCGCGAGCGCGGCGGCCTCGCTGTAGCTCATGTCGCGCGACAGCAGCAGCTCGTCGGCGGCGATCAGCTCGCGGCCCGAAGGCGTGTGGGCGCGGAAGCGGAACCGCAGGTTCAGCCGCAGTTCGCGCACCTGCGCGGCCGAGGTGGACGCGACGACGTTGGTGCCGCGCTCGTCGGCCAGCGCCTGCAGCACGACCTCGGCGTCGGCCTCGCGTTCCTTCACCTGCACGCTGCGCGCGAGCGCGCGGCGGAAGTCGTCGGCGAGCGCCGAGCGCGGCGCGAAGCCGCTGAGCGCGATGCTCTTGAACGCCAGCGCCGGCGGGCGCCGCAGCTCGAAGCCGCAGCCGGCGAGCGCGGCCGCGCCCAGCAGCGCGAGCGCCGTGCGTCGGTCAGACGACCACATTGACCAGCCGGCCCGGCACCACGATGACCTTCTTCGCCGCCTTGCCCTCGCCGAAGCGCACGAACTCCGGCGCGGCCAGCGCGGCGGCCTCGATGGCCTTGCGGTCGGCGTCGGCCGGCACGCGGATCGTGCCGCGCAGCTTGCCGTTGACCTGCAGCATCAGCTCGATCTCGCTCTGCGCGAGCGCGCCTTCGTCGACCTGCGGCCAGGGGGCGTCGATCAGCTCGCCCATCGCCTGCGCGTAGCCGAGGCCGCCCCACAGCGCGTGCGTGATGTGCGGCGCCGCCGGGTACAGCGTGCGCAGCAGGATGCCGACGCCTTCGCGCAGCGTGGCGTCGTCGGTCTTGTCGGCGTGGTCCTCGAGCGCGTTCAGCAGCTTCATCGCGCCGGAGACGACGGTGTTGTACTGGAGGCGGTCGTAGTCGTGGCCGATCTGCCTGAGCAGCGAGTGCACCTCGAAGCGCAGCGGGTTGTGGCCGCTCGGCGCGCCGCCGGCGGCGGTGAGCCGCGCCGCCTGCTTCTGCGCGAAGCCCCAGAGGCGGCGCAGGAACCGGAACGCGCCCTCGGCGCCGGAATCGGACCAGGCCGCGCTCTGGTCCGGCGGGCCGGCGAACATGACGAACACGCGTGCCGTGTCGGCGCCGAACTTGGCGATGATGTCCTTCGGCTCGACGACGTTGTTCTTGCTCTTGGACATCTTCTCGATGCCGCCCAGCTTCACCGGCAGGTCGTCGCTCTTCGCCTTCGCGCCCACCGGCGCGCCGCGCTCGTCGTAGCTGACCTCCACCTCCGACGGGTAGAACCAGCGCTTCTTGCCGCTCTCGTCCTCGCGGTAGAACGATTCGTTGAGCAGCATGCCCTGGGTGAACAGGTTCGTGAACGGCTCGCTGAACTTCACGAGACCGAGGTCGCGCATCGCCTTCGTCCAGAAGCGCGCGTACAGCAGGTGCAGCACGGCGTGCTCGATGCCGCCGATGTACTGGTCCATCGGCATCCAGTACTCGTTGCGCGCGTCGACCATCGCGCCGTCGCTGTCGGGGCAGCAGTAGCGCATGTAGTACCACGACGAATCGACGAAGGTGTCCATCGTGTCCGTCTCGCGCCGCGCCGGCTTGCCGCAGCTCGGGCAGGCCACGTTCAGGAAGGCGGCGTGCTTGTTCAACGGGTTGCCGCTGCCGTCGGGCACCAGGTCTTCCGGCAGCACGACGGGCAGGTCCTTCTCGGGCACCGGCACCGAGCCGCAGGCGTCGCAGTGGATGATGGGGATCGGCGTGCCCCAGTAGCGCTGGCGGCTGATGCCCCAGTCGCGCAGGCGCCAGGTGGTCTTCTTCTCGCCCAGCCCCTTGGCGGCGAGCGCGGCGGCGATGGCGTCGACCGCCGGCTTGTGGTGCAGGCCGCTGTAGTTGCCGCTGTTGATGGTGATGCCGCGCACCTTGTCGGCGTACCAGTCCTGCCAGCGGTGGAAGTCGAAGTGCTCGCCGTCGACGTGGATCACCGGCTTGATCGGCAGCGCGTACTTCAGCGCGAAGGCGAAGTCGCGCTCGTCGTGGGCGGGCACGCCCATCACGGCGCCGTCGCCGTAGCCCATCAGCACGTAGTTGCCGACCCACACCGGGATCTGTTCGTCGGTCAGCGGGTGCTGCACGAACAGGCCCGTGGGCAGGCCTTCCTTTTCCTTCAGCGCGAGCTCGGCCTCGGTGGTGCCGCCCTTCTTGCATTCCTCGATGAAGGCGGCCAGCTTCGCGTCGGACTTCGCGGCGTGCGTGGCCAGCGGGTGCTCGGGCGCGACGGCGCAGAAGGTCACGCCCTTGATGGTGTCGGCGCGCGTCGTGAACACGTAGAGCCGGCCGTCCTGGATGAGTGCGCCCTGCGCGTCGCGGATGTCGTGCGGGAACGCGAAGCGCACGCCCTCGCTCTTGCCGATCCAGTGCTCCTGCATCAGGCGCACGCGCTCGGGCCAGCCGGCCAGGTAGTGCGGCACGGTGACGTCGTTGACGCCGGACAGCAGCTCCTCGGCGTACTGCGTGATTGCCAGGTAGTAGCCGGGGATCTCGCGCTTCTCGACGATGGCGCCGCTGCGCCAGCCCCGGCCGTCGACGACCTGCTCGTTGGCGAGCACGGTCTGGTCGACCGGGTCCCAGTTGACGATCTGGGTCTTCTTGTAGGCGATGCCCTTCTCGAGCATCTTCAGGAAGAACCACTGGTTCCACTTGTAGTAGCTCGGGTCGCAGGTCGCGATCTCGCGCTGCCAGTCGAAGGCCAGGCCCAGCGGCTTCATCTGGCTCTTCATGTCGGCGATGTTCGCGCGCGTCCACTGGGCGGGTGGCACGTTGTTGTCGATGGCGGCGTTCTCGGCCGGCAGGCCGAAGGCGTCCCAGCCCATCGGCATCAGCACGTTGTGGCCCTTCATGCGCAGGTAGCGCGCCATCATGTCGTTGATGGTGTAGTTGCGCACGTGCCCCATGTGCAGCTTGCCGCTGGGGTAGGGCAGCATCGAGCAGGCGTAGAACTTCGGCTTGGCCGTGTCCTCGACGACGCGGAACGCGCCGGACGACTCCCAGTGCGACTGGGCGGCGGCTTCGACTTCGGCGGGGACGTACTTTTCGTTCATCCGCCGATTCTACGAAGCGCTAGTTGCCGGCCGCTTCCGTGACGAAGCCGATGCGCGTGAGTCCGCCGTCCTGCACCAGCCCGATGAGCTCGGCGACGCGCCCGTAGGGCACGCTGCGGTCGGCGCGCAGCTGCACTTCGGTGGCGGGGTCGCGTGCGGCGGCCTCGCGCACGCGCTCGGTGACCTGGGCGGCGCTCACCTTCTCGTCGCCGACGAACAGCTGCCCGCCGGCGTCGACCGCGAGCGCGATGAAGGCCGGCGCCTCGCTGGGGCGCGCGCCCTCGGTCTTCGGCAGGTCGAGCTTGAGGCTGGTGGTCATCAGCGGCGCGGTGATCATGAAGATGACCAGCAGCACGAGCATCACGTCGATCAGCGGCGTCATGTTGATGTCGCTCATCGGCTGCGACGCGGGGCGGCGTTCGAGGCGGCCGAAGGCCATGCTCAGCGGCCCCTCAGTTCGTCCAGCACCATCTGCCGCAGGTCGTGCGCGAAGCCCTCGAGCTCGGCCTCGCAGGCGGCGATCCCCTTGCCGAACACGTTGTAGGCCAGCACCGCCGGGATGGCGACGGCGATGCCGGCGGCCGTCATCACGAGCGACTCGCCGACCGGGCCGGCGACCTTCTCGATCGTGATGCTGCCGGCCGCCGAGATCGCGACCAGCGCGTGGTAGATGCCCCACACGGTGCCGAAGAGGCCGACGAAGGGCGCCGTGCTGCCCACCGAGGCGAGCAGCACCTGGCCCCATTGCAGGTGTGCCATCGAGCGGTGCAGCGCATCGCGCAGGCGGCGCGTGAGCTGGGCGTCGAGCTGGCCGCCGGCCTGCAGCGTGCCGGCCACGGCCTTTGCCGAGGCGGCCGCCACCAGCGGCAGCAGCACCTGCTCGCGGTCGAGCGCCTGCACGCGCGCCTGGCCATCTTCCAGCGAGGCGGCGTCCCAGAAGGCGGGCACGGCCTGCGTGATGTCGCGCGCGGCGCGGCGCAGCACCCAGCCCTTCCAGAACACCAGCACCCAGGCCGCGATGGACATCGACAGCAGCGTCAGCGCGACGCCCCGGCCGACGCCGTCGGTGTGGGCCCAGAAGTCGCCCAGGCCGCCCACGGGGGTCAGCCGTCCAGGCCGAGCACGTCGGCCATGCCGTACAGGCCGGGCTGCCGGCCGACCACGAAGCGCGCGGCGCGCAGGCTGCCGTCGACGTAGTTGGCGCGGCTGGAGCTCTTGTGGCTGATCTCGATGCGCTCGCCGGTGCCGCAGAACAGCACCGTGTGGTCGCCGACGATGTCGCCGCCGCGCACGGTGGCGAAGCCGATGCTGCCCGGCACGCGCTCGCCGGTGTGGCCTTCGCGCGCGAACACGCCGTGCGTCTTCAGGTCGCGGCCGAGCGCCTTCGCGACGACCTCGCCCATCGCCAGCGCGGTGCCGCTGGGCGCATCGACCTTGTGGCGGTGGTGGGCTTCGACGACTTCGACGTCGTAGGCGTCGCCGAGCGAGCGCGCCGCCAGGTCCAGCAGGCGCAGCACGACGTTGACGCCGACGCTCATGTTGGGCGCGAAGACCAGCGGCACGTGCTGCGCGAGCGCGCCCAGCGCGGCCTTGCCTTCGGGCGAGAAGCCGGTGGTGCCGACGACCGCGGCCACGCCGTGCTCGCGGCAGGCCGCCAGGTGCGCCAGCGTGCCTTCGGGGCGCGTGAAGTCGATCAGCACCTGCGCGTTCGCGAGGCCGGCGTTCAGGTCGTGCGTGATCGCGACGCCGGTGCTGCGGCCGAGCGCGGCGCCGGCGTCCAGCCCGATGGCCGGGCTGCCGGGGATGTCGAGTGCGCCGGCCAGCGCAAAGTCCGGCCGCGCCAGCACGCCTTCGATGAGCATGCGGCCCATGCGGCCGGACGCGCCGGCGATGGCGACGCGCAGCGGCGCCGTCATGTCGGCTCGAGCGGTGGGTAGGCGCGCAGCGGGCCGACCGGTTCGGCGGCGGCGCTGCCGGCGGTGTCGGCCGGCGGCGGCGCCGGCAAGGCCTTGCGTTCTTCGTCGGTGAGCTCGAGCTTGGGCAGCTTGGCGCTGCGCGCGCGGCTGATCGAGGCGACGAAATCCTGCTCGCTCGGCAGCTCGGGCGCCTGCACGTCGGCCAGGCGGTCGGCGTCGAAGCGCAGCACCACGCTGCGCCGCTGCACCGGCGTGCCCTGGCGGCGGATCGTGAAGACGTAGTCCCAGCGGTCGGCGTGGAAGGCGTCGGTCAGCAGCGGCGAGCCGAGGATCTCGCGCACCTGGGTGCGCGTCATGCCGGTCTTCAGCGCCGCGAGCTGTTCCTTCGTGACGACGTTGCCCTGCACGATGTCGATGCGGTAGGGCGTGATGGCCCCGAGCAGGCTGTCGGTGGACTGCAGCGATTCGCAGCCGCCGATCAGCAGCAGCAGGCCGGGCAGCAATGCCGTTATGGGGCGCATGGCGGCGTGGGGCTCGATATGATCGTTGGATTCTAGCCGGGCAGGTATGGCGCCGCCCCCGTGGGGAACGAGCGATGACCAACGTCGAAGAACTCAAGCACAGCGGCCTGAAGGCCACGCTGCCGCGCATCAAGATCCTCGAGGTCTTCCAGCGCACCGAGCGCCGCCACCTGACCGCCGAAGACGTCTACAAGGCGCTCCTCATCGAAGGTGCCGACATCGGCCTGGCCACGGTCTACCGCGTGCTGATGCAGTTCGAGCAGGCCGGCCTGCTGACGCGCAGCAATTTCGAGAGCGGCAAGTCGGTGTTCGAGCTCAACGAGGGCCAGCACCACGACCACCTCGTGTGCCTGACCTGCGGCCGCGTCGAGGAGTTCTTCGACGCCGAGATCGAGACCCGCCAGCGCCAGATCGCCGAGGCGCGCGGCTTCGAGCTGCACGAGCACTCGCTGGCGCTGTACGCGCGCTGCACGAAGGCCGTCTGCCCGCACCGGCCGAAGTAGGCGACCCGGCTAGGCGCCCTGGTCCTTCTCCATCGCGCGCTGGTGGCGCTCGATGAACTCGCGGTAGGTGTCGATGCCGCGCAGCTGCAGCACGGTGTTGCGCACCGCCGCCTCCACCAGCACCGCGAGGTTGCGGCCGGCGTCGACCGCGATCACCACCTTGCGCACCGGGATGCCGAGGATCTCCTCGTAGAGCGGTTCGTACGGCAGCCGTTCGAACTCGCGTTCCATCGTCTCCTTGCGGACCAGGTGCACGATGAGCCGCAGCCGCATCTTCCGCCGCACCGCCGTCTCGCCGAAGATGGCTTTGATGTCGAGCAGGCCGATGCCGCGCACTTCCAGCAGGTTCAGCAGCAGATCGGGGCAGCGGCCTTCGAGCGCGGTCTGGCTGATGCGGTAGAGGTCGACCGCGTCGTCGGCGACGAGGCCGTGGCCGCGCGAGATGAGCTCCAGCCCGAGTTCGCTCTTGCCCAGGCCCGATTCGCCGGTGAGCAGCACGCCCAGGCCGAGGATGTCCATGAACACGCCGTGGCGCGTGGTGCGCTCGGCGAACAGGTGCGCGAGGTAGGCGCGCACGACGTCGATCACGTGGCCGGCCGATTCGCGCGTGACGAAGAGCGGGATCTCGGCGCGGTCGCACATCGCGACCAGGCGGTCCGGGGGCACCTGCTCGTCGGCGACGATCAGCACCGGCGGCTCCAGCGTGACGATGCGCGAGATGCGGCGTTCCTGCACGTCGGCATCGGCGGCCGACAGGTAGGCCACTTCGCGGCGGCCGACGATCTGCACCCGGTACGGGTGGATGTAGTTCAGGTAGCCGACGAGGTCGGCCGCCGAGCGTGCGTCGCGCACGGCGGCATCGTCGAAGCGGCGCTCGGGGTGGGCGTGGCCGGCGATCCACTCCCAGCGCATCGCCTCGCGGTGCGCTTCGAACAGCGCCTCGGCGCTGATCGAGCTGGGTTTCACAGGCCCCCTGCGGCGCGCGCCCTGGCCATCATGCGACGGACTTGAGCGGTTCCCAGTCGGAGATGAGCTTGTGCACGCCGGCGGCGTCGGGCTCGGTCTTCAGGCGCTCGCGCAGGTCGCGGTCGGACAGCATCTCGGCGATCTCGGAGAGGATCTCCAGGTGCCGCTGCGTCGCCGCCTCGGGCACGAGCAGGAAGATCAGCAGCGCGACCGGCTCGTCGTCCGGCGCGTCGAAGGGGATCGGCTGCAGCACGCGCACGACGGCGGCGAGCGGGTTCTTCAGCCCCTTGATGCGCCCGTGCGGGATCGCGACCGCATGGCCCAGGCCGGTCGAGCCCAGGCGTTCGCGCGCGAACAGGTTGTCGGTGACGATGCCGCGGGCGATGGCGTGCTGGTTCTCGAACAGCAAGCCGGCCTGCTCGAAGACCCGCTTCTTGCTGGTGGCCTCCACGTTCACCAGCACGTTGCTGGCGGGCAGGATGGCGGCGAGACGGTTCATGGGATGGTGACCCCCCGAGGGTGACCGGTTGCGCTTCGCGACCACCACGGCGTGTTACAGAGCGATGAATGATAGCGGGCGGCCCGCTTTGGCGCGCCAGTCGTCAGCACCCGAAGCACGGGGATTTGCGCACTCTTGCGGCGTTGCAGCAACAGCCGCGCCGGCGCATGAAAAACGGCCCCGAAGGGCCGTCTTTCGTTGTAGGCGTGCGCGGGCGGGGCGTTCAGAGCGCGCCGGCGTCCAGCCGCTTGGGCGACTGGTGGTGGTGGTCCTGCAGCCGGTCCTTGTGGCGGCAGACCTGGCGGTCGAGTTTGTCCATCAGTTGATCGATCGCGGCGTACAGATCCTCGTGCGACTGCTCGACGAAGATGTCACGCCCCTTGACGTGCAGCGTCACCTCGGCCTTTTGCCGCCGTTCCTTCTCCTTCAGCTTTTCCACCGTCAGCAAGACGCTCACATCCACCACCTGGTCGAAATGGCGTGTCACACGTTCCAGCTTTGTGAGTACGTACTCCTTCAGGGCGGGCGTGACTTCGAGATGGTGTCCGCTGATCGTCAGATTCATCAGTGCCTCCAGAGCGAGGGTGGGGAAACGCGCTGCCACGCGGGCGCGGCAACGGGGGGGAAAGCGGGGTGGGGGGTGCGCACGGGGCGGGGAAACAGGCGGTGCGCTCGGATCCGGGTGCGGGGGTCGACGAACCCAGTTTGCACCCGCGGCCACCGGGCTGGCAAGCGGCAATCCAAGGAGCCGAGCAGGGTGGTTCGTGACGGATTGCGTCAGGGTCCGAGCGGCTCGAAGATGGCGAGTGCGGCGCTGCGGCCGCGCAGCGTCACGCGGTCCAGTTCGCGGCGGCGCCAGCCTGCCGGCAGCGACGCCGCCGTCGCCTCGCCGATGACGACCGGGCACTCCAGCTTGCCCGACAGTTCCTGCAGCCGCGCCGCCACGTTCACCGCATCGCCCAGCACGGTGTAGGCGCGCCGGTGGCGCGAGCCCATGTCGCCGACGACCATCGGCCCGGTGTTGATGCCGATCGTGATGCGGATCGGCGGCCAGCCGCGGGATGCGAACTCGCGGTTCAGGTCGACCAGCGCCGCCTGCATCGCCAGCGCCGCCTGCACCGCGTGCAGCGCATGGTCGGGGTCGTCGATCGGTGCGCCCCAGAAGGCCATCAGCGCGTCGCCGACGTACTTGTCGAGCGTGCCGCGGTGCTGGCGCACGATCTCGGTCATGACCGAGAAGTAGCGGTTCATCAGTGCCGCCAGCTCGTGCGGCGTGAGCTGCTCCGAGAACGTCGTGAAGCCGCGCACGTCGCTGAACAGCACGGTCAGCTCGGCGCTGCGGCCTTCCATCGTGTACTGGTCGGGGTCGCGCGCCATCTGCTCGACCAGCTCCGGCGGGAGGTACTGGCCGAACAGCGCCGCCAGCCGGCGCCGCGCCAGGGCCTCCGCGAGCTGGCCGAAGAAGAGCTGCAGCGCCCACAGCGCCGCCACCAGCACCAGCACCGCAGCCAGCGGCAGCGCGACCGCGAACAGCGCCCACGCGACGCCAGACAGCACCGTGGCGGCCGCGGCCATCGCCAGCACCAGCACACCGCCGGCGGTGGCGCCCAGCCGCGGCAGCGCGAAGAGCAGCGGCAGCCCCGCCGCCAGCAGCAGCAGCGCGGCGACGAGCGGCGTGGCCGGCGGCGCGGCCGGCAGGCGGCTGCCGAGCACGCCGGCGAGCACGTTGGCGTGCAGCTCCACGCCCGGCAGCAGGGCGCCCATCGGCGTGACGTGCTGGTCGCCCAGGCCGGCGGCGGCACTGCCGACCAGCACCGCGCGGCCCTTCAGGGCGCCGGCCGGCAGCCGGCCGGCCATCACGTCGGCGGCCGACACGCGCTGCACGCGGCCGGCCTCGGCCGGGAACGGGATCAGCACCTGGCCGGCGGCGTCGGTGCGCGCCACCGCGGCGAGCGCGCGGTCGCCGGCCAGCGTGCGCGCCAGCGCGAGCGAGAACGCGCCGTGCAGCGCGCCTTCGTAGGCGGCGACCAGCGGCGCGCGGCGGGTGATGCCGTCGCGGTCGATCATGGCGTTCAGGAAGCCGGTGCCGGCGGCGCCCGCGGCCAGCTCGGGCAGCGGGCCGGCGTGGCCCAGCCAGGGGGGCAGCGCCGGCGGCACCGGGCCGGGCAGCGGCGCCGGCAGCGCGCCGCGCTTCGTGGCGCCGGCCTCGGCGTTCAGGTGCAGCCCCAACACCACCGGGTGATGGGCGATGGCGCGCGCCAGCCGCGCGTCGCCGGCCACGCCGCCGTGCTCGGCCAGGATCATGTCCAGCCCGACGACGACGGCGCCCTCGCGCTCGAACAGGCGCTCCACCAGCTCGGCCAGCTTCTCGCGCGGCCACGGCCAGCGGCCGACCTCGGCGAGCGACGCCTCGTCGAGCAGCACGACGGCGATGCGCGCGTCCACCGCCGGCGACGGCAGCACACGCAGGCGCAGGTCGTGCAGCGCGCCGTCGAGGGTGTCGAGCGCCGGCAGCCGCAGGTGGCCGGTGGCGTGCACCAGCAGGACCACCAGCAACACGAGGCCGGCCCAGAAGGGCAGCGGCCGCGCCGCGGCGCTAGCGGAGCCGGATCTCGACACGCCGGTTGCGCGGCTCGGGGACCTCGTCGGCGGTGGCGACGAGCGGCTCGCGCTCGCCGCGGCCGGCCACGCTGACGCGCTCGGGCGCCGCGCCGGCCGCCACCAGGCGGTCGCGCACCGCCTGCGCACGCTGCAGCGACAGGCGGTCGTTGGCGTCGACGTTGCCGACGCGGTCGGTGTGGCCGACGACGACGAGCTCGGCGCCGGGCGTCGCCGCGAGCGCGCTGCGCAGCTGCGCCAGGATGGGCTCGGACTCGGCGGTGAGGCGGTCGCCGCCGGTCTCGAAGTTCAGCACGAAGCGGCGCGGCCGCGGCGGCTGCGCGGCGAGCAGCGTGCCGTAGGCCTGCTGCACCTCGGCGGCGCTGCTCTGCGTGCGGCGCGGCTCGCCGCCGGCGACGTCGGCGGCGGCGTAGGGCTCGGCGAGCACGACCTCGCCGTTCGCGGCTTTCACGGTGACGGCGCCGGTGGCCGCGCCGTCGCTGCCGGGCAGCAGGACCACGCGGTCGGTCAGCGGCGCGCAGCCGGCCAGCGCCGTGGCCAGCACGGCGGCGGCGCGCCTCACGGGGCCTCCGCGCGCGTGTCGACGATGAACTCGGTGCCGCGCACGCCCATCAGCGCGTTGCGCGTCTGCACGTTCACGTTCTGCGGCGCCTGCTTGGCGATCAGGCCGCTCACGAAGTGCAGCGTGCCCTTCAGCAGCTCGATCAGCATGTTGCCGTCGTTCGTGGTGCTGTCGAAGCGGAAGCGGCTGACCACCAGCGTGCTCGCCGGCCCGGCGGTGAGCAGGCTGTCGTCGGCCATCGTCAGGCCGACGCTGCCGTCGGCGCCGGTGACGAGGCGGTCGCCCACCTGCACCGGCGTGCCGGCCGCGACCGGCAGCGTCTGGCCCTCGCGCTGCATCGCCACGCTGCCCTGCACGCGCTTGACGACGCCGGCGATTTCGGCGGCCCGGACGGGCAGCGCCAGCAATGTGGCCGCGAGCACGATGGCCGCGGCGCTGTGGTGCAGGTTCATCGGTGATCCTCCCCGGAGCACGCGCGCATTATCGGCGCCGTTGGCGGCGCGTGCGGCGGTTCAGACGACGGTGTCGGCGAAGCCGCGCGCCGGCAGCTCGATCGTGAAGCGGCTGCCGCCACCGTCGGCGTTCTCGGCGCCGATGCGGCCGCCGTGCGCTTCGACGATCTTGCGGCAGATCGCCAGGCCCAGGCCGGTGCCGCCGGAGCCGTCCTTCGTCTTGCTGCTCTGCACGAAGGCCTCGAAGATCTTCTCCACCTCGGACGGCGGGATGCCCGGGCCGCGGTCGCGCACCGCCAGGCGGATGCGGCTGTCGGCGCCGAGCGTGCCGGTGAGCTCGATCGGCGCGCCCTCGGGCGAGAACTTCACGGCGTTGGCCAGCACGTTGCGCACCACCTGCTGGAAGCGCAGCGGGTCGACCTTGGCGACCAGCGGCACGTCGCCGAGGTCCATCTCCAGGTGCAGGCGGCGCGCGCCGAGCAGCGGCTCCAGTTCGCGCGCGACGTCGCGCATCAGCGGGCGCAGGTCGGTGCGCTCGAGGTGGAAGGTGCCGACCGTGCTCTCGATCTTGGACACGTCGAGCAGGTCGTTGACGAGCGCCAGCATGCGCTGGCCCGAGGTGTGGATGTCGCCGAACATCGCCGCCAGCTTCTCGTGCTGGCGGCCGCGCGCCATGCCGAGCTCGGAGAAGCCGATGATCGACTGCAGCGGCGTGCGCAGTTCGTGGCTGATGTTGGCGATGAACTCCGACTTCGCGCGCGAGGTCTCCTCGGCGGCGTCGCGTGCCTCGCGCGTGGCGCGCTCGGCCTCGCGGATCTCGCTGATGTCGGTCAGGCAGACCAGCACGCCGGCGGCGCGGCCGCTGGCGTCGGGCACCGCCGCCTTCACCACCGCGAGCTGGCGCCGCGAGCCGTCCTGGTGCGTGAAGCCGATCTCGTAGCGCACCTGGCCGCCTTCGGCGACGAGCTGGCGGTCGTGACCGTCGTGCACCGCGGCTTCTTCCGGCGGCAGGTAGCTGCGCGCCAGCGTGCCGATGACGACGTCGCGGTGGCGGCCGGTGAGGTCTTCCCAGGCGCGGTTGACGGTGACGTAGCGGCCTTCGCGGTCGAGCAGCGACAGCGGCATCGGCATCGTGTCGACGAGCAGGGCCGAGAACGCGAGCTCGGAGCGCAGGCGCGCCTGTGCTGCTTCGCGCGTGGTGACGTCGACCGCGCTGCCGGCGAAGCCGGCGATGGCGCCGCCCTCGAGCAGCGGCGTCACCGCGACGTCGAAGCGGCGGCCGGCGCCGCCCTCGAACTGCAGCTGCGCGCGCCGCGTGCCGCCGGCGCCGCCGGCGAACAGCGCCGCCGCGTCGGCCTGTGTGACCGGCTCGACGATCTCGCCGAAGCGGCGGCCGAGCAGGCGCTCGGCCGGCTGCCCGGTGGCCGCCTGCCAGCGGGCATTGACGAAGGTGAGGCGGCCCGCGGCGTCGGTGCGGAAGATCAGCTCCTGCACGCTCTTCACGATGACCGAGAGCTCGTGCTCGCGCTGCGCCACCACCGCCTGCGCGAGTTCGCGCGTGCGCAGGCTGCGCGCTGCCACCACCGTCATCGCGGCGATGACGAGCGTGGCGGCGGCGCCCACCGCCAGCAGGCCGTAGGCGAGCGCATGCCAGCCCGCCAGCGCGGTGTCCAGCGGCGACTCGACCATCACCACCCGCGGCCGCGTGCGCGACGCCCGGAAGGCCACGATCTGCTCGCCCGGGCGCAGCCCGCGGCCGATGTAGTTGCCGTGTTCGACGCGCGGCAGCATCGATTCGAAGGCCGGCAACTCGTTCACGAGCCCGCCCGGCGCGACCGGCGCCGTCGCCGTGGCGGCGACGACGCGGCCGCCGTAGTCGGCCAGCCAGGCGGCGCTGTGGGCGTCGTCGAGAATCTGCTGCTGGTGGTTGGCGATGGCGTCCGGGTTGACGAGCCCGAGGATGACCAGCGGCCGCCCGCCGGCGTCCACCGTGCGCAGCATCGGCACGAAGCCGACGCCGGGCGGCGCCGGCGCCGGCGGCGGGCCGTCGGCGAGCGCGGCCAGCCCGCGCCCGGGCACGTAGCGGCCGACGCTGTCGCGCCCGACCGGTGGCAGCGGCCCGAGGCGGCCGAGGTCGACGTTGCCGTCGATCGCGCCGACGCCGGCGCTGGCGAGCACGCGGCCGCCGGCGTCGAGCACCGCCACGCCGCGCAGCAGCGGCAGGCCGGCCAGCGACTGCGCCAGCACCGACGTGGTGGCCGCCTGCTGGCCACCGGGGTCCTTGGCGAGCGCGTCGGCCAGCGCGGCGAGCGCGAGCGACGCCGTGTCGATGCTGCGCGTGGCGTGTTCCTCGAGCACGCGCGCCATCAGCTCGACGCGTTCGATGCGCTCGTCCAGGGCCTGCCGGCGCTCATGCAGGGCCATGCCGACGAGGGCGAGCACGACGCCGAGCGCGAGCACGACGCCACCCCAGACGACCCCGCGCGCACGCAGGCCGCCGGCGCGCGCGCGGCCGCGTGCCGGCGGGCGCGGGCGTTTGCGGCGGCGGGCGGGCGGCACGGGGGTCATCGGGGCCGGCCTCAGCGCACCACGATGTCCGTCAGGCCGTGGCGGCGCGCCGCGGCCTCGAGCCGGCCGTCCTTCTGGATGCGCTGCACGAAGCGGTCGACCGCGTCCAGCCAGGCGTCGTCGCCCGGCTTCACGGCGTAGGCGTAGGGCAGCACGTGGAAGCGCTGCGGCGGCGCGATCAGCATCGCCCAATCGGCGTTGTCGAGCAGGCGGCGGCTGTAGGGGTAGTCGGTCATGAACACGTCGACGCGGCCGGCCTCCAACTCGCGTTCGCGGGTGGCGGGCGGCTTCACGCTCACCATCTTCGCCTGTTTCAGCGACTCCTTCATCACCGGCTCCATGAAGGTGCCGGCCTGCACGGCGACGAGCACGCCGGGCTGGTCGATGTCGGCCCACTGGCGCACGGCGCGGTTGCTCCTCGTCGTGATGGCGTAGATGTCGCTCTGCAGGTACGGGCGGCTGAACTTCAGGTGCTCCAGGCGCTGCGGCAGCAGGCCCACCGCGAACATCGCGACGTCGCAGCGGTCGGCCTTCAGGTCGTCGACGAGCGTGGGGAACGACGAGTCGACGTGCTGCAGCTTCACGCCCAGGTCCTTCGCGAACTCGGCCGAGAGGTCGATGTCGATGCCCGTTAGCTGCTGCGTCTTCGGGTTGCGGAACGTGATGCCGTAGTAGTCGGGCCAGATGCACACGCGCACGGACTTCGCGGCCGCCACGCGGTCCTGCACGGCGCCGGCCTGCGCCGACAGCGTGACGGCGAAGGCGGCGATGACCGAGAAGACGGCGATGCTGGTGATGCGGACGAGGGATTTCACAGGCTTGCTCCGGAAGTGGGGGCCAGGCGGTCGAGCGCGGCGGGGCCGTCGACGAGGTCGACGAAGCTGGCGCCGCGCGCGTTCACGCGGTCGCGCAGCGCCATCAGCTCGGCGGCGTGGGCGATGAAGAGGGCGACCAGGCGCGGGTCGAAGGCGCGGCCGCTCTCGGCGGCCAGCATCGACAGCGCACGCTCGTCGGAAAAGGCGGGGCGGTAGCAGCGGTCCATCGTCAGCGCGTCGAAGAAGTCGCAGATCGCGACGATGCGGCCCGACAGCGGGATCGCCTCGGCGGCCAGGCCGTGCGGGTAGCCGGCGCCGTCCCAGCGCTCGTGGTGGGTGAGCGAGACCTCCGCCGCCAGCTTGAACAGCGGGATGCGTGACTGCCCCAGGATGCCGGCGCCGATCTCGGGGTGGCGGCGCATCACGTCGCGCTCGGGGTCGGTGAGCTGGCCGGGCTTCTTCAGGACGGCGTCGGGGATGCCGATCTTGCCGATGTCGTGCATCGGCGCCGCCTTGCGCAGCATCGCCGCCCAGGCCGCGTCCTCGCCGGCGGCCAGCGCGAGCGCCTCGGCGCCGAACCCCATGCGCACGATGTGCTCGCCGGTGTCGTCGTCGCGGTACTCGGCGGCCAGCGCCAGCCGGAACAGCGCGTCGTGGTGGGCGCGCGTCACTTCCTTCAGCGCCTCGTTGCGCTCGCGGTACATGCGACCCAGGTCGCGCAGCATGAACTCCATCTGCGCGCCGGCGGCCGCGTCGAAGCTCCGCGAGGCGGTGTCGTCGACGAGGGCGGTCGGGGGCGGGGGGGACAAGGGCGGGCTCCTGGGGTGGTGCCGTTGAATTATCATGGATGTCGCTTCTATCATTTGTAAGTCGACGGCCACGGCCCACTGATATTCGGCAGAATTGCTCAATGGCCGACACCCCCACGACCCCGGCGCCCGCCGCCGACCACTACAGCACGCTGGAGGTGGCGCGCCTGCTCGGCATGGCCGTGCGTTCGGTGCAGCTGATGGTCGACCGCGGCGAGCTCGACGCCTGGAAGACGCCCGGCGGCCACCGCCGCATCTCGCGCGAATCGGTGCAGCGCTGGCGCGAATCGCGCCAGGGTGCCGGCGCGCGCAGCCCGTTGCCGGCGCCCGCGCGCGCCGGCGCTGCGCTGCCGCCCCGCGTGCTGCTGATCGAGGATTCCACCCACTACCAGAACCTGGTCTCGCTGCTGCTGAAGCAGCAGTTCCCGGGGCTGGAACTGCAGGTCGCCGACGACGGCATCGCCGGCCTCGCGATGGTCGGCCAGCTCAAGCCGCAGGTGCTGATCGTCGACATCCTGCTGCCCGGCATCGACGGCGCCACGCTGATCACCAGCCTGCGCTCGCACCCGCAGTTCAGCGGCTGCCGCCTGATCGTCGTCACCTCGCTCGACGCCGCGCAGCGGGCGCCCTACGCCTTCGCGCTCGAAGGCGTGCCGGTGGTGCACAAACCCGACCTCGTGACCGCGCTGCCGCCGCTGCTGCGCGACGCGCTGGCCCCGGCGTGAGCGCGCTGCCGCGCGTGCTGCTGGTCGAGGACGACGCCTCGATCCGCCGCTTCGTCGCCATGGCGCTCGAGGAGCTGCCGATCGAGCTCGTCGAGGCCGGCTCGCTGGCCGAGGCCGAGGCGGTGCTCGCCGGCGGCCCGCTGCGGCTGGTCATCAGCGACCTGATGCTGCCCGACGGCAGCGGCATGGCGCTGCTGCAGGCGCTGGCCGCCGACCCCGTGCGCCGCCAGGGCGCTCGCCTGGCCGCCTTCAGCGCCGGCATCTCGGCCGAGCGGCGCGCCCAGCTCGAGGCGCTGGGTGTCGACGACGTGATCTCCAAGCCGGCCTCGCTGGCGGCGCTGGAAGGCTGCGTGCAGCGCGCCCTCGACGCCGCGCCGCCGCCGCCGCCCCAGCCGGCGCCGCCACCGGTGCCGGCGGACGTGGTCGCGCGCCACTTCGGCGGCGACCGCGCGCTCTACGAAGCCTTCAGCGACGCCTGCTACGGCCAGTTCACGCTCGACCTGCGCCAGGGCGACAGCGCCGAGGCGGCGGCCGACCTGCCGGCGCTGCGCCGGCTGGCGCACAGCCTGAAGTCGGTGCTGCAGACGCTGGGCCACGACGACGCCAGCGTCGCCGCCGCCGCGCTCGAAGCCCTCGCCGCCGAAGGCGACCGCGCCCGCGCCCCCGCGGCCTGGGCGCGCCTGCGCAGCCTGCTCGCGCCGCTGGCGCGCTGATCCCCGCCGGTTCACCTGGCTGCCCGCCCGGCAGCCGGGCCGCCGGCGTGGCGCATCGGGCCAGGCCCTCACGAAATGCTAGTACGTGACTTTCTCACTGGCGCAAAAATGATAAAGATGCAAACTACGGCAAACGGAGCCACACCATGCACTCCTCCCTCGCCGAACTCCTCGAGAACATGAAGTCGGGCCTGCTCTGGGTCCAGCGCGACGGCGTCGTGCGCTACGCCAACGGCACGGCCTCGGTACGCACCGGCCTCGTGCCGGGCCGCAAGCTCTACGACCCGGACCTGTCCAAGGCAGTCGCTGCCACGGTGGCCGGCCAGGCGCCGCGCGCCGTCAGCGCGATCGCCGCGTCCGGCACCGGCCATCAGGCCGGCGTGCCGACCGAACTGAACTGCCGCGTGCTGCCCGGGCTGGCGCGCGACGACGCCTTCGTGCTGATCGCCGACGATGGCGGCGACGGCAGCGCCTACGACAACCTGATGCAGGTGATCCGTTCCGACCTGCGCGACCCGCTCGCCGCCACCGCCAAGGCGCTGCAGGTGGCGCGCCCGCACGGTGGCGGCCACGAGACCGACGCGCTCGTCGACACCGTGGCCGAACTCACCCGCGTGCTCGACAAGCTGGTCGACATGGCCGAGCTCTGGGGCAGCGGTGCGCTCTTCGCGACCGACCGCATCGAGCTCTGGCCGCTGCTGCAGAGCGTGTGGGCCGAGATCGAGCCGATGGCGATCGACCGTTCGGTGAAGGTGCGCTTCCGCGCCCAGGGCGACGCTGGCAGCCTGGCCACCCTGTACGGCAGCGAGCACTGGCTGCGCCGCGTCTTCCTGGAGTGCCTGGAAAGCGCGGTGCGCAGCGGCCGCCCCGGCGTGACGCTGGAGATCGAGCACCGCCAGATGGGACCGCGCGCGCTGATCGTGTTCCGCGACTGCGGCGTCTTCGCGAGCCGGCAGAGCGACGCCATCGAGCTGCCGCATGCCACCCCGGCGCGCGGCAAGGCGGCGCCGGCGCCGCGCCGCGACGCGCGCGACCAGATCGGCTTCAAGCTGTGCCAGCACATCGTGTCGCTGCACGGCGGCGCGCTGCGCGAGGAGGACGAAGACGGCGTCAGCCACTTCCTCATCGACCTGCCCACCGGCGCCCCGCACCGCGACGACCACACCCAGCTCGACATCGCGCAGGCGCAGCAGTACGCGCGCGACCTCGCCGCCCTGATGGCGCGCGCCCGCAACCGCGGCGCCGCTGCCTGAGCGCGCCGCCCACCCCTCACCCGACCCCGAGTTCACTGAAGGAGACCACGATGAAACGCGTGCTCATCGTCGAAGACCAGGCCGACATCCGCAAGCTGATCCGCATGACGCTGGAGTTCGAGGCCTACGAGATCCACGAGGCGAGCGACGGCGCCTACGGCCTGCGCCTGGCGCAGGCGGTGCACCCCGACCTCGTGCTGCTGGACGTGATGATGCCCGGCGAGCTCGACGGCCTGCAGGTCTGCCAGCGCCTGAAGAGCGACCCGGCGACGAAGCACATGAAGGTGGTGCTGCTGACCGCCCGCGGCCAGGCGCGCGACCGCGACGCCGGCCAGGCGGCCGGCGCCGACGAGTACCTCGTCAAGCCCTTCAGCCCGCTGCAGCTGATCGAAACGATCGAGCGGCTGCTGGAGACGGCGTGAACGCGCCAGGCCGGCTCTGGCCGCGCCGGCTGCGCCACCAGCTGCTGCTGCTGCTGGCCGTCATCACGGCGCTGACGACGACGCTGCTCTACCAGCTGTCGACGACGCGCCTGGACGACGTCGCCCACGACGCCGGCGTGCGCTGGGCCTCGGCCATCGCCCGCAGCGCCGCCAACGCCGGCATCGTGGCGCTGGAGTCCGGCGACACCGCGGCGCTGGCGACCGCGGTGCGCGACCTCGCCGGCCTGCCCGGCGTGCTGCGCATCGACATCGTCGGCGCCGACGGCGCCCCGCTGCTGGCGCTGCACCACGTGGCCGAAGGCCGCGTCACGGCCGAGTACGCGCCGCGCGGCGCGCCGTTGCCGCCGGACGGCGCGCGCGCCACGCGCCACCTCGTGCTCGACGGCCAGGACGCCGTGCAGTCCTGGACGCCGGCCGGCCGCCTGGGCCGCTTCGGCGTCGCCTTCGCGCTCGAACAGGAACGCGGGCCGCTGCAGCCGCTGCGCCTGGATGCCGTGCTGGCGATCGTGCTGGCCGGCCTCGTCACGATCGGCGCCGTCTATGCGTTCGTGCTGCGCGCGCTGGCGCCGCTGCACCGGCTGGCCGACTTCTCCGGCGAGATCGTGCGCCAGCCCGGCGCCCGTCTCGACCGGCCTGCCGGCAGCCGCGAGGTGGCCGAGCTCACCGAGGCGCTGAACGACGCCTCGGCCACGCTGCACATGCAGATGGCGGCGCTCGGCACCGCCGAGACGCGCACCCATGCGCTGCTGAACGCGGTGCCCGACGTCATCCTCGGGCTCGGTGGCGGCGGCCGCATCGGCCTCGTCAACCCGGGCGTGCGCAGCGTCTTCGGCCTCGAGCCGGAAGACGCGATGGGCCGCCCGCTCGAAGAGCTGGTGCCCGGGCTCACGCGCGACGAGATCGAATCGCGCACGCTCGCCGGCCTGTACATGCGCGCCAGCCAGACCCACGTGGCGCGATTCGAGATCATGGCGCGGCGCCACGACGGCACCGAGTTCCCGGCGGAGATATCGCTGTCGCGCACCGAGACGGCCGAGGGCGTGCGCTACGCCGCGCTGCTGCGCGACATGACCGAGCAGCGCATGGCGAGCTCGATGATGAACCTGTTCAGCCGCGCGCTCGAGTGCACGACGAACGGCGTCGTCATCAGCGACATGTCGCTGCCCGGCAGCCCGGTCTTCTACGCCAACCCGGCCTTCTACCGCATCACCGGCTACGAACCCGGCGAGGCGATCGGCCGCAACTGCGGCTTCCTGCAGCGCGACGACACGGCGCAGCCCGAGATCGCCGAACTGCGCGCCGCCGTGGCCGACGGCCGCAGCACGCAGGTCGTGCTGCGCAACTACCGCAAGGACGGCTCGCTGTTCTTCAACGAGCTCGCGATCGCGCCGGTCGACGAAGACGGCAGCACGATCCGCCACTACGTGGGCGTCATCACCGACGTCACCGAGCGCGAACGCTCGCGCATGGCCATCGCCGAGCGCAGCGCGCGCCTGAACGCGGTGTTCGACCTCAGTCCGGACGGCTTCGTCGTCTTCGACCGCGAAGGCCGCCTGGTCTACGGCAACCGCGCCTTCCACGCGATGACCGGGCTGTTCCTCGGCGCCGCCGCCGACACCGTGACGCTGGAGGACTTCGACCGCGCGGTCGGCGCCCTCTGCGACCCGGCGCTGCCGTACACGCCGACCGCGCAGGCGCTGGAGGACGCGAGCGAGGTGCCCGACCTGCTGCAGCTGCAGCGCCCCGAGCGCCGCATGATCGCCCGCATGGCGCGCCGCACGCACGACGGCACCGGCGAGACGATCCTGTTCTTCCGCGACATCACGCGCGAGACCGAGGTCGACCGCATGAAGAGCGAGTTCCTCACCACCGCCGCGCACGAGCTGCGCACGCCGATGGTCAGCGTCTACGGCTTCACCGAGCTGCTGCTGCGCCGCCCGGTGCCCGACGAGAAGCGGCGCGACATGCTGGAGACCATCCACCGCCAGGCGTCGCTGCTGATCAACATGGTCAACGAGCTGCTCGACCTGGCGCGCATCGAGGCGCGCCAGGGCAAGGACCTGAAGCGCGAAGCCTGCCGCCTCGACAGCCTGGTGACGCAGGCGGCCGGGCCGCTGGCCATCGAGGGGCGGCACGACCTGCAGATCGACATCGCGCACCCGGACTGCGTGCTCCACGTCGACCCGGAGAAGACCAACCGCGCGCTCACCAACGTGATCTCGAACGCGGTGAAGTACTCGCCCGACGGCGGCACGATCCTCGTCACCACGCAGAGCGGCGAGCTGCGTGGCGAGCCCGCGGTGGGCCTGCGCGTCACCGACCGCGGCATCGGCATGAGCCCGGAGCAGCTGGCGCGCGTGTTCGAGCGCTTCTACCGCGCCGACCCCTCGGGCAACATCCCGGGCACCGGCCTGGGCATGAGCCTGGTGAAGGAGATCGTCGAGCTGCAGGGCGGCCGCGTCGACGTCACCAGCACGCTCGGCAAGGGCACCAGCGTGACCCTCTGGCTGCCGCTGGCCGCGGCCGCCGAGACCGTGCCGGGCTGACCCCGCGCGCGCCCGCCGCGAAGGCCGCCCGACGGGCGGCCTTCTGCTTGCGCGATGCAATAATCCGCCGCGCCCGTTCTCCGGAGAAGAGGCCTTGGACCAGAGCCACCCTCGGTGACCGTCCGCCCCGGCATGCGGCCGGCGTGCGACGGTCTCCCGACTGCCCCGTCACACCCCCTTTCACGCGTCGCATGCTCAACGTCTTCACGCTGGCCAACGGCCGGCTGTTCCAGGAAGAGATCGCCAGCGCCCAGGACCTGACGCACGTCAAGCCGGTGTGGGTCGACCTCGAGGCGCCGACGCCCGAGGAGAAGGGCTGGGTCGCCAGCCGCTTCGAGCTCTCGATCCCCGACGACATCGTCGACGACGACCTCGAGGAATCGGCCCGCTTCTACGAAGAGGACAACGGCGCGCTGCACATCCGCAGCGACTTCCTGATCGAGGGCGACGCCGGCGGCAAGCCGGCGCGCAACGTGCGCGTCGCGTTCATCCTCTTCCGCAACATCCTGTTCTCGGTGCATGGCGAGGACCTGCCGGTGTTCCGCCTGCTGCGCCTGCGCGCGCGCCGCATCCCGGCGCTGATCGAGGACCCG
>CAUJHQ010000187.1 GCA_963204815.1 Pseudomonadota bacterium | reverse complement strand
CGAACTGTTCGAGAGCTTCGGCCTCGCGATGCTGACCGGCGTGCTGTGCATCTACGTCGTGCTGGTGCTGCTGTTCAAGGACTTCGTGCAGCCGGTGACGATCCTCGGCGCGCTGGTGCTGTCGATCCCCGGCGCCTTCGTCGCGCTGTTCGTCACCCACACGGCGGTGTCGATGCCGTCGATGATCGGCCTGATCATGCTGATGGGCATCGCGACGAAGAACTCGATCCTGCTGATCGACTACGTGGTGCTGGCGCGCCGCGAGCACGGCCTGTCGCGCTGGGACGCGGTGCTCGACGCCTGCGCCAAGCGTGCGCGGCCGATCGTCATGACGACGATCGCGATGGCCGCGGGCATGATGCCGATCGCGCTGGGCATCGGCGTCGACCCGAGCTTCCGCGCGCCGATGGCGATCGTCGTCATCGGCGGCCTCATCACCTCGACCTTCCTCAGCCTGCTGGTGATTCCGGTGCTCTTCACCTACGTCGACGATGCGATCCAGAAGGTCGCCGGGCTGTTCCGCCGCCGCCCGCCCGCGCCGGCCGCACCGACGGAGGTGCAGGCATGACGCTGCCACGACGCCACGCGCTGGCGCTGCTCGCCGCCTGCGCTGCGCCGTGGGCGCGCGCCCAGGCCCCCGCGCAAACCCCGGCAATTCGCACCGAGGACTTCGACTGGCACGACCGTGCCCGCGACCGCGCGGTGCCGGTGCGCCTGCACCTGCCGGCGGCACCCGAGCGGTCGACGCGGCGGCCGCTGTCGCTGCTGGTGTTCTCGCACGGCATCGGCGGCTCGCGCGCGGGCTACAGCTACCTCGGCCGCCACTGGGCCAGCCAGGGCTGGGCGAGCCTGCACCTGCAGCACGTGGGCAGCGATCGCCAGGTGTGGAACGGCAATCCGTTCGGCGTCGTCGGCCGCCTGCACGACGCGGCGCAGGAAGCCGAGGCGCTGGCGCGCGTGGCCGACCTGCGGTTCGCGGTCGACCGCGTGTTCGCCGGCGAGCTCGGTGCGCAGATCGACCCCGCGCGTATCGTCGCCGCCGGCCATTCCTACGGCGCCAACACCACGCTGCTGGCGGCCGGTGCCAAGGTGGAACGCGGCGGCCGCGCCATCGACCTGCGGGAGCCGCGGCTGAAGGCGGCCATCGTGATCTCGGCGCCGCCGTTCTACGGCGAGAGCTCGCCGCAGGCCATCCTCGCGCCGGTGACGCTGCCCACGCTGCACGTCACCTGCACCGAAGACGTCATCCGCATCCCCGGCTACTACAGCCCGGCGGAGGACCGCATCGCCGTCTTTGACGCGGTGGGCAGCGCGCACAAGACGCTGGCGGTGTTCCAGGGCGGCTCGCACAGCATGTTCACCGACCGCGCCGGCACCGGCGGCGCGGTGCTGAACCCGCAGGTGAAGGCGGCCACGCAAGGCCTGTCGCTGGCCTTCCTGAAGAGCGTGTTCGACGGCGACACCGAGGCGCTGCCGGCCTGGGCGCGGCGCTGGGACGACATCGTCGTGCGTTTCGTCGAGCAGCGCGCCGAGCCGTCCGTGACGCCGCCGCCCGCGCCGCCGCCGCCCGAGGCGCCGCGTCAGCGCGCCGCCTTCACCACCGCGTAGCGCTCCAGCGTCTTCGCGCGGGCCACCTCGTGCGCCACCAGCGGCGCCGGGTAGTCGCGGCCGAGCTCGACGTTCGCCGCCGCCAGGTCCACCGGCCGCGCCAGCCAGGGCGCGTGGATCAGCTTGTCGGGCAGCGCCGCCAGCGCCGGCACGTAGCGGCGGATGAAGCGGCCATCGGGGTCGAACTTCTCGCTCTGGCTCACCGGGTTGAAGATGCGGAAGTAGGGCTGGGCATCGCAGCCGCTGGAAGCGGCCCACTGCCAGCCGCCGTTGTTGGCGGCGAGGTCAAAGTCGTTCAGGTGCAGCGCGAAGTACGCCTCGCCGCGCCGCCAGTCCAGCCCCAGGTCCTTCGTCAGGAAGCTCGCCACCACCATGCGCAGGCGGTTGTGCATGTAGCCGGTCTGGTTGAGCTGGTGCATCGCGGCGTCGACCAGCGGGTAGCCGGTGCGGCCTTCGCACCAGGCGGCGAACAGTGCGTCGGCGTGCTTGCCGTGTTCCCACGCGATGCGGTCGTACTCGGGCTTGAAGGCGTGCTCGACGACGCGCGGGTGGTGGTGCAGCACCTGGTGGTAGAAGTCGCGCCAGATCAGCTCCGACAGCCAGACCTCGGCGCCGCGCGAGCCGGCGATGAAGCGCTGGAAGGCCTCGCGGGCCAGCCGGCGGATCGACACGGTGCCGAAGCGCAGGTGCGTGGACAGGTAGCTCGGCCCCTTGACGGCGGGGAAGTCGCGTGTGTCGTGGTAGCGGTCGATGCGGCCGAGGAAGTCGTCGAGCAGCTCTTGCGCGCCGGCCGGCCCGCTGGGCAGGCGCAGCGTGTGCAGGTTGGTGCGCTGGAAGCCGATCGATTCCAGCGTGGGCAGCGTCTCGCCGGCCGGCCGCGGTGCCAGCGCGTCGGCGTGGTGCGCCAGCGGGTAGGCCTTCAGGTAGAACGGGTCGAGCTTCTTCAGCCAGGCGTTCTTGTACGGCGTGAAGACCGAGAAGGCGCCGCCGCTCATTGTCAGCACCTCGCTGCGCTCGAAGACCACGTGGTCCTTCGAGGTGTGCAGCGCGACGCCGATGTCGGCCAGCCGCCCGCGCACGCGGGTGTCGCGCGCCAGCGCCGCCGGCTCGTCGTCGTGGTTGGCGTACACCGCCTGCGCGCGCAGCGCCGCCGCCAGGCGCGGGATCTCGTCGGCCGCCGCGCCGTGGCGCACGATCAGGCCGGCGCCCTCGATACCGTGCGACGCCGCCAGCGCGCGCAGTTCGGCGTCGACGCCGACCAGGCTGTCGCGGATGAATTCGACGCGCCGGTCTGCGCGCGGCAGGGCGTCGAGGATCGTGCTGTCGAAGACGAAGCAGCACCACACCTGGCGCGCCGCGCGCAGCGCGTGGTGCAGTGCGGCGTGGTCGTCGGCGCGCAGGTCGCGCCGCAGCCAGACGAGGGCGCGGTCGAGCTCGCGGCCGGGCCGGCGTTCGGGGGGGCTTGGCTTCACGGCGGCGAGTGTGCCCGCGGAATAGAATCGTTGCATGGGCGAGCGCATCGATCTGACGAACCAGTTCCTGATCGCGATGCCCGGCATGGCGGACGACACCTTCGCGCGCACCGTGGTCTACCTGTGCGAGCACAACGAGCGCGGCGCGCTCGGCCTGGTGATCAACAAGCCGATCGACATCAAGCTGAAGAACCTGTTCGAGAAAGTCGAGCTCAGCCTCGACCGCGCCGAGCTGGCCGAGCAGCCGGTGTACTTCGGCGGCCCTGTGCAGACCGAGCGCGGCTTCGTGCTGCACGAGAAGCTGGGCGACGATGGCGCCGCCTTCAGCAGCACGATGTCCATCCCCGGCGGGCTCGAGATGACGACCAGCCGCGACGTGCTGGAAGCGATGGCGCACGGCGCCGGCCCGAAGAAGGTGCTGGTCACGCTGGGCTACAGCGGCTGGCAGGCCGGCCAGCTGGAAGACGAACTGGGCCGCAACGGCTGGCTCACCGTGGATGCCGACCCGGCCGTCATCTTCGACACGCCGGTCGAGGCGCGCTACGAGCGCGCGCTGTCGCTGCTCGGATTCGACCCGCGCATGCTGTCGCAAGAGGCGGGGCATGCATGAATGAGCGCGGCGCCGGCACCGTCCGCGCGCTGTCGTTCCTGGCATTCGATTTCGGCACCCGCCGCGTCGGCGTGGCCAGCGGCAACACCGCGTTCGGCCAGGCGACGCCGCTGAAGACGATCGCCGCCGAGGGCGATGCGCGCTTCGAGGCCATCGCCAGGCTCGTCGCCGAATGGCAGCCCGACGCGCTGGTGGTCGGCGTGCCGTTCCACCCCGACGGCGCGCCGCACGACAATACGCGCCGCGCGCAGCGCTTCGCCCGCCAGCTGCACGGCCGCTTCCGGCTGCCGGTGCACGAGGTCGACGAGCGCTACACGACGACCGAGGCGCTCGCCGCCGGCGCCGCCGATGCCGACGCCGCGGCCGCCGCGATCATCCTCGACCAATACCTACGGCACCTGACATGACACAACTGCAGCTCGACGCCGAGGCGCTCTACGCCGACCTGCGCGAAGGCGTGCGCCGGCTGCTGCCGCCGGACGCCGCGCTCGTCGGCATCTGGTCCGGCGGCGCCTGGCTCGCCGAACGGCTGCAACGCGACCTGGCGCTGCCGGGCGCGCACGGCGTCATCTCCAGCACGCTGCACCGCGACGACTTCGCGGCGCGCGGGCTGGCGGCCGGCGCCGACAAGACGAGCCTGCCGTTCGCCATCGACGGCCGCCACCTCGTGCTGATCGACGACGTGCTGTTCACCGGCCGCACGATCCGCGCCGTCATCAACGAGCTCTACGACTTCGGCCGCCCGGCGAGCGTGAAGCTGGCGGTGCTGGTCGACCGCGGCGGCCGCGAACTGCCGATCGAGGCCGCCTACGCGGCCGCGCGCGTCGCGCTGCCGGCCGGGCAGCGCCTGTCCCTGGCCCGCAGCGACGAGGGCCGCTTCAGTTTCACGTTGAAGGGCGCCTGATGCTGTCCCGACGCAACCCGCAGCTCAACGCGAACGGCGAGCTGATCCACCTGCTGTCGATCGAAGGCCTGCCGAAGGCGGTGCTGACGCAGATCCTCGACACCGCCGGCACCTTCCTCAGCGTCAACGAGCGCGAGGTGAAGAAGGTGCCGCTGCTGCGCGGCAAGAGCGTGTTCAACCTGTTCTTCGAGAACAGCACGCGCACGCGCACCACATTCGAGATCGCGGCCAAGCGGCTCAGTGCCGACGTCATCAACCTCGACATCAACAAGAGCAGCACCGCCAAGGGCGAGAGCCTGCTCGACACCATCGCGAACCTGTCCGCGATGCACGCCGACATGTTCGTCGTGCGCCACAGCGAGAGCGGCGCGCCGTACCTGATCGCGCAGCACTGCGCGCCGCACGTGCACGTGATCAACGCCGGCGACGGCCGCCATGCGCACCCGACGCAAGGCCTGCTGGACATGTACACGATCCGGCACTTCAAGAAGGACTTCAGCCAGCTCACGGTGGCGATCGTCGGCGACATCGTGCATTCGCGCGTGGCGCGCTCGGACATCCACGCGCTGGCCACGCTGGGCGTGCCCGAGATCCGCGCCGTCGGCCCGAAGACGCTGGTGCCGGGCGACCTGGCGCCGATGGGCGTGCGCGTGTGCCACGACATGGCCGAGGGCATCCGCGGCGCCGACGTCGTCATCATGCTGCGCCTGCAGAACGAGCGCATGAGCGGCGGCATGCTGCCCAGCGCCGGCGAGTTCTTCAAGGTCTACGGGCTCACGCCGGAGAAGCTGGCGCTGGCCAAGCCAGACTGCATCGTGATGCACCCGGGGCCGATCAACCGCGGCGTCGAGATCGACTCGACGGTGGCCGACGGCACGCACAGCGTGATCCTGCCGCAGGTGACCTTCGGCATCGCGGTGCGCATGGCGGTGATGAGCACGATCGCGGGGAACGCAGCATGAAAGTCCTCATCAAGAACGGCCGCGTGGTCGACCCCGCGAGCGGCCGCGACGAGAC
>CAUJHQ010000186.1 GCA_963204815.1 Pseudomonadota bacterium | reverse complement strand
GTCGCAGTCGGGGCAGCGCAGGTAGACGTCGGAGAGGAACTGCATCTCCACGTGCTCGAAGCCGCTGCCGCCGCAGGTGGGGCAGCGGCCGTCGCCGGCGTTGAAGCTGAAGGTGCCGGCGCTGTAGCTGCGCTCGCGCGCCAGCGACGCGTCGGCGAAGATCTTGCGCAATTCGTCGAAGGCGCCGACGTAGCTGGCCGGGTTGCTGCGCGCCGTCTTGCCGATCGGGCTCTGGTCGACGAACACGGCGTCGGCGAGCCAGTCCATGCCGAGCAGGCGCTCGTGCGCGCCCGGCGCTTCGGTCGGCTTGCCGAAGTGACGCGCCAGCGCGGGGTACAGCACGTCCTGCACCAGCGTGCTCTTGCCGCTGCCGGAAACGCCGGTCACCACCACCAGCCGCTGCAGCGGGAACTCGACCGTCACGCCCTGCAGGTTGTGCTCGCGCGCGCCTTCGAGCAGCAGCTTGGGCGTGGCGGCGTCGACCAGGCGCCGGAAGCCGATCGACACCTGCTTCTTCGCGCCGAGGTAGGCGCCGGTCAGCGTGTCGGCGCTGCGCGCGGCCTCGGGTGTGCCGTCGAAGACGATCTGGCCGCCCTTCTCGCCCGGGCCCGGCCCCATGTCGATCAGGCGGTCGGCGGCCAGCATCACCGCCGGGTCGTGCTCGACGACGACCAGCGTGTTGCCGGCATCGCGCAGCCGGTGCATCGCCTCGACGATGCGGTTCATGTCGCGCGGGTGCAGGCCGATGCTGGGCTCGTCCAGCACGAACATCGTGTTGACGAGGCTGGTGCCGAGCGCGGTGGTGAGGTTGATGCGCTGCACCTCGCCGCCGCTCAGCGTGCGGCTCTGGCGGTCCAGCGTGAGGTAGCCGAGGCCGACGTCGCACAGGTACTTCAGCCGCGTGCGCACTTCGTCGAGCAGCAGCTTGAGCGCTTCGTCGAGCAGCGTGCTGGGCAGCGTGAGGCCGTCGAAGAAGCGCTTGAGCCGTTCGATCGACAGCTGCATCAGGTCGTGCAGGTGCAGGCCGGGCAGCGCTTCCAGCTGTTCGCGCGACCACGGCGCGCCGGCCGGCAGCACGCGATTCTCCGCGGGCAGCACGGCGTCGGCGTCGGCCTTCGATCCCAGGCGCCATAGCAGCGCTTCCAGCTTCAGGCGCGCGCCGCCGCACACCGTGCAGGGCGTGTAGCTGCGGTACTTCGACAAGAGCACGCGGATGTGCATCTTGTAGGCCTTGCTCTCCAGGTAGCCGAAGAAGCGGCGGATGCCGTACCACTGCTTGTTCCACTGCCCGGTCCAGTTCGGCGAGCCTTCGATGACCCAGTCGCGCTGCGCCTTCGTCAGCTGGTTCCAGGCCGTGTCGCGCGGGATGCCGGCCTCGCCGGCGTAGCGGATCAGGTCGTCCTGGCACTCGGCCCAGGCCGGCGTCTGCAAGGGCTTGATGACGCCGTTGCGCAGCGTCTTGCGCTCGTCGGGCATGACGAGGCCCCAGTCGACGCCGATCACGCGGCCGAAGCCGCGGCAGGTGTCGCAGGCCCCGTAGGCGCTGTTGAAGCTGAACAGCGCCGGCTGCGGGTCGGCGTAACGCTGGTCGCTCTCGGGGCAGTGCAGGCCGGTGCTGTAGCGCCAGGCCGTGCCGTCGTCGCCGACGAAGACGTTGAGCCGCCCGCTGCCGCGCTTCAACGCCAGCTCGATGGCCTCCATCACGCGCACCTTCTCGGCGCCGCCCAGGCGCAGGCGGTCGGCCACCACGTCCAGCACCTTGCGCTGGCCGTCGATGCGCTCGGCCTGCACGCGCGTGAAGCCGCTGGCGGCGAGCCACTGCTCCTGCTGTTCGGCCGTGGTGTCCGCCGGCAGTTCGACCGGGAAGGTGAAGACGAGGCGCGGGTCGCCGGCGGCCGCGGCACGGCCGGCGAGGTCGGCGAAGATGGTCTCCGGCGTGTCGTGCCGCACCGGCAGCGCGGTGGCCTTGTCGAACAGCTGCGCCGCGCGCGCGAACAGCAGCTTCAGGTGGTCGTTCAGCTCGGTCATCGTGCCGACCGTCGACCGCGAGGTGCGCACCGGGTTGGTCTGGTCGATGGCGATGGCCGGCGGCACGCCGTCGACGCGGTCGACCGCGGGCCGGTCCATGCGGTCGAGGAACTGGCGCGCGTAGGCGCTGAAGGTCTCGACGTAGCGGCGCTGGCCCTCGGCATACAGCGTGTCGAACACCAGGCTCGACTTGCCCGACCCGCTCGGCCCGGTCACGACCGTGAGCTCGCCGGTGCGGATGTCCAGGTCCAGGTTCTTCAGGTTGTGCTGGCGGGCACCACGGATGCGAATGACGCCGGACGACATGTCTCTGGTGTCTCTCAGGAGGGGGTTGGCGGGGGCCGAACCGGGCATTCTAGGCATGCGCCCCCGCGCCTGCCGGCGCACCGGCATCAGACCTTTGCGGCCCCATGACGGAGCTTCCGTGACGCCTTGCGCGCCATCGTCGGGCCCGTCGCGCGTGCGCGCCTCGGCGCGCCTGCAACGGGGTGCAGACTGCTCGTTGTTCCCGTTGCGGAGTCTCGCTGCATGTCCACGCCCGGTCCGTTCCCCGTTGCCGCGATCCTGCGCCGCGCCGGCGCCCTGCTCGCGCTGCTGCCGGCGCTGGCGTCGGCCCAGATCCTGATCGGCCAGACCTCGGGTTTCAGCGGCCCGGTGGCGGCCGGCGTGAAAGAGACGACCGATGGCGCCAAGCTCTGGATCGACGCCGTCAACGCGCGCGGCGGCGTGAACGGCCAGCGCATCGAGCTGATCTCGATGGACGACAAGTTCGAGCCGCCGCTGGCCGCCGCCAACGCGAAGAAGCTGATCACCGAACGCGGCGTCATCGCGATCTTCCTGAACCGCGGCACGCCGCACAGCGAGGCGATCCGCCCGCTGCTGGAAGAGTTCAAGGTGCCGATGATCGCGCCGTCGACCGGCGCGATGGTGCTGCACCGGCCGGTCCACCCGCTGATCTTCAACGTGCGCGCCACCTACCAGCGCGAGGCCGAGAAGGCGGTGCAGCACCTGGCCACCATCGGCACCACGCGCATCGCGGTGCTGCACGTGGACGACTCCTTCGGCCTCGACGCCGCCGCCGGTGCCGCCAAGGGCTTCACCGAAGCGAAGCTGCAGCCCACGGTGGTCGCCAAGTTCAACCGCAGCAAGCCGGAGTTCGCCGCCGTCGCGTCGGACATCGCCGCGAAGGACGTGCAGGCGGTGCTGTTCTTCGGCTCCGGCCAGGCCGTCGTCGACGGCATGCGCGCGATCCGCAACGCCGGCTCGCGGGCGCAGGTGGTGACGCTGTCGAACAACGCCTCCGGCGGCTTCGTCAAGCTGCTCGGCGACATGGCGCGCGGCACCATCGTCACGCAGGTGTTCCCGAACGAGCGCGCGGTCGCGGTGCCCTTCGTGAAGGAGGCCACCGAGCTCGCGAAGGCGAAGGGCCTGCCGGGCGTGTCGCCGGCGATGCTGGAAGGCTTCGCCGCCGCGAAGGTGCTGGTCGAAGGGCTGCAGCGCGCCGGCAAGCAGCCGACCCGCGAAAGCCTCACCGCCGCACTGAACGGCATCAACGGCTTCGACCTCGGCGGGCTGAAGGTCAGCTACTCGCCCGCCAACCACACCGGCCTGACCTACGCCGAGCTGTCGATCATCGGCGCCGACGGGCGCTTCGTGCGCTAGCGAGCCAGCGGGCGCCGGCACGCGCGGGCTCAGCGCGCGCCGGCCTTCTCCAGCAGCGCCACCATCGCCGCATAGCCGCGGCCCTTCGCCAGCGCCAGCGGCGTCTTGCCGCCGCGGTCGGCCAGCCGCGTGCTCGCGCCGGCGTCGAGCAGCGCCTTCAGCGTCGCCTGGTGGCGCGCGCCGCCGTCGCCGAGCACGATGGCCTCGATGACCGCCGTCCAGTGCAGGTTGTTCACGTGGTCCAGCGGCGCGCCGGCGGCGATGAGCTGGCGCACCACGCCGTCGTGGCCCAGGTGGGCGGCGGCGATCAGCGCCGTGCCGTCGTAGCGGCTGGTCGTGAGCTTCGCGCTCGCCCCCAGCGCCAGCAGCACGCGCAGCGTCTCCTCGTCGTCGGCGACGGCGGCGATGGTGACGGCGTCGTAGCGGTCGTGCTCGAGCCGCCCGAGGTCGGCACCGGCCGCCGCCAGCGCGCGCACCGCGTCGCGCTGGCGCGCGAACGTGGCCACGTGCAGCGGCGTGCGGCCGTGCGCGTCGGGGCCGTTGACGTCGGCGCCGGTGGCCAGCGCGGCCTTCAGCGCCGCCAGGTCGCCCTTGTGCGCGGCGGCGTGCAGGCCGGTGTAGCGCGCGGCCTCGGCCGGCGTGGGCGCCACCTGCGCGCGGGCCAGGGCGGGCAGCGCCAGCAACATCAGCAGGTGGCGGCGCCTCACTTGAGCTGATCCTTGACCTTGTCGAGGCCGGCGACGGCGCATTGCTCGTCGAGGTGGCCCCCCGGCGCACCGCCGACGCCGACGGCGCCGATGACCTCGTTGCCCACCTTCACCGGCACGCCGCCGCCGAGCAGCAGGAAGCCGGGCATGTGCACCAGGTTCGCCGCGGCCGGGTTCTTCTGCGCGCCTTCCATCATCGCCAGGGTGTTGTTCTTCGCGCTCGCCGACGTGTAGGCCTTGGCCTGGCTGGACGACAGCGTGTGCGGGCCGGCGTTGTCGGCGCGGTGCAGCGCCTTCAGCTGGCCGGCGCGGTCGACGACGGCGGCGGCGACCGCGTAGCCGTTCGTCGTGCAGGCGGCGACGGTGGCGGCGGCAATCTGGTTCGCGAGGTCGAGCGACATGTTGCGCTCGGTGCGCACGCCCTGCGCCTGGGCGGCGATGGCGGCAAGGGCGGCGAGGGCGACAACGGTGCGGGCCAGGGTCTTCATGCGGGTCTTCTCCAGCGGCTGCCGGCGACATGCCGGCGTTGGGCTGAACTCTAGGAACGGCGGCCGCACGCGGCCATTCGGCCGCCTACGCGCGAAGCTCCGTAGTTCTACGGAAGCGGCCGACCGCCGCGACCCCGCGCGGCGGCGTACCCTCGCGCCCATGCTCTTCGACCCCACCCGCCATGAAGCGCTGGAAGGCGCCCCCTGGCACGCCGACGCCGCCCGCACCGCGGTGCGCGAGATCGTGCACGACATCGAGACCCACCGCCGGCCCGGCGGCGGCTGGCCCGTGCACCCGCTCGACGAGGACGGCCCCGCGGTGCCCGGCGGCTTCAAGAGCCTGTACCTCGGCAGCGCCGGGCTGTGGTGGGCGATGTGGTGGCTGGCGCGCGAGGGCGCCGTCGAACTGCGCTGCGACCCCGCCGGCGAGATCGACGCTGCCGTCGCCGCCTACCGGGCCGCGCCCGACACCGGCGAGGCCGTGCCCTCGTACCTGCTCGGCGAAGCCGGCCTGCACCTGGTGCAGTGGCGGCTGACCGGGGCCGCCGCCGCGGCCGACCGGCTGTTCGACGTGGTGCAGTCGAACATCGGCAACCCGACGAACGAATCGCTGTGGGCGGCGCCGGGCACGATGGTCGCCGCCTGGCACCTGTGGCAGGCCACGGCCGAGGCGCGCTGGCGCACGCTGTTCCTCGACAACGTCGAGCAGCTCTGGCGCACCTGGTTGCACGACCCCGCCAGCGGGCACGCCCTGTGGACGCAGGACATGTACGGCCGCATCACGCAGTACCTGGGCGCCGGGCACGGCTATGCCGGCAACGTGTACCCGCTGCTGAAGGGCGCCGCGCTGCTGGACGCCGGCCGGCGCGCGCAACTGCACGAGCGCACCGTCGCCTTGCTGCGCGCCACCGCGCGGGTGGAGGACGGCGCCGCCAACTGGCCGGCCGGCCTGCACGCGGCGCGGCCGGGCGCCACGCCCTGGCTGGTGCAGTGGTGTCACGGCGCGCCCGGCATCGTCACCGCGGTGGCGGACCTGCCGGCGGGCGCCTCGCCCGAGCTCGACGCCCTGCTGGTGGCCGCCGGCGAAACCGTTTGGCGCGCCGGCCCGCTCACCAAGGGCTACGGCCTGTGCCACGGCACCGCGGGCAACGGCGTCGCGCTGCTGAAGCTGTACCGGCGCACCGGCGACGCCGCCTGGCTGGCGCGCGCACGGGCCTTCGCGATGCACGCGCTGGTGCAGCGCGACCGCATGCGCCGGCAGCACGGCCTGGGGCGCTACACGCTGTGGACCGGCGATGCCGGCCTCGCCGTCTGCCTGTGGCAATGCCTGGACGGCGACGACCGGCTGGCGGGCCTGGACTTCGTCTGAGGGATCGCTATAGTTAGCCACATGGCTAACTCTTCAGCCGCCTTGTCCGACGTCTTCTACGCGCTGGCCGACCCGACGCGGCGCGCCATCGTCGGCCGCCTCGGCCGCGGCCCGGCGGCGGTGTCGGCGCTGGCCGCGCCGTTCGAGATGGCGCTGCCCTCGTTCATGAAGCACCTGTCGGTGCTCGAACGCTGCGGCGTCATCCGGTCGCGCAAGGACGGCCGCGTGCGCACCTGCGAGCTGCAGCCCAGGACCCTGAGCCAGGCCGAGCGCTGGATCGCCGACCAGCGCGCGCTCTGGGAAACGCGCTCGGATCGCATGACCGCCTTCGTCGAAGACCTTCACCGGCAGGAGACCGCCCATGTCGCACCCAAGCCCCGCAGCCGCTGAGGCCGGCGACCTCGTCATCTCGCGCCTCGTGCGCGCGCCGCGCGCCAAGCTCTGGCGCGCCTGGACCGAGCCCGCGCTGCTGAAGGAATGGTGGTGTCCGAAACCCTGGACCACCGAGGTGCGCGCGCTGGACCTGCGCCCCGGCGGCGCCTTCCACACCTTCATGCAGGGCCCCGACGGCGGCACCAGCGACAACCCCGGCTCGTTCCTGGAAGTCGTGCCGCAGCAGCGCCTGGTGTTCACGTCCTGCCTGCTGGCCGACTGGCGGCCGGCGACGCCGTGGATGGCCTTCACCGCCATCGTCACGCTGGCCGACGAGGCCGAGGGCACGCGCTACATCGCGCACGTGATGCACCCCGACGCCGCCACGCGCGACCGCCACGCCGAGATGGGCTTCTTCGACGGCTGGAACACCGCCATCAACCAGCTCGACGCGTTCGCGCTGCGGCTGCCCTGAGCTAGGTGCCGCCTTCGACGAGGTCGGCGTACTGCCGGATCACCTGCGCGAGCGACGCCGCTTCCAGCTTCGCGAACAGGTTCGCGCGGTGCGTCTCCACCGTGCGCGGGCTGAGCGCGAGCGCACGGCCGATCTCCTTGTTCGTGAGGCCGGCGACGATCATGCCCAGCACCTCGCGTTCGCGCTCCGACAGCCGCGCATAGCGCTCGCGCGCGTCGCGCCCGGCCTGCTGGCGCTGGCGCGAGCGCACGTGGGTGCGGATGGCCTGCTGCAGCGTTTCGAGCAGCAGCTCGTCGTTCACGGGCTTCTCCAGGAACTCGGCGGCGCCGCTCTTGAAGGCGCGCCGGCACAGGTCCACCGTGCCGTGGCCGGTGAGCATGACGATCGGCTGGTCGACGCCCTCGCCGACGAGCCGGTCCAGCAGCGCGAGGCCGCCGATGCCGGGCATGCGCACGTCCATCACGATGGCGCCGATGCCCTCGCGGTCGAAGCCGTCGGCGAAGGCCAGCGGGTCGGCCCAGGTCTGCACGCGCAGGCCGACGGTGCCGATCAGCAGCGCCAGGCTGTCGCGCACCGCCGCGTCGTCGTCGATCAGGTGGATCAGCGGCGAGGTGGTCGACGCCGGCGTGTTCACCGGGCGCCCTTCAGCGTCAGCCGGAACTCGGCGCCGCGCGGCGCTGCGTGCGCCGCCACGAGCGAGCCCCCCATGCCGGCGGCGAGCGTCTCGCACAGGCTCAGGCCCAGCCCCAGCCCGCCACGGCGGGTGCTGAAGAAGGGCTCGAAGAGCCGCGGCAGCACCTCCGGCGCGATGCCGGGGCCGCTGTCGCGCACCGCGAGCACGACGTCCTCGCCCTCGGCGCGCGCCTGCAGCACGAGCGTGCGTTCGCCGGCCGGCACCTCGGCCAGCGCGTGCAGCGCGTTCGAGATCAGGTTGTGCACGATCTGCTCGAAGGCCACCGGCTCGGCCTGCAGCGCCAACGTGGCCTCGCAGTCGATGCGCGGCGCCACGCCGAGGCGGCGGCACTCGGGTTCGACGAGGTCGAGCGCGCGCTTCAGCGCCGCGCCCAGCGCCAGCGGCTGCAGCGCGGCGCCGACCTCCGGCCGCTCGACGGTGCGGCGCAGGCGCGCCAGCACTTCGCTGGCGCGGCGCGCCTGCGCCACCGCCTGCGCCATCGCGCCGCGCGCGGTGTCGGTCTCGGGCGGCTCGTCGGCCAGCAGCCGTTCGGCGGCCTGCACGTTGGCCAGCACCGCCGTGAGCGGCTGGTTCAGCTCGTGCGCCATGCCGGCCGCCAGCTCGCCCAGCGCGTTGAGGCGGCCGACCTGGCCCAGGCGCAGCAGTTCCTGCGCGCGCCGCCGCTCGGTGCGCTGGCGCTGCCAGGCGGCAATGCCGGCAACGCCGAGCGCCACCGCGGCCGACCAGGCCGCCATCGCGGCCCACGGCAGCTCGCCCCAGCCGACGCGCAGCGTGGCCTGCAGGTCGAAGGGCTGGCTCTCGGCGGCCAGGTGCTTGGCGAAGTCGAAGCGCCAGCCGGCGCCGTCGACGCGGCCGGGCGCGAGCAGGCGCACGCGGCCTTCGTGCTCGAGCGCGGCGCGCGCCGCGCCGTCGCGCGGGAAGGTCCACTCGCCGGCTGGCACGAAGGCGTCGAGGTCGATGCGCAGCGCGTAGCTGGTGGGCAGCGCCGCCTGCACCAGCCAGAAGCGGCCGCGCTCGACGTCCACCGCCGCCAGCGCGGCGCGGCGGGCGGTGCGCGACGCCGCCTCGGCCGCCGCCAGCGCCGCGGCTTCGTTGCCCGGCCAGGTGTCGTCGCGGTCGCGCCGCAGCACCTGCTGCACCTGCGGGTAGAGCGCGGGCAGCCGTTCCTCGGGCCGCGCCTCGGCGCCGCCGCCCGGCTGCAGCAGCGCCAGCGTGGCGAGGATGGCTTCGTGCTGCACCGCGCGCTGGCTCAGCAGCCGGTGGGCGATGCGCGCGTCGGTCTCGAAGGCGGCGCGGCGGTCGGCGAGCGCGCCGCGCGCGATCCAGGCGCTGCCGGCGGCGGCCAGCAGCACGGCGGCGGCGATGAGCGTCAGCGTGCGGCGCATCGCGGCATTCTGCCGCGCGGGGCTACGCCGACGGGCCGCCGCCCAGCTGGGCGTACATCTGCAACTGCTGGCCGAGCGCGCGCAGGCGGTCGGCGAGGCGCTGGGCCAGCCCCATCAGCAGCTTGGCGGCGGTGCGCGGCTGCTCGTCGATCAGCAGCTCCAGGCCCTTGCGCGACAGGCCGGCAGCGAGCACGTTGCCCAGCGCCACGCAGGTGGCCGAGCGCGGCGCGCCGTCCAGCAGCGACATCTCGCCGATGATGCTGCCGGGGCCGAGCACCGAGATGGCCATCGGGTCGTTGCCGCCGTTGGCGCGCGACTCGACCTGCACCTCGCCTTCCAGCAACAGCAGCAGGTAGTCGGCGCGCCGGCCCTCGCCTTCGCGCAGCACGGTGCTGCCGGCGGGGAACGGGATGATCCCCATCTGCGACACGACGTGGCCCGCTTCCTCGAAAGTGAGTGGCAGCCGCGTCTGCGGCGTGCGCAGCAGGTCGGCGGCGCGCTCGGCGAGCGCGGGCAGGTCGTTCACCGGGCGCAGCCGGGTGGCGGGCGTTTCGGACAGCATGCCCGCCACGGTAGCACGGCCGTGCGTGGCCGCGGCTCAGTGGCGGCTCAGCGGCGGTTCAGGAAGTCGACCGTCGCGGCCCAGGTCTGCGGCGAGTTGAAGATGCCGACGTGCCCGGTGCGCAGGATCGGGTCGTAGGCGCCCTGGCCGGTGAGGTCGAGCTGCTTCGCGCCCTTCAGCTCGGCACTGCGGGAGAAGTCGGTCGGCTTGCCGTAGCTGTCGACCGCCGGCACCGGGGCGATGAAGCCGTCCTGCACCGACATGTAGACGAAGCTGGCGTCGGCGTTGCGGATCACCAGCACCTTCGTGCGGCCTTCGGTCTCTTCGTGGCCGCCGCGGCCGTTCAGGCGCTTCAGGAAGGGCGTGTCGGGCGAGCCGAGCTCGGCGCAGACCTCGCTCGCCGGCGTGAAGCCGCCGGCGGCGGGCGCCTGGAAGTAGTTGGCCGGGTCGGGCGAGCAGTTGATGATGCCGTGGTTGGGCCCGTCGACGGCGACGAGGCGGCGCACCGTGCGGTGGGCGTCGTCCTGGCGCATCCACTCGCGCGCCAGCGTCACGCCCAGGCTGTGGCCGACGATGTCGACCTGC
>CAUJHQ010000185.1 GCA_963204815.1 Pseudomonadota bacterium | reverse complement strand
GCCGGCGAGATCGTGCTGTTCGACCGCAGCTGGTACAACCGCGCCGGCGTCGAGCGCGTCATGGGCTACTGCACCGAGGCCGAGGCGAAGGCCTTCCTGAAGCAGGCGCCGGTGTTCGAGAAGATGCTCGTCGACGACGGCATCCTGCTCTTCAAGTACTGGCTCACGGTCGACCAGGCGCAGCAGGAGGAGCGCTTCGCGGAGCGCCTGTCCGACCCGCTGAAGCGCTGGAAGCTGAGCCCGATCGACGTCGAGGCGCGCGCCAAGTACGCCGAGTACGGCGCTGCGCGCGACGCTATGCTGGCGGCCACGCACACGAAGCACGCACCGTGGACGCTGGTCGACTTCAACGACCAGCGGCGCGGCCGGCTGGCGCTGATCCGCGACCTGCTCGACCGCATCCCCGACCGCAAGGTGCCGGAGACGAAGATCGAATTCCCGCCGCTGGCGCACGCGCCGCTGAAAGACCGGCCGGCCGGCGGCTTCAAGCCGATCTGAGGTCGGCGCGCGACCTCAACGCGGTGCCGTCGCGACCAGCGTGGCCGGCGCCGGTCCCAGCGTCCAGTGCACGGCCACCGGCGGCTGCACCAGGAAGGTGTTGACGTCGATCACCGGCAGCGTGCGCATGGCCAGCGCCGGATGATCGAAGTTTGCGTGCACCAACTTCCAGCGTGGGCTGCTCGGATGGCCGACGATGATCGGTCGGGCCTGGGCCGCCTGGGTGCTGGCCGCAGCGGCGGCGCCACCGGTGGCGGGGTGGTGGAAGACAGCGTCGGCCTGGGCGGCGGACGCAGCGATCGCCAGGGTGGCGGCGATCCAGAACGAAGTCGACTTCATGGGTCTGCCCTCGATTGTTGCGATGCAGCAATACTGGGGCATTTCGGCGACTAAGGGTATTCCCTATATCAAGGGTGCTGCCAACTCCTGATGAATTCGCGCTGCGCGTCGGTCTCCGGGGTGCGCCCGACCCACGCGCTCTGGCCCGTCGACTTGAACTTGGCCTGCAGCAGGGCCAGCGCCTCGTCGCCGGCGAACCCGTGTTCGACGAGCAGGCAGCCGGCCACCGTGCCGGTGCGGCCGATGCCCGCCTTGCAGTGCAGGTAGACCGCCCCGCCGCCCGCCAGCGCGGCCGCGATGGCGTCCAGCGTGCGCCGCATGCCGGCCACGGTGGGGATGCCGAAGTCGGTGATGGGGTGCAGCGCGTGCACCGCCGCCGCCGGCACGTAGCCGGCGCGCTCGGTGAGGTCGATGAAATGCGTGATGCCGGCCGCCTCGATGGCCGCCAGGTGCGCCGCCGGGTACTCGCCGGCCAGCACGCGGCCGGGCAGCAGCCAGTAGCAGTTGGCGTGCGGACGCGGCAGCGCGTCGCCGGGGGTGTCGAAGTCCTCGCGCGCCATCGCCGTTCAGTGCGCGAGGATCTTCGAGAGGAAGTCGCGCGTGCGGTCGAACTGCGGGTTCGCGAAGAACTCGCCCGGCGCGTTCTGCTCGACGATCTGCCCCTGGTCCATGAAGATCACGCGGTCGGCCACGCTCTTCGCGAAGCCCATCTCGTGCGTCACGCAGAGCATCGTGATGCCCTGGCCGGCGAGCTCGATCATGACGTCGAGCACCTCGTTGATCATCTCGGGGTCGAGCGCCGAGGTCGGCTCGTCGAACAGCATGATCTTGGGCGTGAGGCACAGCGCGCGCGCGATCGCCACCCGCTGCTGCTGGCCACCGGACAGCTGCATCGGGTACTTCTGCGCCTGCTCGGCGATGCGCACGCGCTTCAGTTGCTGCATCGCGCGTTCCTCGGCGTCCTTCTTCGGCACCTTGCCCACCCACATCGGCGCCAGCGTCAGGTTCTCCAGCACGGTGAGGTGTGGGAACAGATTGAACTGCTGGAACACCATGCCGACGTTGCGCCGCACGGTCCCGGTGGCCTTCACGTCGTCGGACAGCTCGACGCCGTCGACCACCAGCTTGCCGGCCTGGTGTTCTTCGAGCCGGTTGATGCAGCGGATCAACGTGCTCTTGCCGGACCCGCTGGGCCCGCAGATGACGATGCGCTCGCCCTTGCCGACCGTGAGGTCGATGTCGCGCAGCACGTGGAAGTCGCCGTACCACTTGTTGACGCCGGCGAACTCGATGATCGGCGTTGTCATACGCGTCGGATGCCCGTGTTGAGATGGCCTTCGAGCCAGCGGCTGTAGCGGCTCATCGCGAAGCAGGCGACGAAGTAGATCGCCGCCACGAAGAGCTGGCCCTCGAGGAAGAACTTGCGCCAGTCGGCGTCGCCCAGTGCCAGCTGCACCGCGCCGGTCAGGTCGTAGAGGCTGACGATGGTGACGAGCGAGGTGTCCTTGAAGGCGCCGATGAAGGTGTTGACGATGGCGGGCACCACCGTGCGCAGCGCCTGCGGCAACACGATCTTGCGCTGCGTCTGCCAGTAGGTCAGGCCGATCGACTGCGCGGCTTCCACCTGGCCCTTGGGCAGACTCTGCAGGCCGCCGCGCACCACCTCGGCCAGGTAGGCGGCGGTGAACAGCGTCATGCCGATCAGCACGCGCGCCAGCACGTCGATCGTGCCGCCGTGCGGCATGAACAGCGGCAGGATGAAGCTCGCCATGAACAGCACGCTGATCAGCGGCACGCCGCGGATCAGCTCGACGTACAGCACGCACAGCGTGCGGATCGCCGGCAGGTGCGAGGTACGCCCCAGCGCCACCAGCACCGCGAGCGGAAAGGCGATCACCAGGCTCGCCGCCGACAGCAGCAGCGTCAGCGGCAGGCCGCCCCAGCGCGCCGTCTCGACCACGCTGAGCCCGAAGACCCCGCCCTTCATCAGCCCGAAGAAGACGGCGAAGGTGCCGACCCACGCGAGCGCGAGCCACGGCTTCCAGAAGGCGCGCAGGCAGCTGCCGGCCAGCAGCGCGACCAGCAGCGCACTGGCCAGCAGCGGCCGCCACTGCTCGTCGAAGGGGTAGCGGCCGAAGAGGATGAGCCGGCCCTTCTCGGCCACCACGCCCCAGCAGGCGCCCACGCCGACGGCGGCGCGGCAGGCCGCGTTGTCGGCCGTCGGCACGGCGTGGAACACGCCCCAGCCCAGCAGCGGCGGCAGCGTCCAGATCAGCAGCGCGAGCGTGGTGGCGGTCAGCAGCGTGTTCCACCAGCCGTCGAAGAAGGCGGCGCGCACGCGCGGCCACAGGCCGTGCTGCGCCCGGGGCGGCGGTTGCGCCGGCCGCGGCTGGAAGACCTTCGCGGCCGGCACGCTAACGCTCCTTCAGCCGCGCGCGGCGGTTGTAGATGCCCATGAAGGCCGAGGTCAGCAGCGACAGCGTCAGGTAGCAGGCCATCACGATGGTGATGCACTCGATGGCGCGGCCGGTCTGGTTCAGCGAGGTCGCGGCGATCGACAGCACGTCGGGGTAGCCCACCGCCACCGCGAGCGAGGAGTTCTTCGTCAGGTTCAGGTACTGGCTGGTGAGCGGCGGGATGATGACGCGCAGTGCCTGCGGCATCTGCACCAGCCGCAGCGTGTGCCAGCGCGACAGGCCGAGCGAGGCCGCCGCCTCGTGCTGGCCGATCGGCACCGCCTGGATGCCGGCGCGCACCACCTCGGCGATGTAGCCGGCGGTGTAGACCGTCAGCCCCAGCAGCACCGTCAGGTACTCGGGCGTCACCGCGCCGCCGCCGACGACGCTGATCTCGGTCTTCTCGGGCATGTCGAGGAACCAGCCCTGCTCGGCCGACCACCACGGCAGCGGGAACTGCAGGCCGTTCTTGCTGAAGAAGAAGCCCGGCAACGGCCGCAGCGCTTCCTCGATCGGCGGCAGGAACTCGGTCAGCGCGAAGTACCACATGAACAGCTGCAGCAGCAGCGGCACGTTGCGCGTGACCTCCACGTAGGCGCCGGCCAGCCGCTTCACGAGCGCGTTGCGCGACAGCCGGCTGATGCCGACCAGCGTGCCCAGCAGCGTGGCCGCGACGATGCCGACCAGCGCCACGCGCAGCGTGTTCGCCAGCCCCACCGCGTAGGCCTTGCCGTAGCTCTCCGCCGAGTCGAACGGGATCAGGCTCTCGCCGATGGCGAAGCCAGCCGGCTCGGTGATGAAGTCGAAGCCGCTCTTGATGCCGCGCGCCCGCATGTTCTCGAGCGTGTTGGACAGCAGCAGCGCGCCCGCCGCGACGAGCACGGCGAGCGCGACGAGCTGGTACACCACGCCGCGGAAAGCCTGGCTGCGCCAGGTCCAGCGGCGGCGCTTCGGCGGTGGCGGCATGCAGCCGGCGAACGCGTCAGCGCACCGGCGGTGCGTACATCAGGCCGCCCTTGTTCCAGAGGTTGTTGGCGCCGCGCGGCAGCTTCAGCGAGCTCTTCGGGCCGACGTTGCGCTCGAAGACCTCACCGTAGTTGCCGACCGCCTTGATGGCGCGCGCGGCCCAGTCCTTGTCCAGGCCGAGCAGCTTGCCGGTGTCTTCGCTGGTGCCCAGGATGCGCTGCACGACGGGATCCTTGCTGTCCTTGGCGAGCTGGTCCACGTTGGCCTGCGTGATGCCGTATTCCTCGGCCTCGATGAGCGCGAACACCACCCACTTGGCAATGGCGAAGAACTCGTCGTCGCCGCGGCGCACGCTGGGGCCGAGCGGTTCCTTGCTGATCAGGTCGGGCAGGATGACGTGGTCGTCGGGGTTGCCGGCTTCCTTGTTGCGCACCGAGGCCAGGCCCGACGCGTCGGTGGTGTAGGCCTGGCAGCGGCCGGCGAAGTAGGCCTTGTTCGTGGCTTCCTGGGTGTCGAACACGACCGGCTTCATGTTCAGGCCGGCGGCCTTGGAGTAGTCGCTCAGGTTCTTCTCGGTCGTCGTGCCGCTCTGCACGCAGACGGTGGCGCCCTTCAGCTGCTTGGCGCTGCTGACCTTCATCTTCTTGGGCACCATGAAGCCCTGGCCGTCGTAGTAGGTGACGCCGGTGAAGTTGAGGCCGAGCGACGCGTCGCGCGTCAGCGTCCAGGTGGTGTTGCGCGAGAGGATGTCGATCTCGCCTGCCTGCAGCACCGCGAAGCGTTGCGAAGCGTTCAGCGGCACCCATTTGATCTTCGTCGCGTCGCCCAGGATGCTGGCCGCGATGGCCTTGCAGACATCGACGTCGAGCCCGGCCCAGTTGCCCTGGCTGTCGGCCGCGGCGAAGCCCGGCAGGCTGGGGTTCACGCCGCAGATCAGCTGGCCGCGCTGCTTGATGGCATCGAGCGTCTTGCCGGCCATGGCCGGGGCGGCAGCGAGCAGGCCGGCCGCGAGCAGCGCGCCGGAGGCCAAACGGGTGAGGGTGGGTTTCATCGAATCGCTCCTGATCATGTTTCGGTCGCCGCCGAAGCGGCCCGCTGGCGGACGGTATCGGCATCAACGGCATGCAGCAACCGTGCCATTCCCTATGGGCGCAGCGCGCCGGCGGCTGTGGCATCCTCTTCGCCCCGCCCGCAGGAGCCGCGCATGAACAGCATGGACGTCGAAGTCATCCGCACCGCGATGGACTGGATGAACCGCGGCCACCGTGTCGTGCTGGGCACCGTGGTGCGCACCTGGGGCTCGAGCCCGCGCCCGCCGGGCAGCCTGATGGTGATCCGCGACGACGGCCAGGTCGCCGGCTCGGTCAGCGGCGGCTGCATCGAGGACGATCTGATCGACCGCGTGAAGCGCGGCGAACTCGCGCTGCGCCTGCCGCAGGCCACCAGCTACGGCGTCAGCGCCGACGAGGCGCAGCGCTTCGGCCTGCCTTGCGGCGGCACGGTGCAGATCGTGCTGGAGCCGCTGTCGGCGCAGTCCATGCTGCGCGAGCTGCTCGCCGCCATCGAGGCCCACCGCGTGGTGCGGCGGCGCCTGGAGATGGCCACCGGGCTGACGTCGCTGACCGCGGCCGACAGCGACGACGCGGTGCGCTTCGACGGCCAGGTGCTGGAAACCGTGCACGGCCCGCGCCTGCGGCTGCTGGTCATCGGCGCCGGCCAGCTCAGCCGCTACCTGGCCAGCATGGCGGTGATGCTGGACTACCGCGTCACCGTCTGCGACCCGCGCGACGAGTACCACGAAGGCTGGGCCGCGATGGACGGCGTGACCCTGTCGCGCACGATGCCCGACGACCTGGTGATCGCGATGAACCTGGACGCCAACAGCGCCGTCGTCGCCCTCACCCACGACCCCAAGCTCGACGACCTGGCGCTGATGGAAGCGCTGAAGACGCCGGCCTTCTACGTCGGCGCGCTCGGCTCGCGGCGCAACAACGACGCGCGCCGCCTGCGGCTGCAGCAGTTCGACGTCAGCGCGGCCGAGGTGGCCCGGCTGCACGGCCCGGTCGGCCTGAACCTGGGCGGCAAGACGCCGCCGGAGATCGCGATGAGCATCGTCGCCGAGATGACGGCGGTGCGGCGCGGCGTGGCCGCCGGCGTGGCGCTCACCGAGTGGAGCGGCTCTTCGAGCGCCTGCGCGACGAGCGGCGTGTAGCCGGCTACCGCAGGTCCAGCCGGTCCGGCAGCTCGTTCGGGTTCGCTGCGCCCGCGGCGAGCGGGAAATGCTGCGCGAGCAGCCCGTCGACGGCGTCGATCGCCTGCGCCAGGCCTTCCTCGAAGCGACCGGCGCGGAAGGCCTCGCGCATGCCGGCGACCAGGCGCTCCCATTCGGCCTGCGGCACGCGGCGCGCCACGCCGCGGTCGGCCACGATCTCGATCGCGCGCTCGGCCAGCAGCAGGTAGATCAGCACGCCGTTGTTCTCTTCGGTGTCCCAGACGCGCAGCTTGCCGAACATCGTGACGGCACGCTGGCGCGCCGTCAGGTCGTTCCACAGGTAGGACAGCGGCAGGCCGGCTTCGACGCAGACGCGGATCTCGCCCGAGTGGCGGCGTTCGCTCGTGGCCACGCGCGCTTCGAGCCGCTGGACGGCCGCGTCGCCGAGCGCGCGGCGCGCGTCGGACTCGTCGAGCCAGGCATGGCGCAGCAGGCGTGCGAGCTTCATCTACCAGTCCCCCGAGGCGCCGCCGCCGCCGAAATCGCCCCCGCCGCCGGACGAGAAACCCCCGCCGCCGCCGAACCCCCCGCCGCCACCGAAGCCACCCCCGCCGAGCCCGCCGCCCCAGCCGCCGCGGCCCGCGTTGCCGCCGACGCGCCGCAGCGCCGAGCCCAGGCCGAGCACGCCGACGATGACGAGCGCGGCGATGGACGCGCCGATGGCGATCAGCACGCTGGCCGTGAACCACCACGCCACGCCGCCGGCCACGCCGGCCGCCAGCAGCGTGCCGAGCTTGCGGCCGAAGACACGGCCGAGCACGCTGCCGATGATGGGCAGCGCGAAGAAGACGAAGAGGCCGATCTCCTCGATCTGGAAGCCGGGATCGGCACTGCCGCGCGCCGCCGGCGCCGGCAGGCCTTCGCCGCGGATGCGCGCGAACAGCTGGTCCACCGCGGCGTTGAGCCCGCCGGCGTAGTCGTTGGCGCGGAAGGCGTCGCGGATCTGGTTGTCGATGATCTGGCGCGCCGCCAGGTCGGGGATCGCGCCTTCGAGCGCCTTGGCCACTTCGATGCGCACGCGGCGGTCGTTCTTGGCGACGACCACCAGCACGCCGTCGCCGACCTCGCGGCGGCCGATCTTCCAGCTGTCGGCCACGCGCTGCGCGTAGGCCGCGATGTCCTCCGGCGCCGTGCTGGGCACCAGCAGCAGCACGATCTGCGGCCCGGCCTGCGCCTCGAAGCCGGCGAGCTTGGCCTCGAGGGCTTCGCGCTGCGGCGCCGACAGCGTGGCCGTCTGGTCGATGACGCGCGCGCTGAGCGTCGGCACCGGCAGCACGTCCTGCGCCCACGCGGTGGCCGCGACGGCCCACGCGAACAGCAGGACGAGAAGGCGGCGCATCAGCTCACTTCGACGCCGGCTTCTCGAAGCTCACCGCCGGCGGGGCGCTGATCTGCGCCTCGTTCTGCACCGTGAAGCTGGGCTTGACCGCGTAGCTGAAGACCATCGCCGTCAGGTTGGTCGGGAACTGGCGCGCCAGCACGTTGTAGTCCTGCACCGCCTTGATGTAGCGGTTGCGCGCCACGGTGATGCGGTTCTCGGTGCCTTCGAGCTGCACGCGCAGGTCCTGGAAGCCCTGGTTGGCCTTCAGGTTCGGGTAGTTCTCGGTCACGACCAGCAGCCGGCTCAGCGCGCTGGACAACTCGCCCTGCGCGGCCTGGAACTTGTTGAACGCCTCGGGGTTGTTGACGAGCTCGGGCGTGGCCTGGATCGACGTCGCCTTGGCGCGCGCCTCCACCACCTTCGTCAGCGTCTCCTGCTCGAAGTTGGCCTCGCCCTTCACGGTGGCGACGATGTTCGGGATCAGGTCGGCCCGCCGCTGGTACTGGTTCAGCACCTCGGACCAGGCGGACTTGGTCTGCTCGTCCAGGCGCTGGAAGTCGTTGTAGCCGCAGCCGCTCAGGGTGGTCAGCACGAAGGCGGCGCCGAGCGCGGCCATCCACGGCTTGACGGTCACGCTGCCGATGCCAGCCAGCCAGGTGTTGAGGCCCATGCGGATTCCCTTTCGTCAGTGCGGAGCACGATGCTACCCGCGGCCCCTCATGTGGGGCCCGACAATGCGGCTTCAAGCCGATGAACCTTCTCCAGCACGCGATGCGCGCCGCGCAGACCGCCGCCGCGCCCGCGCTGCGGCGGCTGGAGTGTGCGCTCGTCGTCGGCGGCGGCGGCGCGCTCGGGTCGGCGCTGCTCGGTGAGGCGCTGGTGGCGGGCCGCTTCCAGCGCGTCGCGGCGGTGATCACGGCGCCGCTGGCCAGCACGGTGCGCGGCTTCGACCCGCTGCCGGTGGCCGCGCTGCAGGCCGGCGACGCCCGCGGCGCCGAGGTCGCCTTCGTCGTCTTCGAGCGCACGCGGCACAGCAACGGCCGCGACGACGCCTTCCTGCAGCCGGTGCCCGAAGACCTGCTGCCGATCGCCACCGCGTTGCGCGCGGGCGGCGTGCGGCGGCTCGTCGTCGTGGTGCCACACGCGCCGGCGCTGCTGCCGCAGGCGCTGAAGGCCGGCTTCGCGTCGGAAGACGAAGGCGCCGTGGCCGCGCTGGGGTTCGAGCACCTCGTGTTCCTGCGCGCGGCGCAGGCCGGCACCGCGGCCGTCGGCGGATCACGCCTGCAGCGCTTCGCGGCCTGGTGGCTGGGCCAGCTGGTGCTGATGGTGCCCACGCGCGAACAGCCGGTGCGTGCGGTCAAGCTCGCGGCGTTGGTGGTGCAGCTGGCGCGGCTGCTGCCGTCGGCCACGCCCGGCACGCGCGTCGTGCCGCAGGAGCTGCTCTGGCAGGCCTCGCAGGCCGACGCCGAGGCCGTGCTGGGCGCCTGGCTCGCGCCGCCATAATCCGGCGCTATGCCTGCTGCACTCCAGAACGACCAGTTCCTGCGCGCCTGCCTGCGCCAGCCCACCGACCACACGCCCCTCTGGCTGATGCGCCAGGCCGGCCGCTACCTGCCGGAGTACAACGCCACGCGCGCGCGCGCCGGCAGCTTCATGGGCCTGGCCACGAACCCGGCCTACGCCACCGAGGTGACGCTGCAGCCGCTGGAGCGCTACGCGCTCGACGCCGCGATCCTGTTCTCCGACATCCTCACCGTGCCCGACGCGATGGGCCTGGGCCTCAGCTTCGCGCAGGGCGAAGGCCCGCGCTTCGCCAAGCCGGTGCGCGACGAGGCCGCGGTGAACGCGCTCGCCGTGCCCGACATGGACAAGCTGCGCTACGTGTTCGACGCCGTCACCTCGATCCGCAAGGCGCTGAACGGCCGCGTGCCGCTGATCGGCTTCTCCGGCAGCCCCTGGACGCTGGCCTGCTACATGGTCGAAGGCGCCGGCAGCGACGACTACCGCCTCGTGAAGAGCATGCTCTACGCGCGGCCCGACCTGATGCACCGCATCCTGGCGATCAACGCCGACTCGGTGGCCGCCTACCTGAACGCGCAGATCGACGCCGGCGCGCAGGCCGTGATGGTGTTCGACAGCTGGGGCGGCGTGCTCGCCGACGGCGCCTTCCAGCGCTTCAGCCTCGAATACACGCGCCGCGTCGTCGCCAAGCTGCAGCGCACGAAGGACGGCCAGCGCATCCCCTGCATCGTCTTCACGAAGGGCGGCGGGCTGTGGCTGGAGGAGATCGCCGCCTGCGGCGCCGACGTCGTCGGCCTCGACTGGACGGTGAACCTCGGCGCCGCCCGCGCGAAGGTCGGCAGCCGCGTCGCGCTGCAGGGCAACCTGGACCCGAACGTGCTGTTCGCGCCGCCCGAGGCGGTGGCGCGCGAAGCCATCGCCGTGCTCGACAGCTTCGGCCCGCCGCAGCGCGCCGACGGCAGCTGGGACGGCCACGTCTTCAACCTCGGCCACGGCATCAGCCAGTTCACGCCGCCCGAACACGTGTCGGCCCTGGTCGAGGCCGTGCACAGCCACTCGCGCCGACTGCGCGCGGCCGGTAAGTAAGCACTCAGGGCTTGACTTATCCCCACGGAAGTTGTTGCGACGAACCGCACGCCAATTTCGTTACAGCGAACGGCGGGGCTCCACGGGATTCGTGCTAAGTCATTGATTCTGTTGAGTTCGCCGGCGTGCTGCCAAAACGCGCACCGCAAGTCGCGGCCCGCAGAATCAATCACTTGGCGGCGCTGGACGCAGTTTTCCCACAAAGTTATCCACATAACTTGTGGGCAGCCCGAAATGTCCTTTGCGATCAGGCACTTGGGGCGGTTCGTTGAGGCAGAACCGAGCTTTCGCACCCAACTGACGATGGTGGGGCCATGACCGCCCCGCAGCGCCTGGCGGTCGCCGTCGAGACCCCGCAGCACGCCGCCATCGGCGCCCTGCTCGACTACGCGAGTGAGCAGCCGCTCGCGCCCGGCACGCTGGTGCGCGTGCCGCTGGGCCGGCGCGACGTGCCGGGCATCGTGTGGCACCGCGGCGCCGAGCACGCCGCGAGCGACGCCCAGCTGCGCCCGGTGGCCGAAGCGTTGGCGTCGCTGCCGCCGCTGGAAGACGCGTGGCGGCGCCTCATCGAGTTCACATCCGGTTACTACCAGCGCAGCGTCGGCGAGATGGCGCTGTCGGTGCTGCCGCCCGAACTGCGCAAGCTCGACGACACGATGCTGGCGCGCCGCGTCGCCAAGCTGCAACGCCTGCCGCCGCTGCCGCCGGCCACGCCACCCGAACGACCGCCGCTCACCACCGAGCAGGCCGCGGCGCTGGAGGCGCTGGCAACGTCGACCCAGCCGGCGCTGCTGCACGGCGTGACGGGCAGCGGCAAGACCGAGGTCTACCTGCGCGCCGCCGAAGCGGCGCTCGAACGCGGCCAGCAGGCGCTGGTGCTGGTGCCCGAGATCAACCTCACGCCGCAGCTCGAGGCGCGTTTCGCGGCGCGCTTCCCGGGCCGCCGCCTCGTCAGCCAGCACAGCGCGCTGACGCCGGCGCAGCGGCTGCGCCACTGGATGCTGGCGCACCTGGGGCAGGCCGATCTCGTGCTGGGCACTCGGCTGGCGGTGTTCGCGTCGATGCCGCGGCTGGGGTTGGTCGTCGTCGACGAAGAGCACGACCCCAGCTTCAAGCAGCAGGAAGGGGCGCGCTACTCGGCGCGCGACCTCGCCGTCTGGCGCGCCCACGACGCCGGCGTGCCGGTGCTGCTGGGCTCGGCCACGCCGTCGCTCGAGACCTGGCAGCGCGTGCAGGAAGGCCGCTACCGGCGCCTGGCGCTGACCGAACGCATCGGCCACGGCGTCATGCCGCGCGTGCGCGTGTTCGACATGAACCGGCTGCCGAAGTCCAAGGGCAGCGACGCGCCCGCGCTCGCGCCGCCGCTGCTGGAGGCCATCAAGACCCGCATCGAGCGTGGCGAGCAGAGCCTGCTACTGCTGAACCGCCGCGGCTACGCGCCGGTGCTGCACTGCGGCGCCTGCGCCTGGAAGAGCGGCTGCCCGCACTGCAGCGCCTGGCGCGTGTTCCACAAGCTCGACCGCACGCTGCGCTGCCACCACTGCGGCTTCACCGAACGTGTGCCGCGCGCCTGCCCGGAGTGCGGCAACCTGGACATCGCGCCCATCGGCCGCGGCACCGAAAAGCTGGAAGAACAGCTCGGCGCGCTGCTGCCGGGCGCCCGCATCGCCCGCATCGACGCCGACACCACGCGCGCCAAGGGCACGCTCGAAGCGCAGCTGGCGGCCGTGCACGCCGGCGACGTCGACGTGCTGGTCGGCACGCAGATGGTGGCCAAGGGGCACGACTTCCGCCGCATCACGCTGGTGGTGGCCGTGAACCCCGACAGCGCGCTCTTCGCCAGCGACTTCCGCGCCCCCGAGCGCCTGTTCGCGCTGCTGATGCAGGCCGCCGGCCGCGCCGGGCGCGACGCCGCCCAGGCCGCCGCCAGCGAAATGTGGGTCCAGACCTGGCACCCGCAGCACCTGCTGTTCGGCACGCTGGCGAAACACGACTTCGCCGCCTTCGCCGCCGGCCAGCTGGCCGAGCGCAAGAGCGCCGGCCTGCCGCCCTTCAGCCACCTGGCCCTGCTGCGCGCCGAGGCGAAGACGGCCGAGATCGCCGCCGCCTTCCTGAACGACGCCACCGCGCTGGCCGAGGGCGAGGCGGGCGTCGGCGTGTACCCGCCGGTGCCACCGTCGGTGTCGCGCGTGGCCGATGTCGAGCGCATGCAGATGCTCGTCGAATCGTCCTCGCGGCCGGCGCTGCAGCGCTTCCTGGCCGGCTGGCTGCCGCAGCTGCTGCCGCTGCGCGCGCGCCACAAGGGGCTGCTGCGCTGGGCCGTCGACGTCGACCCGCTGGCGATCTGAAGGCTTCGCCGGGGCGGTGCTTACACTGCCGCCACCACAAGAACGAGGAGCTTCCCGATGGCCCTGATCCCCGCCTGGCGCCCCGTCGCGCCCACCCCCGGCATGGTCGTCGCGCCCGACGAACGCCTGCCCTGGCCGCAGACCTTCGCGATGGGCGTGCAGCACGTCATCGCGATGTTCGGCGCCACCGTGCTGGCGCCGCTGCTGATGGGCTTCGACCCCAACGTCGCGATCCTGATGAGCGGCATCGGCACGCTGATCTTCTTCTTCGTCGTCGGCGGCCGCGTGCCGAGCTACCTGGGCTCGAGCTTCGCGTTCATCGGCGTCGTCATCGCCGCCACCGGCTACGCGGGCGGCGGCGCCAACGCCAACCTGGGCGTCGCGCTCGGCGGCATCATCGCCTGCGGCGCGCTGTACACGCTGATCGGCGTGCTTGTCATGGCCACCGGCACCGGCTGGATCGAGCGCCTGATGCCGCCGGTGGTGACCGGCGCCGTCGTCGCCGTCATCGGCCTCAACCTCGCCGGCATCCCGATCAAGAACATGGCGCCGACGCCGTTCGACGCCTGGATGCAGGGCCTGACCTTCCTGTGCGTGGGCGCGGTCGCGGTGTTCACGAAGGGCATGACGCAGCGGCTGCTGATCCTGGTCGGCCTCATCGTCGCCAGCGTGCTGTACGCCCTGCTCACCAACGGCCTGGGCCTGGGCAAGCCGATCGACCTCTCGGGCCTGGCGAAGGCCGACTGGTTCGGCCTGCCGAAGTTCGCCGCGCCGGTATTCGACGGCAAGGCGATGCTGCTCATCGCGCCGGTGGCGATCATCCTCGTGGCCGAGAACCTCGGCCACATCAAGGCGGTGTCGGCGATGACCGGCCGCAACCTCGACCGCGACATGGGCCGCGCCTTCGTCGGCGACGGCGTCGCGACGATGATCTCGGGCGCTTCCGGCGGCACCGGCGTGACCACCTACGCCGAGAACATCGGCGTCATGGCGGCGACCAAGATCTACTCGACCGCGATGTTCGTCGTTGCCGCGCTGATCGCCGTGCTGCTGGGCTTCAGCCCGAAGTTCGGCGCGCTGATCCAGGCCATCCCGCTGGCGGTGATGGGCGGCGTGTCGATCGTCGTCTTCGGCCTCATCGCGATCGCCGGCGCGAAGATCTGGGTCGACAACAAGGTCGACTTCTCCGACAACGCCAACCTCATCGTCGCCGCCGTCACGCTGGTGCTGGGCACCGGCGACTACACGCTGAAGTTCGGCGCCTTCGCGCTCGGCGGCATCGGCACTGCCACCTTCGGCGCGATCCTGCTGTACGCGCTGCTGGGGCGCCGGCGCTGAGCCCACGCGTGCGACGCCGAGAGGCGTTGCACGGCTGGCGAAGAGCAGCGGGCCTGCAAGCCCGCTGCGCGGCCTGCAAGGCTGAGGCGTTACTTCACGCCGGCGCCGAACAGCCAGGCCACGGCCGAGAAGGTGACAAATGCCAGCGCCGTGCTCGCCAGGATGATGCGCGCGATGCGCCCGTTGTCGGCCTGGTAGCGCTCGGCCAGCAGCGACACGTTGCTGGCGCTGGGCAGTGCGGCGCCCAGCGTCAGCACGGCGATCTGGAAGTTCGAGATCGGCGCGCCCAGCACGTGCAGCGCGGCGCCGAGCGCGAACACCAGCAGCGGGTGCAGGAACAGCTTGATCAGCGCCACCGGCAGGTAGTCGGCCACCGGCGTGCGCGTGTGCGCGTGCTGGCCGGCGCGCCACAGCACGGCGCCGATCGTGAACAGCGCCACCGGCGTCGACGCGTCGGCCAGCATCTTGACGATCGACTCCACCGGCCCCGGCAGCTTCAGCCCCAGCACCGAGAACAGCGCGCCGGCGGCGATCGACCACGGCAGCGGGTTCGACAGCGCGCCGCGCAGCGCGCGCAGCGCCGCCAGCCGGCCACCGTGGCCGGCAGGGTCCCACTGCGCCAGCGCGATGCAGGTCGAGCTGGTGATGAACAGGTCCACCAGCACGGCGCAGATCACCGGGCCGGCCGCCGCCGGCCCCATCAGCGCCACCAGCAGCGGCACGCCCATGAAGCCGGTGTTCGGGAACGCGGCGACGAGGCCGCCGAAGGCGGCGTCCTTGAGGCCGACACGCGCGTTCAGCGAGGTCGTGACCGCGAGGAACACGACCAGCCCGCCGGCGGCCATCCAGGTCACGACGACGGCCGGGTTCAGCAGGTCGAAGATCGGCGTGCTGGCGCCGAAGCGGAACAGCAGCGCCGGCAGCGCGAAGTACAAGACGAACGCGTTCAGCCCCGGGATCGCGCTCTCGGGCAGCACGTGGCGGCGGCCCGCCAGGTAGCCGGCCAGCACGAGGGCGAAGAACGGAACGGTGACTTCGAGGATCGCACCCATCAGGGCGCGCAGTATCGCGTGCCTTACCCTCGCAACCCTGCCGATCCGAACGGAGTTCCTGCATGCGACGCTCGCCCCTGCGACTTCTCGCCGCCGCCTTCGGCTGGTGCTGGCGCGCGCTCGACGCCACCCGCCGCGCGCTGCTGAACCTGGCCCTGCTGGCCGTGCTGGCGGGGCTGGCCTGGTTCGCCTTCTTCCGCAGCGGGCCGCCGCCGCTGCAGGAGCGCACGACGCTCGTCGTCGCCCCGGCCGGCCCGCTGCACGAGCAGGCCAGCGGCAGCCTGCGCGGAGGCGCGCTCGACCAGCTGCGCGGCCGCACGGTGGCGCAGACGCGCCTGCGCGACCTGCTCGCCGCCTTCGACGCCGCCGCGCGCGACCCGCAGGTCGAACGCGTGCTGCTGCTCACCGACGACTTCGCCGGCGCCGGCCTCGCGTCGCTGCGCGAGGTGGCGGCCGCGATGCAGCGCTTCAAGGCCAGTGGCAAGCCCATCGTCGCCTGGGGATCGGCCTACGACCAGCGCCAGTACTTCCTCGCCGCCCACGCCAGCGAGGTCTGGTTGCACCCGATGGGCGGCGTCGAGATCAGCGGCTTCGGCGCCGCCCGCAGCTACCTGAAGGACGCGCTCGACAAGCTCGGCGTCACCGCCCACGTGATCCGCGCCGGCGAGTACAAGAACGCCGCCGAGACCTTCGTCGCCAGCGGCCCGTCGCCGCAGACGGTGGAGGCCGACAAGCTGCTGTTCGACACGCTGTGGGCGCGCTACACCGGCGACATCGAGGCAGTGCGCAAGCTGCCCGCGGGCACGCTGCAGAAGAGCATCGAGCAGCTGCCCGAGCTGCTGGCCGCCGCCCGCGGCGACGTCGCCCGCATGGTGCTGGACCTGAAGCTCGTCGACGCGCTGAAGACGCACGACGAGATGCGCGCCGCCCTCGTCGAGCGCGGCGTGAAGGACGGCAAGAGCTTCCGGCAGGTGGGGCTCGGCGCCTACCTCGCGCGCCAGAAGCCCAGGTCCGATGGCGACGCACTCGCCGTCATCGTGGCCGAAGGCGCCATCGTCGACGGCCAGGCGCCCGGCGGCATGGTCGGCGGCCTGTCGACCGGCGAGCTGATCCGCGCGGCGCGCGAGGACGACCGCGTGAAGGCCGTCGTGCTGCGTGTCGACTCGCCCGGCGGCAGCCCCTTCGGCTCCGAGCTGATCCGCCGCGAGCTCGAGCTCACGCGCGCCGCCGGCAAGCCGGTGGTGGTGTCGATGGGCGACCTCGCGGCGTCGGGCGGCTACTGGATCGCGCTCGCCGCCGACGAGGTCATCGCCGACGAGGCCACCATCACCGGCTCGATCGGCGTCGTCGCGCTGCTGCCGACCGCCGAGAAGGCGCTCGCCACGCTGGGCGTGAACAGCGCCGGCTACGCGACGAGCTGGCTCGTCGGCGCCTACGACCCGCGGCGCGGGCTCGACCCACGCTTCGAAGCCGTCATCCAGGCCGGCGTGAACCACGTCTACGCCGACTTCACCGGCAAGGCGGCGGCGGCGCGCAAGACCGCGGTCGACAAGATCGACGCCGTCGGCCGCGGCCGCGTGTGGACCGGCGCGCAGGCGAAGGAACGCGGCCTCGTCGACCGCACCGGCAGCTTCGGTGACGCGCTGAAAGCCGCCGCCACGCGCGCGAAGCTGGCCGACGGCCACGCGGTGCGCTACCTGGAGCGTTCGCCCGGGCGGCTGGAGCGTGCGCTGGCCTGGCTCGGCGCCGAGGTGGCGGCCGCGCTCGGGCCCGACGAGGCGACCGCACTGCCCGCGTTCGAGGCCACGCTCGCGCCCTGGGCGAAGGGGTTGCTCGACGACGCCGCGTGGCTGGCCGCCGGCGTGCGCGGCGGGCCGCCGGCGGCGCTGGTGCACTGCCTGTGCACGGCGCCCTAGCGTCGGCCGGCGTCGCCCTTCAGCGCCGGAACAGCGTGCGCCACCAGCCGGCGGCCGCGGCCCACCAGGGCTCGGGTGGCGGTGGTGGTGGCGGCGGCGGTGCGGCCGGCGGCGGGGGCGGTGCCGGCGCCACGCGCGGCGCGGGCGCGAACCAGCAGCCGTCGAGCGCGTCGCGCAGGTCGGCCATGCTCTGCGGCCGCGCCTCCGGGCGCACCGCGAGGCCCGCGTCGATGCCGGCGAGGAAGGCCGCCGAATAGCGCCCGGCGGCCAGCTGCGAGACCGGCGCCAGCTCGTCGCGCACCGCGCGCGCCACCGCCGAGTTCGGCACGCGGCCGGTGATGGCGCGGTACAGCAGCGCCGACAGCGCGTACACGTCGGTCCAGGCGCCCTGGCGCAGCGTGTCGTCCTGCGCGTACTGCTCGATCGGCGAGTAGCCGGGCTTCAGGATGGCGGTGAGCGTCTGCGTGGCCTCGCCGATGACGCGCCGCGCGGCGCCGAAGTCCAGCAGCAGCGGGCGCGGCCGCTGCTCGAGGTAGCTGCCGCCCATCGGGTCGGGCAGCAGCAGCACGTTGTCGGGCGCGATGTCGCGGTGGAAGCAGCGCTCGCGGTGCAGCACGTCCAGCGCTTCCATCAGCGGCGCGGCCAGCGCACGCAACCAGGCTTCGCTCGGCGGCGCGCCCAGCGTGGCCAGCCACTTGTGCAGCGTCAGCCCGTCGTACAGCGGCATCGCCATGTAGGCGCTGCCGTTGTCGGCCCAGAAGCGCAACACCTTGACGAGCGCCGGGTGGTCGAAGGCGGCCAGCAGCCGAGCTTCGCCGATGAAGCTCTTCAGCCCGAGCGCATAGTGCGCCTCGTGGCGCGGCGTGCGCGCGACGACCGCCCCGCCGGCGCCGCGCGTGGCCAGCGCCGCCGGGATGTACTCCTTCAGCGCCACGCTGCGGTTCAATCGTGCGTCGCGCGCGCGGTAGACGATGGAGAAGCCGCCGACACCCACCAGCCCCTCGATCACGAACTCCTGCAGCCGCGTGCCGCGCGGCAGCGCACTGCCCTTCTCGCGGCGCGGCATCAGCTGCGTCTTCTGCCAGGCTTTGGGCAGGGGCTTGTCAGGCATTGCGGCACCGCATGCGGTTGGCAGATCGATGCGTCGGACCTTGTGGCGGCGTTCGGCACATGGCAGTCAGTCGCGTGCTCAGATTGGCGCGAGCAAAGACCCGTGCGGGCAGGCGCTGGCGCTTATCCTCGGCGGTCGGCCCTTTGGGCCGACTCCCCTGCGATGCTCGGTCTTGCGGCCCGTCGCCAAACTCACTCCGTTCGCTTCGCTCTCTGCGTTCGAACATCGGCGACGAGTTCGATGACGAAGCGCGCGGGTACG
>CAUJHQ010000184.1 GCA_963204815.1 Pseudomonadota bacterium | reverse complement strand
GAACGCGCCGTAGTCGGCGATGTTCGTGACCTTGCCGAACAGGCGCGTGCCGGTCGGGTAGCGGCGGGCCACGCCGTGCCACGGGTCGTCACCCAGCTGCTTGATGCCCAGGCTGACGCGGTTCTTCTCGGCGTCGAACTTGAGGACCTTGGCGGTGAGCTCCTGGCCGACCTGAACGACTTCGCTCGGGTGGCGGACACGGCGCCAGGCCATGTCGGTGATGTGCAGCAGGCCGTCGATGCCGCCGAGGTCGACGAACGCGCCGTACTCGGTGATGTTCTTGACGACGCCGTGCACGATGGCGCCTTCGGACAGCGTTTCCAGCAGCTTGGCGCGTTCTTCGCCCATCGAAGCCTCGACGACGGCGCGGCGCGACAACACGACGTTGTTGCGCTTGCGGTCGAGCTTGATGACCTTGAACTCCATCGTCTTGCCTTCGAACGGCGTCATGTCCTTGACCGGACGCGTGTCGAGCAGGCTGCCCGGCAGGAAGGCGCGGATGCCGTTGACGAGGACCGTCAGGCCGCCCTTGACCTTGCCGCTCACGGTGCCGGTGACGAACTCGCCGGACTCGAGCGCGTTCTCCAGGCTCATCCACGAGGCCAGGCGCTTGGCCTTGTCGCGGCTGAGGATGGTGTCGCCGTAGCCGTTCTCGACGGCGTCGATCGCCACCGAGACGAAGTCGCCGACCTGGACTTCGACTTCGCCCTGGTCGTTCTTGAATTCGTCGATGGGAACGTAGCTCTCGCTCTTCAGGCCCGCGTTGACGACGACGTGGTTGAAGTCGATGCGCACGACTTCGGCGGAGATCACCTCGCCGACGCGCATGTCGTTGTTCTTGAGGCTTTCCTCGAAGAGGGCGGCGAAGGAGCCGGCGCCACCGGTGGCGGTGACGGTAGTGGAAACGGTCATGTGGTTCTCGGTACCCGGAGGAGTTGATGCAGAGCCGGGCGGTGCGTGCGGCGAAGGCCGCGGGTTGGGTTCGTCTTCACACCGCGCCCGTGGGCCTGACGGCCCGGGAGGGGAGCGCGGTGCACCGGGGTGCCCGTACTAGGCGTGCGCCTCGAACGGGCCGCGTTCCTGCCACCAGGCCAGCACCCGGGCCACCGACTCTTCGATGGTGAGGTGCGAGTTGTCCAGCAGGAGCGCGTCTTCGGCGGGCTTCAGAGGCGCGACGCTGCGGTTCTTGTCCCGGGCGTCACGTGCTTCGAGGTCTGCGCGAAGGTCTTCGATATTAGCCGAAATTCCCTTGTCAATCAATTGCTTATGACGCCGCGCCGCCCGTTCGGCGGCGCTCGCGGTGAGGAAGACCTTGAGCGGCGCCGCGGGGAAGACGACGGTGCCCATGTCGCGCCCGTCGGCCACCAGGCCCGGCGCACGGCGGAACGACAGCTGCAGCGCGTGCAGCGCCTGCCGCACCGCCGGGTGCGCCGACACGCGCGAGGCCATCAGGCCCGAGCTTTCGAGCCGCAGGTCGTCGGTGACCTCGCGGCCGCGCAGCCAGGTGCGGCCGCTGTCGGCGCCGTGGCCGAAGCGCAGGTCCAGGCGCGCCGCCAGGTGCGCCAGCGCGGCTTCGTCGTCGGGCGAGACGCCGTCCCACTGGGCGGCCAGGCCGGTGGCGCGGTAGAGCGCGCCGGAGTCCAGCAGGTCGTAGCCCAGCCGCGCCGCCACGGCGGCCGCCAGCGTGCCCTTGCCGGACGCGGTGGGGCCGTCGATCGCGATCACCGGCACGTCTTCGGGCGCCGCCTCGGCGACGCCGAACAGCGCCTCGAAGTAGTCGGGGAAGGTCTTGCCCACGCACTGCGGTTCGAGGATGCGCACCGGCACGCGCGCACCGGCGGCCGGGTTGAAGGCGGCCAGCGACAGGCACATCGCCATGCGGTGGTCGTCGTAGGTGCGGATGCTGGCGGCGCGCCAGGCGGCCGGCGGCGCCACCTCGATGAAGTCGGCACCCTCGATGACCGTGGCGCCCACCTTGCGCAGTTCGGCCGCCATCGCGGCGATGCGGTCGGTCTCCTTCACGCGCCAGCTGGCGATGCCGCTGATGCGCGTGGGGCCGTCGGCGTAGAGCGCCATCACCGCCAGCGTCATCGCGGCGTCGGGGATGTGGTTGGCGTCCAGCGTGATGCCGGCCAGCGGCCAGCGGCCGCGGTGCACTTCCAGCCAGCCGGGGCCGCTCTTCACCTGCGCGCCCATCGCCTGCGCCGCCTCGACGAAACGGATGTCGCCCTGGATCGAGTCGCTGCCCACGCCTTCGATGCGCAGCGGCGCGCCGCCGTGCGCGGCGATCGCGCCCAGCGCCACGAAGTACGAGGCCGACGAGGCGTCGCCTTCGACGTGGATCGCACCCGGCGTGCGGTACGCGCTGCCCTGCGGGATCGTGAAGCGCTGCCAGCCTTCGCGTTGCACGGCGATGCCGAAACGCGCCAGCAGGTTCAGTGTGATCTCGATGTAGGGCTTGGAGATCAGCTCGCCTTCGACCTCGATGGTCACGGCGCGCGCGTCGGCCACCAGCGGCAGCGCGAGCAGCAGTGCGGTCAGGAACTGGCTCGACACGTCGCCGCGCACGCGGATCGGGCGCTCGGTGGCGAGCGTGCCGCCGGCCTGGCCGCTCAGGCGCAGCGGCGGGTAGCCGGGCTGGCCGAGGTCTTCGACCGTGCAGCCCAGTGGGCGCAGCGCGTCGACGAGGTCGCCGATCGGCCGTTCGTGCATGCGCGGCACGCCCGACAGTTCGAAGCGGCCGCCCTGCGTGGTGGCCAGCACCGCCAGCGCGGCCGCCAGCGGGCGCATCGCCGTGCCGGCGTTGCCGAGGAAGAGCTTCGCTTCGTGCACCTTCAGGCGTCCGCCGAGGCCGCCCACGTGCAGCGTGCGGCCGTGGCGTTCGAGCGTGCAGCCCAGCGCTTCGAGCGCGGCGAGCATCACGCGCGTGTCGTCGCTGTCGAGCAGGTCGTGCACGACCGTCGTGCCGGCGGCCAGGCCGGCCAGCAGCAGCACGCGGTTGGAGATGCTCTTGGAACCCGGCAGCCGCACGGTGCCGGAGGCGCCGCCCATCGGCGGCAGGTCGAGAAACGGGATGTCGAACATGCGCGGAAGGTTCAGCTCTTGCCCGAGCCGCGCGGTGCTCCCATGTGCCAGTGGGCACGGCCCTCGGCGGCGCCGCGGATCAGGTCTTCCAGCGCGTCGGCGTTGCCCGACTTGATGACGTGCTCGAGCGCGTCGAGCGCGTGGCGGAAGCGCTGCGACTGCTTGAGCACTTCCTCGCGGTTGGCGACGAGGATGTCGCGCCACATCTCGGGGCTGGACGCGGCGATGCGCGTGAAGTCGCGGAAGCCCGGGCCGGCGAGCGACAGGAAGTCCTTGCCGGCGGGTTGGTTGGTGACGGCGCTGAAGTACGCAAAGGCCAGCAGGTGCGGCAGGTGGCTCACGGCGGCGAAGGCGGCGTCGTGGTTCTCCGGCGTCATCTTCAGCACCTGGGCGCCGATGGCGGACCAGACGTCGGTCGCCTTCTGCATCATCTCGGGCGCGGTCTGCGGCAGCGGCGTCAGGATGACCTGGCGGCCGTTGTAGAGCGACGCGTCGGCGTGGCCGATGCCGGCCTGCTCCTTGCCGGCGATCGGGTGTGCCGGCACGAACGAGCCGATGCGCTCGCGCAGCACGCGGCGCGCCGCGTCCACCACGTCGCGCTTGGTGCTGCCGACGTCCATGAACAGCGTGCCGGGCTCGACGAGATGGCGGATCGCCTTGAACGTGCCCTCGGTGGCGGCCACCGGCACCGCGATGAGCACGATGTCGGAGCCCGACACGGCGAGCAGCGCCGATTCGGCGGCGACGTCGATGACGCCGAGTTCCCTCGCCTTCGCGGTGGTGGAGGGCGACTTGCTGTAGCCCATCACGCGCTTCACGAGGCCGGCGCGCTTCAACGCGAGCGCGAAGGACCCGCCCATCAATCCGCAGCCGATGACGCCTAGCTGGTTAAACATGGGGTTCAGTGCACGTCGATCGGGTAGGTGCCCAGCACCTTGAAGAAGGCGCAGGCGTCGTGCAGCTCGCGCAGCGCGGCGCCGACGGTCGGCTCGTCCGGGTGGCCCTCGATGTCGATGTAGAAGAAGTACTCCCACTGCCCCGAGCGCGCCGGGCGCGACTCGAAGCGTGTCATCGACACGCCGTGCTGCTTCAGCGGCACCAGCATGTCGTGCACGGCGCCGGGCCGGTTCTTCACGCTGACGACGAGGCTCGTGCAATCGTGCCCCGAAGGCTTCGGGCTCGGGTGCTTCGCCGGGTGGGTGACGATCGCGAAGCGCGTGCGGTTGTGGGCGTCGTCCTGGATCGCCGGCGTCACCACGTGCAGGCCGAACTCGCTGGCCGCGCGCACGCTCGCGATGGCGGCGAGCGACTCGTCGAGCCCGGCCAGGCGCGCACCCTCGGCGTTGCTCGCGACCGGCCGGCGCTCCGCGTCGGGCAGGTGGTGCGACAGCCAGCCGTGGCACTGCGCCAGCGATTGCGGGTGCGCGCAGACGGCCTTGATGCCGGCCATCGAGTTCGCCTTGCGCAGCAGGTTCTGGCGGATGAAGAGGCTGGTCTCGCCGATGATGAACAGCGGCGTGTTGAGGAACAGGTCGAGCGAGCGCGCGACCACGCCCTCGGTGCTGTTCTCCACCGGCACGACGCCGAAGTCGGCGGCGCCGGCGCTCACCGAATGGAAGACCTCGTCGATGCTCGCGCAGGGCACGCGCACGAGGCTGCTGCCGAAGTAGCCGAGCGCCGCCTCTTCGCTGAAGGTGCCGGCGGGCCCGAGGTAGGCCACGCGCGTGGGCGTCTCCAGCGCGCGGCAGGCCGACATGATCTCGCGCCAGATCGGCGCCACGCTGGCGTTGTGCAGCGGGCCCGGGTTGGCGGCCTTCAGGCCGTCGATCACCTGCGCTTCGCGCTCGGGGCGGAAGACGACGCTGCCCTGCTGCTTCTTCAGCTCGCCGACCTCGAGCGCGAGGCCGGCACGGCGGTTCAGCAGCGCGAGCAGCTCGCGGTCGACGGCGTCGATGCGGCCGCGCAGGGCCAGCAGTTCGGCGTCGGGCGGTGCGGCGTCGGACATCGCGGGTTCAGTTCTTCGCGCCGGCCGGGGCCGAGGCCGCGGCGGCGGCGGCCGTGAGGCGGCGCGACATGGTCTGCTCGAGCGCGCGCACCTTCGGGTCGACGGTGGCGCGCGTCTCGGCGACGAGCTTCTCGCCGAGCGCGCGCTGCATGTCGCCCAGCAGCGCGGTGTACTTGCGGTTCGCGGGCGATTCGAGCATCGCGATGACCTGCTTCAACTCGTCCTCGGTCATCTTCTCCTCGAGCACGGCACCGATGGTCGTCGGCGCCAGGCTGACGGCGCGGTCGCGCACGAGCGGCGTCGCCTCTTCGGAGTACTTGCGCGCGTCGGCTTGCAGCTCCTTGGCCACCGCCTCGCGGCGCTCGGCCGGCAGCCGCTGCAGCGCCATGCCGGCCTGCTGCAGCATCAGCATCGCCGGCTGTTCGGCGAGCTGGCGTGCCATGCCCTCGATGCCGGGCTGCTGCAGCTTCAGCACCTTGGCGACGAGCGCCTTCTTGGCCGGCGATGCCGGCGCGGGCGCCGCCGCGCCCTGCGCGAAGTTGGCGGTGGCAGCGGTGGCCAGCAGCAGGCCGATGGTCAGTGAATGGCGCACGTCAGGTGTTCTCCGCGCCGGGGTCGCCGGCGCCGTCGGTGTCGTTGGGGGTGTCGTCGACCGCCTGGGCGTCGTTCTCGACGATGCGCTGCAGGCCCGACAGCGTGGCGCCGTCGTCGAGCGCGATCAGCGTCACGCCCTGCGTGGCGCGGCCGAGCTCGCGGATTTCGCTGACGCGGGTGCGCACGAGCACGCCCTTGTCGGTGATCAGCATGATCTCGTCGGCAGGCCGCACCAGCGTGGCGGCGACGACCTTGCCGTTGCGCTCGCTCTGCTGGATGGCGATCATGCCCTTCGTGCCGCGGCCGTGGCGCGTGTACTCGACGATGCTGGTGCGCTTGCCGAAGCCGTTCTCGGTGGCGGTCAGAACGCTTTGCGATTCGTCTTCGGCGACCAGCATCGCGATCACGCTCTGCCCGGGCTCCAGCATCATGCCGCGCACGCCGCGCGCGGTGCGGCCGAGCGGGCGCACCTCGTCTTCGGCGAAGCGCACGGCCTTGCCGCCGTCGCTGAACAGCATCACGTCGTGCTGGCCGTCGGTGAGTGCGGCGCCGATCAGGTGGTCGCCTTCGTCCAGGTCGACGGAGATGATGCCGGCCTTGCGCGGGTTGCTGAACTCGTCGAGCGCGGTCTTCTTCACCGTGCCCAGCGCGGTGGCCATGAACACGTAGTGGTCGCCCGGGAAGCTGCGGAATTCGCCGGTCAGCGGCAGCACCACGGTGATCTTCTCCCCCGGCTGCAGCGGGAACATGTTGACGATGGGCTTGCCGCGGCTGGCGCGGCCGCCCTGCGGCACTTCCCAGACCTTCAGCCAGTAGACGCGGCCGCGGTCGCTGAAGCACAGGATCCAGTCGTGCGTGTTGGCGATGAAGAGCTGGTCGATCCAGTCGTCTTCCTTGGTCTGCGCGGCCTGCTTGCCGCGGCCGCCGCGCTTCTGCGCGCGGTACTCGGCCAGCGGCTGGCTCTTGATGTAGCCGGTGTGGCTGAGCGTGACGACCATGTCGGTCGGCGTGATCAGGTCCTCGGTGCCGAGTTCCTGCACGTTGCGCTCGATGACGCTGCGGCGCGCGCCGACCTTCGTCTGGCCGAATTCCTGCCGCAGCGCCGCGAGCTCGCTGCCGATGATGGCGGTGACACGCTCGGGCTTGGCCAGGATGTCCAGCAGGTCGGCGATCTGCGCCATCACCTCGCGGTACTCGCCGATGATCTTGTCCTGCTCCAGCCCGGTCAGGCGCTGCAGGCGCATCTGCAGGATTTCCTGTGCCTGGTCGTCGGACAGGCGGTACAGGCCGTCGGCCTGCAGGCCGTAGCCGGCGGGCAGGCCTTCGGGGCGGTAGGCCGCGCGGCCGCCCGGCGTGTCGCCGTCGGCGCGCGAGAGCATCTCGCGCACCAGAGAGCTGTCCCAGCTCTTGGCCATCAGCGCCGCCTTCGCCATCGGCGGCGTCGGGCTCGTCTTGATGGTCTCGATGAACTCGTCGATGTTGGCCAGCGCCACCGCCAGGCCTTCGAGCACGTGGCCGCGCTCGCGTGCCTTGCGCAGCTCGTACAGCGTGCGCCGCGTGACGACCTCGCGCCGATGCTCGAGGAAGATGTCGATCAGCTGCTTCAGGTTGCACAGGCGCGGCTGGCCGTCGATCAGCGCGACCATGTTGATGCCGAACGTGTCCTGCAGCTGCGTCTGCTTGTACAGGTTGTTCAGCACCACCTCGGGCACTTCGCCGCGCTTGAGTTCGATGACGACGCGCATCCCGGACTTGTCGCTCTCGTCCTGGATGTGGCTGATGCCTTCGATCTTCTTCTCGTGGACGAGCTCGGCGATGCGCTCGAGCAGCGTCTTCTTGTTCACCTGGTACGGGATCTCGTCGACGATGATCGACTGGCGCGAACCGCGGTCGATGTCCTCGAAGTGGCACTTGGCCCGCATCACCACCTTGCCGCGGCCGGTGCGGTAGCCCTCGCGCACGCCGTTCAGGCCGTAGATGATGCCGGCGGTGGGGAAGTCCGGCGCCGGCACGATCTCCATCAGCTCGTCGAGCGTGGCCTCCGGGTTCTTCAGCAGGTGCAGACAGGCGTCGACGATCTCGTTCAGGTTGTGCGGCGGGATGTTCGTCGCCATGCCGACTGCGATGCCCGCGCTGCCGTTGACCAGCAGGTTCGGCAGCCGCGCCGGCAGCACCGTGGGCTCCTTCTCGCTGCCGTCGTAGTTGGGCGCGAAATCGACCGTGTCCTTGTCGATGTCCTCCAGCATCTCGTGCGCGATCTTCGAGAGGCGGATCTCGGTGTAGCGCATCGCCGCCGCGTTGTCGCCGTCGATCGAGCCGAAGTTGCCCTGGCCGTCGACCAGCATGTGGCGCAGGCTGAAGTCCTGCGCCATGCGCACGATGGTGTCGTACACCGCGGTGTCGCCGTGCGGGTGGTACTTGCCGATGACGTCGCCGACGATGCGCGCGCTCTTCTTGTAAGGCCGGTTCCAGTGGTTCGACAACTCGTGCATCGCGAACAGCACGCGCCGGTGCACCGGCTTCAGGCCGTCGCGCGCATCGGGAAGGGCGCGCCCCACGATCACGCTCATCGCGTAGTCGAGGTACGAACGCCGCATCTCCTCTTCGAGGCTGACGGGCAGGGTTTCCTTGGCGAACTGGGTCATGCAAGACGGCCGTGTGGGCGCCCGCGGCCTGCAGGGGTGCAGGGCGCGTGGTGAGGCAGCGCTGAAGCGAGGGATTCTAAGGGTCTAGCCTTGTCGCGCATGCGCAACATCGGTGCGGGCATCGCGATGGCGTGACGCCAAAATGCAGGCCAGCGGATGCCCTATGGCACAATCATCCGTCGGTGGTAAGTGCCCGCAGCCGTGGGGATTTGCCCGGATAAAGCGCTTTTCCGTTTGGACGTTTCGCAGGCTTGCTGCGGCTTTCCTCGAGAGGAGAATCAATGACGAAACTGAATAAGGTGGCGATGCTCTTGGCATCAGCCGCTCTCGCCGCGCCGATCGCTTCGATGGCCGCTGCTCACGGTGGCATGGCCCCGTCGATCGACAACTGGCGCGCGGCCGACGGCACCACCGTCTGGAAGAACGGCAGCAACGAACTCTGCTGGCGTGATGCCAACTGGACGCCGGCCACCGCCGCGGCCGATTGCGATGGCGCGATCAAGCCGGTCGCCCCGCCGCCCCCGCCGCCGCCGGCTGCACCGCCGCCCCCGCCGCCGCCGCCCGCGCCGGCCCCCGCGCCTGCCGCGCCGCCGCCCGCCGCCCCGCCGAAGCCGCCGGCCCCGCCGCCCGCGCCGCCGGCCCCGGTGAGCGAGAAGGTCACCTTCGCCGCTGACGCGTTCTTCGACACCGGCAAGTCGGTGCTGAAGCCTGACGCCAAGGCCAAGATGGACGACCTGGTCAGCAAGACCGCCGGTGTCAACCTCGAAGTCATCATCGCCGTCGGCCACACCGACTCGGTGGGCAACGAGGCCGCCAACCAGAAGCTCTCGGTGGCGCGTGCCGACGCCGTGAAGGCCTACCTGGTGAGCAAGGGCGTCGAGAAGAACCGCGTCTACACCGAAGGCAAGGGTCAGAAGAACCCGGTCGCCGACAACAAGACCGCCGAAGGCCGCGCGAAGAACCGTCGCGTGGAAATCGAAGTCGTCGGGACCCGCACCCGCAAGTAAGCCTGCCTGAAGGCTGACGCTCAAACCCCGCTCCGGCGGGGTTTGTTCTTTCCGGGCTCCGCTGCGTGCGGGGCCTGCCGCTACGATGTCGCCATGACCGTGAACGTCGACGCCCAGGAACTCGCCAAGTTCAGCGACCTTGCCCACCGCTGGTGGGACCCCGAGAGCGAGTTCCGCCCGCTGCACCAGATCAACCCCTTGCGCCTGGACTGGATCGACGGCCTCGCGCCGTTGCGTGGCAAGGCCGTGCTGGACGTCGGCTGCGGCGGCGGCATCCTTGCCGAGTCGATGGCGCTGCGGGCGCGCCATGTCACCGGCATCGACCTCGCGGCCAAGCCGCTGGGCGTGGCGCGCCTGCACGCGCTGGAGGCCGGCGTCGAGAACCTCGACTACCGCGAGATCGCGGCCGAGGCGATCGCCGCCGAACGGCCCGGTGCGTTCGACGTCGTCACCTGCATGGAAATGCTGGAGCACGTGCCCGATCCGTCGTCGGTGGTGCGCGCCTGCAGCGAACTGGTCGCTCCGGGCGGCTGGGTCTTCTTCTCGACGCTGAACCGCAACCCGAAGTCGTTCCTCTTCGCGATCGTCGGCGCCGAGTACGTGCTGCGCCTGCTGCCGCGCGGCACCCACGAGTACGAACGTTTCATCCGCCCGAGCGAACTGGCGCGCTGGTGCCGCGACGCGGGCCTGGAGATCGCAGCCACGCGCGGCATGGAATACAACCCGTTCACCCGTCGCTACGGGCTGTCGGGCAACACCAGCGTCAACTACCTGGTGGCTTGCCGGAAGGCGGCCTGATGGCACGCCGCGGCCGCCACGCGGCGGTGCTGTTCGACCTCGACGGCACGCTGGTCGACAGCGCGCCCGACCTCGCCGGCGCCGCCAACGAGTTGCGTGCCGTTCGCGGCCTGCCGCCACTGCCCTACGAACGGCTGCGGCCCATGGTCGGCACGGGCGCCCGCGGCATGGTCGGCACCGCGCTCGGCGTCGCGCCCGGCGACGACGGCTTCGAGGCGCTGCGCGACGAGTTTCTCGCCCTTTACGAGCGCCGCCTGCTGCGCGAGACCGCGGTCTTCGCCGCCGTCGAGCCCGTGCTGCAACGGCTGGAAGCGCACGCGCTGCCCTGGGGCATCGTCACCAACAAGGCGCTGCGTTTCGCGGCGCCCCTCGTCGAAGGCCTCTCGCTGCACCGCCGCGCCGCCGTGCTCATCGGCGGCGACAGCACGCCGCACGCCAAGCCGCACCCGGCACCGCTGCTCGAGGCGGCGCGCCGCCACGGGGTGCCGCCCGAGGCCTGCGCCTACGTCGGTGACGACCACCGCGACGTCATCGCGGGCCGCGCCGCGGGCATGGCCACGGTGGCGGCCGGCTGGGGCTACCTCGGCGCCGGCGAGGCGATCGGCGACTGGGGCGCCGACATCGTGATCGACGCCCCGCACGCGCTCTTGCATTGGCTGGAACTGGCCTAAACTAGGCCGCTTGGGACCGATCTGGCTTCGACGTGGGTGCGGAGTCGGCGCGGGGCATGCCGAGCACCAGTTCGCTCGTTAATCCACTGGAAACAAGTAACTGCGAACGACGAACGTTTCGCCCTCGCCGCTTAAAACCGGTGAGCCTTGCACCAGTTCTCCGATGGGCTGGGCCTGATACCGCAAGGTAGCAAGCAGCAAGGTCATCCACATCGGATCGTCCCTTGTCGCGTCATTCGGCAAGGGCCTAAAACCAAGTGACTCGGGGCAGGGGTAGCGTGCTGCTGCGCGACCCAGGCCCTCAAACTCAAATCAGACAGCTACGCATGTAGAACCGTCCGGCGATGGCTTGCGGACGGGGGTTCGATTCCCCCCGGTTCCACCA
>CAUJHQ010000183.1 GCA_963204815.1 Pseudomonadota bacterium | reverse complement strand
CTCCGGCGCGCACGCGGCGTCGGTGATCGGCACCGTGATCGAATAACCCTTGACCGGGTAGACCGGGATGCGGATGCCCAGCGGGCGCAGCAGCAGGGGTGAAAAACTGCCCAGGGCCATCACCACCGCATCGGCCTTCAGCTCACCGGCTGCGGTGCGCACCGTGGTGATGCGCCCGCCTTCGACCCCCAGCGCGTCGATGCGCGTGTTCCAGCGGAACGTCACGCCTTGTGCGGCGGCCATCTCGGCCAGGCGGTTGGTGAACAGGAAGCAGTCGCCGGTTTCGTCATTCGGCAAGCGCAGCGCCCCGACGAACTTCTCCTGCGTCAGCTTCAGCGCCGGCTCGACCTTGCAGAAGCCTTCGCGGTCCAGGACCTCGAAGGGCACGCCGTACTGCTTGAGCACGGCGACGTCGCCGCCGATGCCGTCGAGCTGCTTTTGGGTGCGAAACAGCTGCAGCGTGCCCTGCGCGCGGTCATCGTAGCCGATGCCGGTCTCGGCACGCAGCGCCTTCAGGCAGTCGCGGCTGTACTCGGCGATCGGCACCATGCGGCTCTTGTTGAGCGCGTAGGCGCGCTCGGTGCAGTTGGCCAGCATCATCGCGCCCCAGCGCCACATGGCCGGGTCCAGCAGCGGCCAGATGACGAGCGGGCTGTGCTGCATCAGCATCCACTTGATGGCCTTCACCGGCACGCCGGGGCCGGCCCAGGGGGCGCTGTAGCCGGGGCTCACCTCGCCGGCATTCGCGTAGCTGGTCTCGAGCGCGGGGCCGGGCTGGCGGTCGACGACCTCCACCTCGTGGCCGGCGCGCGCCAGGTAGTAGGCCGCCGAAACGCCGATCACGCCGCTGCCGAGCACCAGGACCTTCATGCCCACTCCCCCTTTGGTTGCGACCGATTCTGTCCGGGGCGTGTCCGACAGAACACAGCGAATTCCGAGACAATCCCTGAATGTCTTCCGCTTCGACCCCCGCCCGACTGTCGATGTCTCAGGTGCTGCTGTGCGGCGCCTTCATCGTCACGCTGTCGATGGGCATCCGCCACGGCTTCGGCCTGTGGCTGCAACCGATCACGATGGACCGCGGCTGGTCGCGCGAGACCTTCGCCTTCGCGCTCGCCGTGCAGAACCTCGCCTGGGGCCTGGCCGGCCCGGTGGCCGGCATGCTGGCCGACCGCTACGGTGCCTTCAAGGTGCTCGTCGTCGGCAGCCTGCTGTACGCCGGCGGCCTGGTGACGATGGCGATGGCCACCTCGGGCCTCGCCTTCACCGGCAGCGCCGGCCTGCTGCTGGGCATGGCGCAGGCGGGCACCACGTACGCCATCGTCTACGGCGTCATCGCGCGCAACGTGGCGCCCGAGAAGCGCTCGTGGGCGATGGGCGTGGCGGCGGCGGCCGGCTCGTTCGGCCAGTTCCTGATGGTGCCGGTGGAGAACTGGCTCATCGGCCACACCGGCTGGCAGAACGCGCTCTACGTGCTGGGGCTGCTGGCGCTGTTCATCATGCCGCTGGCCTGGGGCCTGCGCGAGCCGAAGGTCACCGGCGGGCCGGCGTCGCAGCAGAGCGTGGGCCAGGCGCTGCGCGAGGCCTTCGCCTACAAGAGCTTCCGGCTGCTGATGGCGGGCTACTTCGTCTGCGGCTTCCAGGTGGTGTTCATCGGCGTGCACATGCCGAGCTACCTGAAGGACCAGGGCCTGAGCCCCGACGTGGCGACGACGGCGCTCGCGCTCATCGGCCTGTTCAACGTGTTCGGCACCTACGCCGCCGGCTGGCTGGGGCAGAAGGTGGCCAAGCGCCACATCCTGGCGTCGATCTACATCGCGCGTGCCGTCGTCATCACGGTCTTCGTGCTGGCGCCGCTGACGCCCTGGAGCGTGTACCTGTTCTCCGCCACGATGGGCCTGCTGTGGCTGTCGACGGTGCCGCCGACGAACGCCATCGTCGCGCAGATCTTCGGCGTGCAGTACATGTCGATGCTGGGCGGCTTCGTCTTCCTGTCGCACCAGGTCGGCAGCTTCCTGGGCGTGTGGCTCGGCGGCAAGCTCTACGACCTGACCGGCGGCTACACCATGGTCTGGTGGATCGCGGTGGCGCTGGGCGTGTTCGCGGCGCTCATCAACCTGCCGGTGCGCGAGAGCGCCATCCTGCGCGGCGCGCCGCAGCCGGCATGACCCGCGCCGGCCGCCTGGGCGCCTGGGTCGCCGCGCTGGCGGTGCTGGCGCTCGTGTTCACGGCCTACCTCGACCCGCACACCGTGGTCGACCTCGCCAACCGCGTCTGGGCCTGCTTCTGATGCACGGCAGCGGCGCACCCTCGCCGTGGGTCGTGCGCTGGGCGCACCTCATCGCACCCGGCGGCACGGTGCTCGACGTCGCCTGCGGCAGCGGCCGCCACCTGCGCTGGCTGGCGGCGCAGGGCTTTCGCGTCACCGGCGTCGATCGCGACGCGGCGGCGCTGGCGGGACTGGGCGGCGTCGGCGAGACCGTCGTCGCCGACCTCGAGAACGGCCCGTGGCCGCTGGCCGGCCGCCGCTTCGACGCCGTCGTCGTCACGAACTACCTCTGGCGCCCGCTGGCGCCGGCGCTCATGGCGGCGCTGGCCGACGGCGGCGTCTACCTGCACGAGACCTTCGCCGATGGCAACGAGGCGCACGGCCGGCCGTCGCGCCCCGACTTCCTGCTGCGGCGCGGTGAACTGCTGCAGATGACGGCGGGTCTTCGCACCGTCGCCTACGAGGACGGCGAGCTCGCCGACCCGCCGCGCTGCGTGCAGCGCATCGCCGCGTTGGCGCCCCGGCCGGGCCACCCTGCCCTCGGCGGCTAAAATCGCCCGCTTCACGGTCCCGACGGACCCCGCGCCACAGGACGCCACAGGACTCCGCATGAAACCCATCGTTGGCAGCATCGTCGCCCTCGTCACGCCCATGCAGGCGGACGGCAGCGTCGACTACGACGCGCTGCGGCGCCTGATCGACTGGCACCTCGCCGAAGGCACCGACTGCATCGGCGTCGTCGGCACCACCGGCGAATCGCCCACCGTCTCGGTCGACGAGCACTGCGAGATCATCCGCGTCGCCGTCGAGCACGCGAAGGGCCGCGTGCCGATCATGGCCGGCGCCGGTGCCAACAGCACGGCCGAGGCGATCGAGCTGTCGAAGTTCGCCAAGAAGGTCGGTGCCGACTGCACGCTGCAGGTCGTGCCCTACTACAACAAGCCCTCGCAGGAAGGCATCTACCGCCACTTCAAGGCCATCGCCGAGGCGGTGGACATCCCGGTGGTGCTCTACAACGTGCCCGGCCGCACGGTGGCGGACATGCAGCCCGAAACCACGCTGCGGCTGGCCGAGGTGCCCGGCATCGTCGGCGTCAAGGAAGCCACCGGCAACATCGAGCGCGCGTGCTGGCTCATCAAGCAGGCGCCCGAGCACTTCGCGATCTACTCGGGCGACGACGGCACGGCCGTCGCGCTGATGCTGCTCGGCGGCAAGGGCAACGTCAGCGTCACCGCCAACGTGGCGCCCAGGCTGATGCACGAGCTGTGCATCGCCGCCATCGAAGGCAACGTGAAGCGCGCGACGCAGATCCACCTGCAGCTGCTGCCGCTGCACAAGCAGCTGTTCTGCGAGCCGAGCCCGGCGCCCACCAAGTGGGCGATGGCGAAGCTGGGGCTGATCGGCAACCACCTGCGCCTGCCGATCCTGCCGCTCACGCCCGCCGGCGAAGCCAGCGTCGGCCAGGCGATGCAGGCCGCCGGCCTGGCCACCAAGGCCTGAGCCGCGGCGCACCCCACAACGCGGCCGCCCAGCGTGGCGGCCGCCCGGAGACTCGGAACTTGAACCGTCACCCCGCGATGTCCCCCGCCCGCCTGGCGCTGCCTGCGCTGGCCGCTGCCTTGGCACTGGCCGGCTGCACCTCCAACGAAGGCCTGCTGTCCGGCGAGAAAGTCGACTACCGCAGCGCCGCGGTGAAGAGCAAGCCGCTCGACGTCCCCCCCGACCTGACCCAGCTCGCACGCGAGAACCGCTACGCCACCCAGGGCGGCGTGGTCAGCGCGGCCGGTTCGCCGGTGGCCGGCGCGGCCTCGGCGGCGGCGCCCGGCATCGTGCCGCCGGCGTCGGACGGCCTGAAGGTCGAGCGCGCCGGCGACCAGCGCTGGCTGGCCGTGCCGATGCCGCCGGAGCAGCTGTGGCCGATCGTCAAGGCCTTCTGGATCGACCGCGGCTTCAAGCTCGACACCGAGAGCCCCGAGCTCGGCATCATGGAAACGGAGTGGGCGGAGAACCGCGCCAAGCTGCCGCAGGACATGATCCGCGGCTCCATCGGCCGCTTCTTCAGCAACCTGTTCGACAGCGGCGAGCGCGACCGCTACCGCACGCGCATCGAGCGCACGCCGACCGGCAGCGAAGTCTTCATCACCCACCGCGGCCTGGCGGAGATCTACACGGGCGACCGGCAGGAATCGACGGCGTGGAACCCGCGTCCGCGCGACCCCGCACTCGAGGCCGAGTTCCTGACGCGCCTGATGGCACGCCTGGGCGCGCCGGAGCCCGAAGCGCGCACGGCCGTGGCGGCGGCGCCGGAAGCGCCGGCGCGGGCGCGCCCCGTCACCGGCAACACCGCCGCGCTCGAGGTCGACGAGCCCTTCGACCGCGCGTGGCGGCGTGTCGGCCTGGCGCTCGACCGCAGCGGTTTCTCGGTCGAGGACCGCGACCGCGCCGGCGGCCTGTACTTCGTGCGTTACGTCGACCCGAAGTTCGCCGGCAAGGAAGAGCCGGGCTGGTGGGACCGCCTCACGGGCAAGGCCGGCGACCAGCCGCGCGGCCCGCTGCGCTACCGCATCGCCGTGAAGGGGTCGGGCGACAAGACCGTGGTGTCCGTGCTCACGTCCACCGGCGCACCGGAGCCGGGCGAGAACGGTCAGCGCATCGTCGGCCAGCTCGTCAAGGAACTGCGCTGAGACCGCCGCGCCCATGAGAAAGGCCGCCCGAGGGCGGCCTTTTCGCTTGCGGGCGCGTGGCGCCCGAAGACTTGCTTACTTGCTGACGGCCGAAGCGGCGGCGGCAGCGGCGTCCTTGACGGCAGCGGCGGCACCAGTGGCGGCCGAAGCGGCATCGCCAACAGCCGAAGCGGCGCCGGCGGCGGCATCAGCCACGGCCGAGGCGGCGGCGGCGGGCGCCGGGGCGGCGGCGGGGGCCGGGGCGGCGGCGGCCGGAGCCTCTTCCTTCTTGCCGCAGGCGGCGAGGGTGAAAGCGGCAACCAGGGCGGCCATGACGAGCGACTTGTTCATTGCGTGTGTCCTCAAGAGTTTTAGGGATCGAAAATTGATTCGTCAGTTGAGGGCACTCTTCGAGAACTCTCAGAGACCCATCGGGCAGACAAGGAACGTAGAAGGTCCCGCTCCCATGCCTAGCCCGCTAGTATAGCCTGGATAAGGGCAATCCCTATAGACCGAGCTGACTTACCGGGAACGCAGGCTCCGAACGTTGCAGAAGCGCATCAAGGTTCTCGCGCCACAACTGAGCATGGCGCGCATCGAGTTCGCAGCGGCCGCGCCAGTGCACCGCGTCGAGCAGTTGCACGCTGACGGGGCCGTCGTCGACCAGCAGCGTCGGCAGGTCGGCGCGGTCCTCGGCGGGGGGTGCGAACGCGTCGATGGCGTGCGCCCAGTCGGCCCGCCAGCGCACGAAGCGTGCATGGCGACGCGGCATCTCGTCGAAGTGGTCGGCCAGCAGCACGAGCCGCCGCTTCGGCCGGCGCAGCCAGGCGGCCAGCGCGTCGAGCAGCGCGGGTTCGTCGAGCGGCCATTCGGCGAAGTCGCGGTCGACGCAGACGATGCGCCGCGCATCGCGTGCGAACGCCGTGTCGAAGCCCCAGCGCAACGCGGCGGCGAAGGCGATGCGCGAGTCGATCTTCGGCGGCGATGCAGGGTCGTTCATGGGGTGCTCCGGTGCAGCCAGCCGGCGTCGATCCATTCGTCGAGCAGCGCGCGCGCGCCGTCGCTGAGCGCGGCGCCGTCGCGGACGTCGAGCCGGCGCGTGTCGGCCAGCCGGCGCATCAGGCGCGCATCGCGGCCGGCGGCGTCGAAGGCCTCGCCGTTGATGAAGACGCGGCGGTCGTCGTAGAGCATGCGGGTCTTCGCGTCGAGCCGCAGGCCGGCGCCGGCCGCCGCACCGCCGTCGAACCAGACGCGCGGCTTCGGTTCGGTCAGCACCTCGCCGAGCGCGCGCTCCAGCGCCCCGGGCTCGCACAGCACGCGCTCGAGCGACGCGCGTGCGAAGTCGACCAGCGCCGGCGGCAACGCACCGGGGGTGGCGGTCGCGGGCTGCTTCGGGTCGCGATAGAGCGCGCCGTCGTCGTCGACGCCGTCGGCGATGCGCTGCAGCAGTTCGCGTGCAAGGCCGCCCTGCGTCGGTACGCGAAAGCCCACCGAGGCGGTCATGCACTCGCCCACCGCGATGCCGTCGTGCGCCCAGCGCGGCGGCAGGTAGAGCAGGTCGCCGGGGTCGAGCACGATGTCCTGCTCGGGCTCGAAGCGGCGCAGGATCTTCAGCGGCAGGCCGTCGACCAGCGACTCGTCGGCGACGCGGCCGAAGCGCCAGCGGCGTCGGCCGTGCACCTGGATCAGGAAGACGTCGTAGGAATCGAGGTGCGGGCCGACGCCGCCGCCGTCGCTGGCCCACGACAGCATCAGGTCGTCCAGGCGCGCGTCGGGCACGAAGCGGAAACGCTGCAGCAGGTCGTGCGCGGCCGGCAGGTGAAGGTCCAGCCCCTGCACCAGCAGCGTCCAGCCCGGCTTGCCCACCGGGGGCAGCGAGCGCCGCGCCAGCGGCCCGTAACGCACCTGCCAGCGGCCGGCCGACTGCGCGACGAGGCGCGATTCGACGTCGTCGCGCGCCGCCAGGTCGAACAGCGCCGGCCGGGTGATCGGCGCCGTCGCGCCGGGCAGCGCCTGGCGCACGACGAGCGGCTTCTTCTGCCAGTGGCGGCGCATGAACGCGGCCGGCGAGAGACCGCCGAGCAGCGCGGTCGGGGCATCGAGATCCATGCGCGGATTGTCCACGACCCCTGTGCGATGATTGCCTGATGCTGATCACGGAACCCTGCGTCGTGACCCTCACGTGGGTCCTGAGCGACGCGCAGAACCGCCCCATCGACGAGCTGAAGGAGCCGGTCGAATTCTTCTTCGGCGGCGACGACCTGCTGGAGAAGGTGGAAGAGGCGCTCGCCGGCCACGCGCCGGGCGAGGAACTGCAACTGCAGCTCGAGCCCGAGCACGCCTTCGGCGAGTACAAGCCCGAACTCGTCTGCTTCGAGGATCGCAAGCTCTTCCCCGACCCCGTCGAGCCGGGCATGGCCTTCGAAGGCCTGCCGGCCGGCGCCGCGACGCCGGGCATGCCGGCCGATGCGCTGTACGTCGTCACCGAGGTCTACCCGTCGCACGTGGTGCTCGACGGCAACCACCCGCTCGCCGGGCTGGCGCTGCGGCTGAAGATCAAGGTGCGCGACGTGCGCGAGGCCACCGACGACGAGATCGACGCCCGCTCGGTCGGCAACCGCGCCGTCAGCGTGCTCGACGCCGCGGTGCCCGGCCCGCGCCTGCACTGACCGCGCTTCAGCGCTGCCCGGTCGACCCGAAGCCGCCGCTGCCGCGCACGCTGGCGGCGAAGTCGTCGACGCGGCGGAACGCCGCCTGCACCAACGGCACGATGATCATCTGCGCGATGCGCTCCATCGGCTGCACGGTGAACGCGGCCTGGCCGCGGTTCCAGCAGCTCACCATCAGCGGGCCCTGGTAGTCGCTGTCGATCAGCCCGACCAGGTTGCCCAGCACGATGCCGTGCTTGGCGCCCAGACCCGAGCGCGGCAGGATCAGCGCCGCCAGTCCGGGGTCGCCGATGTGGATGGCCAGGCCGGTGGGGATCAGCGTGCTGGCGCCCGGCTCCAGCACCAGCGGCGCGTCCAGGCAGGCGCGCAGGTCGAGGCCGGCGCTGCCCGGCGTGGCGTAGGCGGGCAGTTGCTCGGCCATGCGGGCGTCGAGCACCTTGACGTCGATCGTGGTCATCGGCTCTTCATGCGTTCGGCGATCTCGGCCACCAGCGCGCGCGCCAGCGTCAGCTTGTCGGCGGCGGGCAGCTCGCGCTCGCCGCGCGCGTCGACCAGCAGCAGCTGGTTGTCGTCGCGGCCGAAGGTGGCCGGGCCCAGGTTGCCGACGACCAGCGGCACGCCCTTGCGTTCGAGCTTCTCGCGCGCGTGGCGCGCCAGGTCCTGGCTCTCGGCCGCGAAGCCCACGCACCAGGGCCGCTCGGCCACCGGCAGGCGCGCCACGGTGGCGAGGATGTCGGGGTTCTCGGTCAGCTCGAAGGTCGGCGCCTGCTTCTTGCCGTCCTTCTTGATCTTGTGCTCGTTCATCGACGCGGGCCGCCAGTCGGCGACGGCGGCGGTGGCGATGAAGACGTCGTGCGCCTTCGCCGCCGGCACGACGGCATCGTGCATCTGGCGCGCGCTCGTCACGTTCACGCGCTGCACGCCGCGCGGCGTGGCCAGGTGCACCGGGCCGGCCACCAGCGTGACGGTGGCGCCCGCCTCGGCACAGGCACGCGCGAGCGCGAAGCCCATCTTGCCGCTGCTGAGGTTGGTGATGCCACGCACCGGATCGATGGCCTCGAAGGTGGGGCCGGCGGTGATCAGCACGCGCCGGCCGGCCAGCAGCTTGGGCTGAAAGAAGGCGATCAGCTCGTCGCGGATCTCTTCGGCTTCGAGCATGCGGCCGTCGCCGACCTCGCCGCAGGCCTGGTCGCCGCTGCCGGGGCCGAGCACGCGGGCACCGTCGGCGCGCAGCTGCGCCACGTTGCGCTGCGTGGCCGGGTGGGCCCACATCTCGCGGTTCATCGCCGGCGCGACGAGCAGCGGGCAGCGTTCGATCGGCCGCGCCAGGCACAGCAGCGGCAGAAGTTCGGCGGCGCGGCCCTGCACGAGCTGGGCGATGAAGTCGGCACTCGCCGGCGCGACGACGATGGCATCGGCCTCGCGCGACAGCTCGATGTGCGCCATCGCGTTCGCCGGCCTCGCGTCCCACTGGCTGGTGAAGACAGGGCGGTTCGTCAGCGCCTGCATCGTCACCGGCGTGATGAACTGCTGCGCCGCGTCGGTCATGACCACCTGCACGGTGGCGCCGGCCTTGACCAGTTCACGCGCCAGCTCGGCGGCCTTGTAGCAGGCGATGCCTCCCGAGAGACCGAGGACGATGTGCCGGCCTTGCAGGTCGGCGGGCGGAGCGGGCGGCGGCGACATGGGGCGCGACTCTAGCAGGCCGCGCCGCGCCTGCGCGGCACGCTACACCAGGCGCCAGAGCTGCGCCAGCAGCCGCTTGCGGTCGACCTCGGGGCCGGCGCGATCCGCCAGCGTGCAGTAGAACTGCTCGCGGCTGGTGGCCGCGGCGGCGGCACGGCGCGCATGCACCATCGCGATCGGGCCGATGTGGCCGGCGAGCACGCGCGCGGCCTTGTCGACGAGCGCCGGCTGCATCGGCGTCTGCCCCAGCACCGGCAGCACCGAGGTCGCGCCGGCGGCTGCCGCGCGGCGCGGCGCCGGCTCCGGCGCCACCGCCACGCCGACTGCCTGCGCGGCGCGCGCCAGGAAGGCGGCGCGCTCGCTGCGCGGCAGCGCTTCGTTGGCGATGCGGGCCACCAGGGCCGACAGGCTGGCGCTGCGCCGCGAGGCGTCGCGCACCACCGCGCCGCTGACCGCACCGAGCTGAGGCCGCAGCAGCGCTTCGACCTGCGACAGCACGCCGGCGTCCCAGGTCGGCGCGCCGACCGACGACGGCGGCGCCGGCGGCACCGACGCGGCCGAGCCGGCCCAGGACGGCTGCGGCCCGGTCGGCACGCGGCGCATGGTCATCAGCGCGGCCGGCGACAGCACGTGGCGCACCGCGTCGGCCGGCACGGCGTCGAGCAGCGCCTGGCGCATCGCCATCGCGTTCGGGAAGCGGTCACCGGGGCGCTTGGCGAGCGCCCGCGCGACGACGGCGTCGAGCGCCGGTGTCGACAGGCTGCCGGCATGCGTGGACGCCGGCGGCGGCTCGTGCTGCAGCACCTGCGCCATCGCCTCCTTCGCGTTGCCGGCGAACGGCGCGCTGCCGGTGAGCAGCTCGTGCAGCAGCACGCCGCACGCGAACAGGTCGACGCGGTGGTCGGCCAGCTCGCCGCGGTAGCGCTCGGGCGCCATGTAGCCGGGCGAGCCGAGCACCGCGCCGCGCTGCGACAGGTCGCAGGCGTCGAGCCGGGCGATGCCGAAGTCGGTCACCTTCAGCCGGCCGTCGCGCGTGACGAGCAGGTTGCCGGGCTTGATGTCGTTGTGCCAGACGCGCTCTTCGTGCGCGACCTGCAGTGCGTCGAGCAGCTGCATCATCACCGCCATGACATCGGGCAGCGCCAGGCGCGCGCCGGCGCCGGTGATGGCGTAGAGCGAGCGGCCTTCCACACATTCCATCGCGATGAAGAGCTGGCCGTCCTGCTCGCCGTATTCGTACACGGCGACGATGTTCGGGTGGTTCAGGCGGCCCGCGGCCTGCGCCTCCTGGCGGAAGTGGCGCACCGCGTCGAGGCTGCCGGCGCCGCCGGCCAGCAGCGCCGGGCGGATGGTCTTGATCGCGACCGGGCGCTGGATGTGCGGGTCCACGCCCTTGTAGACCACGCCCATCGCGCCCGAGCCGATGCGTTGCGTGACGAGGTACTTGCCGATGCGCGGCGGCAGCGCCGGCCCGTCCAGCGGCAGCTCGAGATCGGGGTGACGCGCGCTCATGCCGGTTCGGCCCCGAGCATGTCCAGCGCCTGCGCGAGGCTGCGCCGCATGCGCGTGAACGACTGCGCCAGCGCACCGATCTCGTCGCGCCCGGCGGCCTGGAAGACCGGCGCTTCCAGCGCGCCCAGGCTCACCTGGTCGGCGATGCGGGCCAGCTTCGTCACCGGGCGGATCACCATCCACCACAGCATCGCGTTGAGCACCGCGCCGATGGCGACGAACACCGCCGTCAGCGCGATCATGAAGGTGCTCCAGGCCTCGTGGGCGCGCGCCAGCGGCAGCGCCATCGGCACCGAAACGACCTGAGCGCCGACGACCTCGCCGAGCTGCCAGCCGAAGCCGTTCGACGGCCCGTACTTCTCGATCAGCGAGCGCGGCGCGATGTCGGCGGCGCCGTGGCAGCGCAGGCAGGCGCCGTCGCTGATGCGGATCGGCTTGGCGATGTAGAGCGCGCGGCCGGCCGGCGTGTCACGCTCGCCGACGAATTCCTTCGTGTCGGGCTGCAGGCGGAAGTTGCCGATGACGTCGGCCTCCCACTCGACCGCGCGGTCGCGCGGGTTCGTCGGGTTCAGCGTCGCTTCCTTGTAGCTGAACTCGGGGTGGTCCTTCTGCACCTTGGCCAGCACCTCGGTGGCGGCGAAGGCCGGCACGCTCTGCGGCAGGAAGCCGTAGCGCATCTGCGTTTCCAGCAGCGGCGCGACCTGGGTCGACGTGTACGAGCGCACCGCGAGCGCCTTCTCCAGCATGAAGCGCGCGTGCTGCAGCACTTCCTGGCGCGCGTTGCGTTCCAGCAGCTCGCGCGTGATGACGCTGGTGCCGAGCAGGCCGGCCACGAAGACGACCAGGAAGACGAGGTTGAACTTGAGCAGCAGCTTCATGGCGATGTCCTTCAGCGCTGGAGGGCGGCGACCGGTGCCGCGCCGAAGCGCGCGGCGCGGCGCGGCAACGTGTCGAAGAAGGCGCGCGGCATGCGCGCCAGGCGGTCGGCGGGTGCTGCCTGGCTCTGCAGCCCGCCGTCGGCGCGCTGCGTGAACGAGCCGCCTTCGGCCAGCGCGTAGGGCGCGGCGCGGCGGCCGTCGCGCGGTTGCGCCGACGCGATGCCGCTCTCGACGAAGAGCCACGTCTCGGCCGGCTCGGCTTGCGCGATGACGACACCGCGCACGCGCTGCGCCTCCAGCCGCGGCGACACCAGCGCTGCCGGCGTCGTCAGGTTCCAGGGCGCCGACAGCTTCAGCCATCCCCGCACCAGCAGCGCGGTGGCGGCCCGCTCCTCGTCGGCGGCGAGCGCGCGCGGCTTCAGCAGCAGCTGCGTCGCCGGGCCCAGGTCCAAAGTCTTGCCGTCGTCGAGCTCGATGCGGGCGACGCGCGTGCCGTCGCCGGTGGCGACGAGGTCGTCGGCCTGCAGGCGCTGGCCCTCGGTGGCCGCAAAGCGCTCGCCGCCGCGCTGCACGGTGAGCCCGCCGTCGACGATGGTGACGATGCCGACCGGCTGCGCCTGCACCACTGCCGCCGCCAGCAGCACCGCCACGCCAATCCAAGTTCGAACCATCGCGCCACCTCCGGCACCGGGGCATGTCCCGGGCGTGATGGCAACGATAGGGTCGGGACCGCGCGCAGCCCATCGCACCGAAGGGGGTGCGCGCCACGCTTTGGCGGCGTCAGCTTAGGGGCCCGCGGGGGGCCCGCGGCGCGCCGGTTCAGCGCCGCTGCGAGCGCAGCTTGCCGGGGTTCAGCAGGCCCAGCGGGTCGAAGCGCGACTTCATCGCGACGGCGGCGTCCGCCGCCATGCGCTGCGCGGCCGACAGCGCGGCGCGGTCCATGTCGCGCAGCTTGCCGCCATCTTCCAGCAGGTGCGTGTGGGCGTTGTTGATGGTGACGCCGTGGCTTTCGAAGATGCGCGCCAGCTCGGCCAGCCGCGCCTCGCTGCTGAAGCGCACCACCGGCAGGCTGCTGCAGGTGTGGCGGCCGTCGGTGAGGCGGATGAACTCCAGGTGCAGCATGACCTCGGGCGAGAGCTGCTCGTGCAGCGCCTTGACCTGCTCGCGCTGGCGCTCGGGGTCGAAGCGCGCCTGCAGGTAGGTGAGGTTCTTGTCCAGCTTCAGCGCCTGCAGCGTGGTGTGGTTCCAGCAGTACTCCACCAGCGTGCGGTTGCTGGCCTTCACCTCGGCCAGGTCCTTGCGGTAGGTGACCTCGCCGCCGTGCGCGGCCACCAGCTCGCGAGTGGCCGGTTCGCTGGACTCCACCACCATCAGGATCACCGCGTGCCGGCCCTTCGGCAGGTGCTCGGACAGCGCCGGGAAGTAGCCGGGAATCGGGTCGGCCAGCAGCGCCAGCTCCTTCTTCACGATGCCCGGCGTGCCGCCGTGCAGCAGGATGCAGAAAGCGTGCGCGTCGTCCAGCGACTCGAAGGTGGCGATCATCTCCAGCCAGGGCAGTGCCGGCGCCAGCGCGACCTCGAGCTCGAGCACGATGCCGTTGGTGCCCCACTTGTGGTGCACCAGCATCGCCTCCGGGCCGCGAAGTTCGACCACCTGCGGCTCGGGCTCGACCGACATCACGCGCGCGCCCAGCACGTTGCCGGCGGCCGCGATGGGCCCGTAGGTGATGCTGCCGGCGCCGCCGAAGCCGCCGCCGAACAGTCCCCCCAGCGTGGCGGCGCGGAAGGTCGACGGCTGCCAGCGCAGTTCCCAGCCGAGCGGCTGCGCGGCCGTGTCGAAGTCGCCCAGGCGAATGCCGGCCTGCGCGCGGCCGGCGCCGCCCTTCGCCCAGCCGAAGGCGTTGTAGCCCGACAGGTCGAGCAGCAAGCCGCCTTCCAGCGGCACGATCTGGCCGTAGTTGCCGGTGGCCGCGCCACGCACCGTGAGCGGCACGCGCTCGCGCGCGCAGGCCGCGACGACGGCGCGGATCTCGTCCTCGGTCTTCGGCTTCACCGCCACGTCGGCGCGCTTGCCTTCGAGCTGGCGCTTCAGCACCGGGCTGAACCAGGAGAAGTCCTGCGACAGGCGCAGCAGACGCGTCTCGTCGGTCACCCACTCCAGCGCCGGCAACTCGCCGGCCAGTCGCAACGCGGCGGCGGCACCGCTCACGGCAGGACCTTGAGATCGCGCACGAACTCGGTCGTGTACGAATCGGCCAGCTTCACCTTCGCCGGGTCGACCAGCTTGGCGCCGACGCCGAAGTCGTAGGTCGCCTTCACGCGGGCGTCGGTGATGACGCCAATGCCCAGCTTGCCGGCGTCGCCGCCGGCGACGATGCCCATCTGCTTGAGCTTGGACAGGCTGTAGACCAGCTGCTCGTCGCTCATGTTCGGGTTGTCCTTCTTGATCAGCGCGTTGCCCGGCGCGGGATCGGCGAAGTAGCTCTTCCAGCCTTCGGCGCTGGCGCGCACGAAGGCGGCGACGGCCTTGCTGCGCTCCTTCACCGTCTTCTCCATGCAGCTCACGGTGTTGGCGTAGGCGGGGAATCCGAAGTCGCTGAACATGAAGGCATTCGCCTTGCCGCCGGCCTTCTGGATCGCGAAGGGCTCGCTCGTCAGGTAGCCCTGCTGGACGACGTTCTTGTCGGCCATGAAGGGCTGGATGTTGAAGGTGTAGGGCCGCGTCTGGGCGTCGGTGAAACCGTACTTGGCCTTCAGCCACGGCCAGTAGCCGCGGTGCGCAAGGCTGCTGATGAGGATGGTCTTGTCCTTCATGTCCTCGAAGCCCTTGACGCCCTCGTGCGCGATCAGCACCTGCGGGTCCTTCTGGAACAGCGCGGCCACCGTCACGACCGGCAGGCCGCCTTCGCGCACCTGCATCACCTGGAGATCGGAGCTGCCCATCACGCAGTCGGCCTGGCCGGCGGCCATGATCTGGTAGGTGTTGACCTGCGGCCCGCCCATGCGGATGGTGACGTCCAGGCCGTACTTCTTGTAGATGCCCTGCGCCACCGCCTGGTAGTAGCCGCCGTGCTCGGCCTGGGCGTACCAGTTGGTGACGTAGGTGAAGCTCTCCTGCGCCATCGCGGCGCCGGGCAGCACGACGGTGGCGACGAGTGCGGCGAGGCGGGTCTTGCGGATCATGCGGTGGGTCTCCGGGTGAGGTGGGGGTTCAGAGGGAGGACTGGACGTGGCCGGTCTGGTGGCCGCGGCCCCAGGTGGCTTCTTCGCGCGGCGCCCACTGCAGCGCGTGCAGTTCGGCGATCGCCTGCGCCCAGCTGGCGGCGAGCGAGTCGAGGATGGCCTCGCCCTGCTCGCGCGTGGCCGGCAGCGGGTCGCCGATGACGCCGCTGGGGCCGAAGTCGCGCGCCGTCCAGGCGCAGGCGGGGCGCCCGTCGGGGCTGAGCAGCTTGCTGGGGAACTCGGGCGGGTAGTTCGTCACCGCGCGCTCCATGTGCACGGTGTCGGGCGCCAGCGCCAGCATGATGGCGGTCTCGGCATGGCCGGCGTGCATGGCGAGCTTCTTCTCCTTCTCGGCCATGTAGCGCCCGGCCACGTGCGGCAGGCGCCAGGTGTGCTGCGGGATGACGATGAAGTCGCCGTGGCGCAGCCGCAGCTCGCGCGCGGCGATCTCCAGCACCTGCGGCTGACCGCCGTGGCCGTTGACGAACAGCAGCTTCCTGAAGCCCGAGCGGTACACCGACTCGCCGACCTCGTTGATGGTGGCCAGCAGCGTTTCGCCGGAGAGCGTGACGGTGCCCGGGAAGTGCAGGTGCTCCTCGCTCTTGCCGTAGGTGATGGGCGGCAGCGCGTAGGCCGCCACGCTGTCGGGCAGGCGCGCCAGCGCATGGCCGACGACGCCCGAGCAGATCACCGTGTCCACCGCGCAGGGCAGGTGCGGGCCGTGCTGCTCAGTGCTGCCGCAGGGCAGCACGATCACGGTGTTGGCCTTGTCCGGCAGCGCCGCGATCTCGGTCCAGCTGAGGTAGGGCAGGAAGCGCTTCGGGGGGTTGAAGCCGTGCATCATGGGTCGTGGGTCTCCGGCGAAAGGCTTAGCAAGGCGCGCGCCAGAATAGCAGCGCATCCGCACGCGGCACTGCGGGTGAACGAGAGCCGACCGACCGCTGCCGCCTACGCGGCGCCGTGGCACTTCTTGTATTTCTTGCCGCTGCCGCAGGGGCAGGGGTCGTTGCGGCCCGGCGCTTTGTCGACGCGCCGCGTCTCCGGGCGCGGCGCGTTGTCCACCGCCCACAGGCGCAGGTCCTGCACGGCATAGCAGGCCTCGTCGATGAGGCGGTCGCGATCGGCGCCCTTGTCGCCGTAGACGGCCTGCACGTGCAGGCGCAGTTCGTCGCCGCCCTCGGGCAGGCGCAGCGCATGCACCTGCTGCGCCAGCTGCTCGAAGAGCTCCATCGCCTCTTCGGACACCTGCTCGGGCCACTGGTCGGGGAAGTCGGCCAGCGCGGCGAAGAAGCCGTCGGCCCAGTCGGCGCCGGTCACCAGTTCGGCCGCCTGCTCGGCGGCGAGCTGATGCTCCTTCGCCGTCTCGGCACGGTCCTCGTCGGTCCAGGCCACCATCAGCGGCGACAGGCGCAGGAACTCGGGCTGCTCGTCCAGCGCCTCGGCGTCGAGCTGGTCGCGCAGCACCACCAGGCGGCCGGCCAGCGCGCGCTCGGCGTTGGCGCGGTCCTCGGGGTCGGCGAAGGCACGCTCGAAGGCGTCGCCGGCCATCTTCGTGCACCACGCCTCGAAGTCGGGCAGGCGCAGGCCGGCGGCCAGCGCGGTGAGGTAGCCGTCGGCCCACTCGGCGCCGACGCGGGCATCGAAGCCGCCGAGCCGGTCGCAGACGGTGGTGAAGGCGTCGAGTTCGGCGTCGGTGCTGTCGCGGTGCGGCTTGCTCATGGGAACGGGCGGTGTCGGTGCGAAACCGCCAGTGTGCCTGCGATCGGCCGGCCGGCGCCGCGGCGCCGGCCCGTGCCTCACGCGATGGCCGGCGGGTTCGGGTGCAGGCGCGCCATGCTGTGCACGTCGACATAGCGGCCGTGCCGCAGCGCGTAGCCGCGGTGCGTGCCCTCGTGCACGAAGCCGAAGCGTTCGTAGAGCTTGATCGCCGGCGTGTTGTCGACGAAGACCGTGAGCTCCACGCGCAGCAGCTGCGCCCAGTGGTCGGCGTAGTCGCACACGGCCTGCATCAGCGCGGTGCCGACGCCCTGCCCCTGCGCTTCCTTCGCGACCACGATGCCCAGCCCGGCGGCGTGGCGCCGCCGCAGGTTCGTGCCCGGCGGGTGCAGGCCGGCATTGCCGACGACGACACCGCCGCGCTCGGCGACGACCACCATGTCGGTCTTGCCGGGCACGTTGTTCTCGGCCAGCTTCTGGCGCCAGATCTCCTCGCTCGTGTAGGGCACCTGCAGCAGGTTGGGCAGCACCTCGGGGTCGCCCATGATGCGGGCCAGCGCGGCGGCGTCGGCGGTGGTCGTGCGGCGGATCGTGATCGGCTCTCGGGACATCGGTCTCTCCTGGGTGGCGGGAGGGGCACTGAAAAGCACAAGGCCCGCTGTTGGCGGGCCTTGTGCGGTGGAACGGGTGACGCTGGCCCTAGCGTGCTGGAAGCTCCGGCATGACGACGATGCACGCGTGCACGACGCCACCGACCGCGAAGCGGTGGGGCTGCTGCAGCGACAGGGGCGACCGGGTCGTGACCATGAACGCAGTGTGCGGGCGCGAGCGCGACGGCGTCAAGCCCCGATCACGCGAGCGCCGCCTCCAGCCGCTGCATCGCCCATTCGAGCACCGCGTCGCCGTCGGCCTGCATCGCGACGCGCGCGTTGGCGCGCGCCAGCGCCGGTGCGCGCAGGTCGCACACCGTCATGCCGCGCGTGAAGCGGCCCGCGAGCTCGACATCCACGCGCGCCGGCTGCAGGTCGAAGAGCTGCGGCGCCGCCAGCCACACCACCGGCGTCGGGTCGTAGAGCGACTGCGCCGCGCGGCCGCGCTGGCGCGCGATGTCGACGTAGCCGTCGAGATAGCCGGCAAAGACCTCGGCCTTCGCACTGCCGACGCGCCGCAGCCGGTCGACGTGGACACCGCTCACCGGCACCTGGCGGCAGACGTTGAGGCCGAACATCGCCACCTCGATGCCGCTGTCGAACACGCGCGCCGCCGCTTCGGGGTCGGCGTGGATGTTGAACTCGGCGGCCGCCGTGGCGTTGCCGCCCGTCGTGCTGCCGCCCATGATGACGATCGACTTCAGCAGCGACGGCAGTTCGGGCGCGAGCGCGAACGCGGTCGCCACGTTGGTCAGCGGCCCCACCGCCAGCAGCGTGATGCGGCCGGGCGCGGCACGCACGGCGTCGATCAGCGCGCGCACGCCGTTGCCGTCGGCCTGGCCGCCGGCCCACTCCGCCAGCCGCGGGCCGGTGGTGGCCATGCCGGCGGCGCCCAGCACGTCCTGCGCCGTCACCGCCGGCTGCGCCAGCGGGCGCTCGCAGCCGGCCCACACCGGCGTCGTGAAGCCGTGCAGGCGCTTGATGGCCAGCGCGTTGGCCAGCGTGCGTGGCAGCTGTGCGTTGCCGGCCACCACGCTCACGCCATGCAGGCGGAACGCGGGGTCGGCCTCGAGCAGGGCCCAGGCCATCCAGTCGTCGAAGCCGGGATCGGTGTCGAGCCAGAGGTCGATCGTGTTCATGGCTTGATGCTACGTGGCCCGCGCCGGCGCGCGGCTCAAGCGCGGC
>CAUJHQ010000182.1 GCA_963204815.1 Pseudomonadota bacterium | reverse complement strand
TCGCAGCGGCCGACGCAGGGCGCGGCGATGACGCGCACCTCACGCCCCAGGATCGCCGGCAGCCGCTGCAGCAGCGACGCGGCGCCCGCCATCTCGCAGGCCAGGCCGTCGCACACGCGCACCGTGAGCGCGGCCGGCGCCGGCACGCGGCCCTCGGCGTCTTCCTTCACGATGTCGAAGTGGTGATAGAAGCTCGCCACCTCGTAGACCTCGGTCTGCGACAGCTTCAGCAGCTGCGCCAGCGCCGCCAGGTGCGGCGTGCCGAGCTGGCCGAAGCGGTCCTGGATGCGGTGCAGGTACTCGATCAGCAGGTCGCGCCGCAGCGCGCCGGTGCCGACGAGGGCCTGCACGTCGGCGAGCGCGGCGGGCTGGACCTGGCGGCCCTTCGGGGCCTGGCGCTTGCGCTCGCGCGTGGCGCCGGCGGGGCGGATCGGGATGATGGTGGCGTTCATGGCAACGGCCATGATCGCCGTGGCGCCGGCGCGCCGTCCAATGGGTTCTCGAAACCGGGCGATTCGATTTCGTGATGATGGCCGCTCACCCGGGGGCGCCAAGCGGCCCACTGTGCGCGGCGGCCTCCGCGAGCCACGCGGCGTCGGTGGCCAGCCTCAGCGCCGCTTCGAGCGCGCGCGACGGCCGCACCGCGGTGGCCGTCATGAAGCCGATCGGCGTCCGCAGATCGGGTGCGGTGAGCGGGCGCGCCTCCAGCCCCGGCTGGCCGGCCAGCGTGTCGACCAGCGAACCCGGCAGCACGGTAGCCAGCGCGCCACTCTGCACCGCCACCAGCAGCGCCAGCACCGAGTTCGTTTCCAGCGCCGGCGCCACCTGCAGTGCCAGCCCGCGGAACACCTGGTCGAGGATGACGCGGTTGTGCATGTCCGGCGACAGCAGCGCGAGCGGCAGCGTGGCGGCCTCGGTCCACGTCATCGGTGCACCGAAGCGCAGCGGCGCCTGGCCGCCGGGCGCGCGCCGCAGCAGGTGGTAGTGCTCCACGTACTGCGGCCAGGGCTGCAGGCGGCCGCCGCGCAGCGCGCCCAGCCGGTCGGTGTAGCCGAGGCCGAGGTCGATGGCGAGCGCGTCCAGTCCCTGCTCGATCTCCTGCGAGGCGAGCGAGCGCACCTGCGGCACCAGCCCCGGGTGCAGCGCGACCAGGCGGGCCGCGAAGCGCGCCGCGATCGGCATCGCCGTCGGCACGGTGCCGATGACGAGGCGGCCGCGCGGCGCCTCGGCGCTGCCGGCCAGCGCCTGCTGCAGCAGTTCCTGTTCGTGCAGCACGCGGTGCGCGGTGGCCAGCACCTGCTCGCCTTCGGGCGTGAGCCCTTCGTACTGGCGGCCGCGGCGCACGATGGCGACCTTCAGGTTCGCTTCCAGCGCACGCAGCGCGTTCGACAGCGCCGGCTGCGTGATGTGGCAGGCGGCGGCGGCACGGCCGAAGTGGCGGTGCTGTTCCAGCGCCGCGAGGTAGCGGTAGGCGTCGATCAGGTTCACCGTGCGAGCTTAGTGCACGCTGGCCGTAGCATCGGCCCCTTCGTCCCGGGAGGTCGGCCATGAAGCGTGTCGTCGTCGTGTGCGCCGCGGTCATCGCGCTGCTGGCGCTGTACCTGCTGCTGTGGCCGGTGCCGGTGGCGCCGGTGGCCTGGTCCGCGCCCGCCGCGCCCGGCTACGCCGGCGCGCACGCGCCGAACACCTTGCTCGCGAAGCTGAACCTGATCGACCTCGGCGGCGAGGAAGGCCCCGAGCATGTCGCCTTCGGCCCCGACGGCCGGCTGTACGTGGCGGTGGCCAGCGGCCGGCTGCTGCGCATGGCCGCCGACGGCAGCGCGCGCGAGGTCTTCGCCAGCACCGGCGGCCGCGTGCTCGGCTTCGACTTCGACGCCGCCGGCCGCCTGATCGCCGCCGACGCGGTGAAGGGCCTGCTGGCGATCGACCGCGACGGCAAGGTCAGCGTGCTCGTGGACCGCGTCGGCGACGTGCCGATCCTCTACGCCGACGCGGTGGTCGTCGCGCGCAGCGGCAAGGTCTACTTCAGCGACGCGTCCACCCGCTTCGGGCCGGCGCGCTGGGGCGGCACCTTCGAGGCCAGCATCCTGGACATCATCGAGCAGTCGGCCACCGGCCGCATCCTCGAATTCGACCCCGCCAGCGGCGCCACGCGCGTCGTCGCGCGCGGCCTGTCGTTCGCCAACGGCGTGGCGCTGACGGCCGACGAGCAGGCGCTCTTCGTCGTCGAGACCGGGCGCTACCGCGTCTGGAAGATCGACGTCGGCGCGCGCGAGCTCGACGTCGCCACCGCGTCGCCGCAGGCGCGCGTGCTGCTGGACAACCTGCCCGGCTACCCCGACAACGTGATGCGCGGGCTGGACGGGCGCTCCTGGGTCGGCTTGACGAAGCCGCGCAGCGCCGTCGTCGACGGCATGGCCGGCAAACCCTGGCTGCGCGCGCTGACGCTGCGCCTGCCGCGCGCGCTGTGGCCGGTGCCGCCGGCCTACGGCCACGTGCTCGCCTTCACGGAGGACGGCCGCGTCGTCGCCGACCTGCAGGACCCCACCGGCGCCTACCCCGAGACCACCGCCGTCACCGAGACGCGCGAGCGGCTCTACGTGCAGAGCCTGCACGCCAAGGGCCTGGGCTGGCGGCCGCGCCCGTAGACTCGCGCCCCGATGAACGCCGCCCCTGCCCCGCCGCACGAGCACTGGCCGCTGGCCTCGGTGCTGGTCGTCGACGACGAACCCGGCATGCGCAACTTCCTCGAGAAGTCGCTCGCGCCACGCGTCGGCCACGTGCGCGCCGCCGGCTCCGCCGAGGACGCCGAGGCGCTGCTCGCGCGCCACCGCTTCGACCTCGTCGTGCTCGACATCTCGCTGCCCGGCAAGAGCGGCCTCGTGCTGCTGAAGGAACTGCGCGCCCAGGGCAACGCCTGCGAGGTGGTGCTGATCACCGCCTTCGCCGACCTCGACATGGCGATCGAGGCGCTGCGCGCCGGCGCCGGCGACCTGCTGCTCAAGCCCTTCCGCGTGACGCAGGTGCTGTCCAGCATCCAGCAGGGGCTGGAGCGGGCGCGCCTGAAGCGCGAGAACTGGGTGTTGAAGCGCGCGCTCGAACGCCGCACGCCACCGGCCGACGGGCTGGTCGGCAGCTCCATCGTCGTCCGGGGCCTGCAGGCGGCGCTGCGCCGCGTGGCGGCGGTCGACAGCACGGTGCTGCTGACCGGCGAGTCGGGCACCGGCAAGGAGCTGGCGGCGCTGGCGCTGCACGCGCTGTCGGACCACGCCGCGGCGCCCTTCGTGCCGGTGAACTGCGCCAGTCTGTCGCCGGCCGTCCTCGAAAGCGAGCTGTTCGGCGAGGGCGGCGCGGCGCCGCGCGACGGCCTCTTCGTCTACGCGCAGGGCGGCACGCTGTTCCTGGACGACATCGCCGAGCTGCCGCTGCCGCTGCAGGGCACGCTGCTGCGCGCGCTGGACACGCGCCGCATCCGGCCGGTGGGCACCGAGCAGGAAGTGCCGGTGGACGTGCGCATCGTCGCCGCCACCAACCGCCCGCTGCTGCCCGAGGTGGAGGCCGGCCGCTTCCGCAACGACCTGTACTACCGGCTGCAGGTGGTGGAGATCACGCTGCCGCCGCTGCGCGCGCACAAGGAAGACATCCCCGAGCTGGTGGCGCACTTCATCGGCACGCTGGCGCCACGGCTGGGCGTCGAGCCGATCGAGGTCACGCCCGAGGAGATGGCCTTCCTGGGCCAGCACGACTGGCCGGGCAACGTGCGCGAGCTGCGCAACCTGATCGAGCGCTCGCTGATCGTCGGCGCGCTCAACGTGTCGGCGCTCTACCAGGGCCTGCAGCGCCGCGCCGCGCGCGCCGCCGAGCCCGCGCCGGCGCTCGACGGCCCGACCGACCTGCACACGCTGGAAAAGCGCCACATCCTCGCCGTCGTCGACAGCGTGCAGGGCGACAAGACGCGCGCCGCGCAGTTGCTGGGCATCTCGCGCCGCACGCTCGAGCGGCGCTTCGCGGAATGGGCTGAGTGAGCCTTCGCAAGAAGCTGCTCGCGATGGTGCTGCTGCCGCTGGTGGTGGTGCTGCCGCTGCTGGGCACGATCCTGCTGTGGTGGGGCGGCGAGGCCTTCGACCGCCTGCTGCTGACCAAGGTGCGCGCCGACCTCGCGGTGGCGCAGGGCTACTTCGAGCGCGTGCTCGGCGAGGTCGGCACCGGGCTCACCGGCATCGCCGAGTCGCACGCGCTGCAGCTCGCGCTGGACGCGCCCGGCGCCGACCGGGTGGCGCTGCTGCAGCGCTTCAAGCAGCGCGCCGGGCTGGACTTCGTGAACCTGCGCGCGCCCGACGGCACGCTGCTCGTCACCGACAGCGGCCCGGCGGCGGCGAGCGACCGCCGCTCGCCGGCCTTCGTCGCCGCCGCCGAGGCGGTGGACCGCACCGGCGTCGAGATCCTGGCGCCCGAGCAGCTCGCGCTGCTGGGCCCGGAGCTGCGCTCGCGCGTGCCGGTGGCGCTGGTGCCCACGCTCAACGCCGCCCCCACCGCGCGCACGCAGGAGGAGCGCGCGATGGTGCTGCTGGCCACGCGCGCGGTGCGCTCGCCGGCCGGCCGCGTGCTCGGCCACGTGCAGGGCGGCGTGCTGCTGAACCGCAACCTGCCATTCATCGACCACATCAACGACATCGTCTACCCCGAAGGCTCGCTGCCGTTCGGCAGCCGCGGCACGGCCACGCTGTTCCTGGACGACGTGCGCATCTCCACCAACGTGCGCCTGTTCGGCAGCGAGAAGGAGGAACGCGCGATCGGCACCCGCGTCTCGCAGCAGGTGCGCGACGCCGTGCTCGGCGAGGGCACCACCTGGCTCGGGCGCGCCTTCGTCGTCAGCGACTGGTACGTGTCGGCCTACCAGCCGCTGGCCGACAGCCACGGTCAGCGCATCGGCATGCTCTACGTCGGCATCAGCGAACGGCCGTTCACGTGGCTGAAGTACGGCACGCTGGCCGGCATCGGCGCGGTGTTCTTCGCCGTGATGATCGGTGCCGCCGTTGTCTCGCTGCGCGGCGCGCGCACGATCTTCGCGCCGGTCGAGCGCATGGACCGCACGATGCAGCAGGTGGAAGGCGGCGCGCTCGACGCCCGCGTCGGCACGGTCGCCAGCGACGACGAGATCGGCCGCCTCGCCGCCCACCTCGACCGCCTGCTCGCCACCTTGCAGGGCTGGCACTTCGAACTCGACGCCAAGGTGGCCGAGCGCACGCGCCAGCTCGCCGACACGCAGGCGCAGCTGGTGAAGAGCGAGAAGCTCGCCACCGTCGGCCAGCTCACCGCCAGCATCGCGCACGAGGTGAACAACCCGATCGCGGTGATCCAGGGCAACCTCGACCTCGTGCGCGAGCTGCTCGACGCCGAGGCGCGCGCGCGCATCGCGCCCGAGCTGCGCCTCGTCGACGAGCAGATCGAGCGCATGCGCCTCATCGTCACGCAGCTGCTGCAGTTCGCGCGGCCGACCGAATTCGCCGGCTACGTGGAAAGCGTGGAGCCGGCGCGCGCCTTCGAGGACTGCCTGGTGCTCGTCGGCCACCTGCTGGCGAAGACGCGCATCGAGCTCGTGCGCGACTTCCGCGCCACGCGCACGGTGTCGATCAACCGGCAGGAACTGCAGCAGGTGCTGGTGAACCTGCTCGTCAACGCGATCCACGCGATGGCCGACGGCGGCACGCTGCGCATCGGCACGCGCGACGCCGGCACCGACGCGGTGGAGCTGAGCGTGGCCGACAGCGGCCCCGGCCTGCCGCCGGAGCTGCTGGCGCAGCTGTTCCAGGCCTTCGTCACGCGCAAGAAGGACGGCACCGGCCTGGGCCTGTGGATCAGCCGCGGCATCGTCGAGCGCTACGGCGGCGACATCGTCGCCGCCAACCGCGCCGAAGGCGGTGCCTGCTTCACGGTGCGCCTGCAGGCCGAGCCTGCGGAGGGCGGTCGATAGAATCGTGGCGATGCGACGTCGCACGCGTTTCCTCGCCGCCTGGCTGGCCCTGCTGGCCGTGCTGTCGGCCGCGTTCGTGCCGACGCTGGCGCGCGCGGCCGCGGCGCCCGCCTGGGCCGAGGTCTGCTCGGCCGACGGCACGCGTGGCCTGCCCGAGGGCGCGCACGCACTCGAGCATTGCCCCTTCTGCGCGCTGAACGGCGCGCCGGCGCTGCCGGCGGCCGCTGCGGCGGGCCTGGCGGCGCCGCCGCTGTCGCACGCGCGGCCGCTGACCGCAGGCGAGCTCACCGCGCCGGCACCGGCGTGGCGCGGTGCGCAGGCACGCGCGCCGCCGCGCGGCGCCTGACGCGCATCGCCCGGTCACCACGCCCTGCCCCCACGCCCGTCCCGCCGCCGCTGCGCGGCCGGCGCGGGCCACCCCCCGACACACGGCCCTTCGGGGCCCCGGAGTTCCCCATGCAACGAATCGTCCGCACCACACTCGCCCTCGCCCTCGCCGTTGCCGGCACCACCGCCCTTGCGCAGACCACCGTCAAGGACGGCTGGGTGCGCGGCACGGTGCCGCAGCAGAAGGCCACCGGCGCCTTCGCGCACATCACCTCGGCCAGCGGCGGCAAGCTCGTCGCCGTGTCGTCGCCGGTTGCCGGCGTGGCCGAGATCCACGAGATGGTGATGGAAGGCAGCACGATGAAGATGCGCGCCATGCCCGGGCTCGACCTGCCCGCGGGCAAGACCGTCGAGCTCAAGCCCGGCGGCTACCACGTGATGCTGATGGACCTGAAGCAGGCGCTGAAGGCCGGCGACACCGTGCCGCTGTCCCTGGTGATCGAAGGCGCCGGCGGCAAGCGCGAGACGCTGGAGCTGAAGCTGCCCGTGAAGGCGCTCGGCGGCGAGTCGCACGGCAAGCACTGACGCCCGGGCCGGCGCCACGGCGCCGAAGCCTGCGAACTGACCGGTCCACGCCGCGCTTTTGCGGGCATCCGCGGCGCGGCGCGCGCGGACAATCGAGGCGAACCTCGCCTTCCATGTTCGAACGCCTCGACGCCCGCCCCGGCCTGAAACTGCTGTTGACGCTGCTGGCGATCGACCTGCTGGTCGTGCTGTGGGCGCTGCGCGGCCTGCAGGACAGCCGCGAGCACCACGAGCGCCTGACCGAGGCGACGACGCAGAACCTGGCGCAAGGTCTGGACTTCGGCCTCTCGGCCAGCATCGAGAAGATCGACCTGGCGCTGCTGTCGGCGGTCGACGATCTCGAGGAACAGCTCGCCGCGCGCGGCCGCCTCGACGATGCGCGCAGCAACGCGATGGCGCAGACCTTCCGCGCACGCCTGGGCGGCGACCCGGGCTTCCGCATCGCCGACGCGCAGGGCATCGTCATGCTCGGCCCGGATGTCGTCGCCGGCGATCGCGCGTCGTGGGCCGACCGCGACTTCTTCGCCGTCCAGCGCGAACGCGCCGACGCCGGCCTGACCGTGACGCCGCCCCGCTTCGGCCGCGTCTCGAAGGTCTGGCTGATCTCCTTCGCGCGCCGCTACAACCACCCGGACGGCCGCTTCGCCGGCGTCGTCTCGGCCTCGCTGCCGGTGGCGTACTTCCAGCGCCTGCTGGGCACCGCAGACCTCGGGCCCGGCGGCGTGGCGCTGCTGCGCGACGCCAACCTCGGCCTCATCGCGCGCCACCCGCCGCTGGACGTGCCCAGCGGCCAGGTCGGCGCCACCACGTTCTCGCCCGAGCTGGCCGACATCATCGCATCCGGCCGGCCGAGCGCCAGCTTCCACGCCGCCCGCACCGCCGACGGCATCGAGCGCACCAGCGCGTACCGGCGCCTGAAGTCCGCGCCGATGCACCTGGTCGTCGGCATGTCGGCCGAGCACTACCTCGCCGGCTGGCGCGACGAGGTGCGCAAGACCGCGCTGCAGGTGCTGCTGCTGATCGGCCTGACCACGCTCGGCGGCGTGCTGCTCTGGCGTTCGATCCTGCAGCAGCGGCGCGAGGCAGCGCACAGCCAGGCGCTGCTGCGCAGCGCGGGCGACGGCATCCACGTCGTCGACACCGACGGCCGCATCGTCGAGGCGAGCGACGCCTTCGGCCGCATGCTCGGCGCCAACCGCGAGCAGGTCGTGGGCACCGAGATCGGCCGCTGGCTGCCGTCGCACCGGGACGCGCAAGGCCGGCAGCAGCTGCGCGAGCGCGTGCTCGCCGGCGGGCACAGCGTCAGCGAGAACCGCTACCGCCGGCTCGACGGCAGCGAGTTCGACGCCGAGGTGCACGCCGAAGGGCTGGTGCTGGGCGGCCAGCCGCTGCTCTTCGCGTCGGCGCGCGACATCACCGAACGCAAGCGCAGCGCCGCCGAGCTGGCGGCGCTGAACGCCGAGCTCGAGCAGCGCGTGCACGACCGCACCGCTGCGCTGAAGGAGGCATCGGCGCGGCTGGCGCACGCGCGCGACGCCGCCGAGGCCGCGAACCGCGCCAAGAGCGCCTTCCTCGCCAACATGAGCCACGAACTGCGCACGCCGCTGAACGCCATCATCGGCATGGCCGGCCTGCTGCGGCGCGGCGCGCTCGACGCCACCCAGGCCCAGCGCCTGGCCCACATCGACACCGCGGCGCACCACCTGCTCGGACTCGTCGGCGATGTGCTCGACATCGCGCGCATCGAGGCCGACAAGCTGGTGCTCGAGGAAGCGCCGCTGGCGCTGCCCGACCTGCTCTCCGGCGTGCGCGACCTGGTGCAGCACGGCGCCGACGCAAAGGGCCTGCGGCTGACGGTGCAGCGCGACGGCCTGCCGTCGCAGCCGCTGCTGGGCGACGCGACGCGGCTGCGCCAGGCGCTGCTGAACTACGCCGTCAACGCGGTCAAGTTCACGGCCGCCGGCACGGTGCACATCGGCGTGCGGGCGCTCGCCGGCGAGGCCGGGCGCACGCTGCTGCGCTTCGAGGTCGAGGACACCGGCATCGGCGTCGAGCCCGACGTCGCGGCGCGCCTGTTCCACCCGTTCGAGCAGGCCGACAGCTCGACGACACGCCAGTTCGGCGGCAGCGGCCTGGGCCTCGCGGTGACGCGCCGGCTGGCCGAGGCGATGGGCGGCGACACCGGCGTCGAAAGCACGCCCGGGCTCGGCAGCACCTTCTGGTTCACCGCCTGGCTGCGCCACGCCGCGGCGGCGGCCCCGGCCGCGCCGGCGCCCGCTGGCGGGCCGGCGGCGGCCGAAGCGGCGCTGCGCCGCGACCACGCCGGCCGCCGCGTGCTCGTCGTCGAGGACGAGCCCGTCGGCCGCGAGCTCGTCGTCATGCTGCTCGAGGAGGCCGGCCTGCAGGTCGAGACCGCAGGCGACGGCGCACAGGCGCTCGAACGCGTGGCCACGCGGCTACCCGACCTGATCCTGATGGACATGCAGATGCCGACGATGGACGGCCTGGAGGCGACGCGCCGCATCCGCGCCCTGCCGGGCGCGGCGCAGCTGCCGATCATCGCCGTCACCGCCAACGCCTTCGGCGAGGACCGCGCGCGCTGCCTGGCCGCCGGCATGAACGACTTCCTGGCCAAGCCGGTGAACGCCGGCGCGCTGTTCGAGACCGTGCTGCGCTGGTCGCGCCGCGCCGAGCCGGCCACCGCCGCCTGACGCGCGGCGCCCGCTAGCGGCGCGCCGCGATCCACTCGCCGATGCGCGCCTCCAGCACCGCCAGCGGCACCGAGCCGGTGGCGAGCACGGCGTCGTTGAAGTCGCGCAGGTCGAAGCGCTGGCCGAGCTCGCGCTGCGCCCGTTCGCGCAGCGCGCTGATGCGCAGCTGGCCGATCTTGTAGGCCAGCGCCTGCGCCGGCGTGCCGATGTAGCGGTCGACCTCGTTGACGATGTCCTGGTCGGTCTTCGGCGCGTTGGCGCGGAAGTAGTCGATCGCCTGCTCGCGGGTCCAGCCCTTGACGTGCAGGCCGGTGTCGACGACCAGCCGCACGGCGCGCCACATCTCGTAGACGAGCTGGCCGAAGCGGTCGTACGGGTCCTCGTACAGGCCCATCTCGTGGCCGAGCTGCTCGGCGTAGAGCGCCCAGCCCTCGGCATAGCCGACGAAGGTGGCCGTCTTGCGGAACATCGACACGCCCTCGAACTCGAGCGCGCGCGCGAACTGCAGGTGGTGGCCGGGCACCGCCTCGTGCAGCGTCAGCGGCACCATCTCCCAGGTCGGCCGCGACTCCGGCTTGTAGAGGTTGACGTAGTAGTAGCCGGGGCGCGAACCGTCGGGCGCGCCGAGCTGGTAGTACGCGGTGGTGGCGTCGGGCGCGAAGTTGTCGGGGATCGGCCGCACGCCGTAGGGCAGGCGCGGCAGGTGGCGGAACACCTTCACGAGCTCCGGGTCGATGCGCTTGGCGAGCGCGCGGTAGCGCGTCAGCAGCGCCTCCGGCGTCTTCTCGAAGAAGCGCGGGTCGGTGCGCAGGAAGCTGAAGAAGTCGGCCAGCGGGCCGCGGAAGCCGGTCTCGTCCTTCAGCCGCTCCATCGCGGCGCGCAGGCGCGCCACCTCGGCCAGGCCGATGGCGTGGATCTCGTCGGCGCCCAGTTCGGTGGTGGTGTAGCTGCGCGCCAGCAGGTCGTACCAGGCGCGGCCGCCCGGGCGGCTGCTCGCGGCCACGTCGGCCGGCGCCTTGGGCAGGTACTCGGACTCGAACATCTGCAGCAGCCGGTGGTAGGCCGGCACCACCTGCTGGCGGATGGCGGCCGCCGCGTCGGCCTCGAGCGCGCTGCGCTCGGCGGCGGGCACGCTGTCGGGCCAGCGCGCGAAGGGGCGCCAGAACGGGCTCTTCGCGGGGTCGTCGACGGTCTGCGCCCTCAGCTGCGCCGGCACGCGCGCCATCAGCACGCGCGGCGGCACCTGGCCGGCGGCGATGCCCTCGCGCAGCAGCGCGATGACCTGGTCGATGTGCTGCGGCAGCGCCTGCAGGCGGCGCACGTAGTTGCGGAAGTCGGCGCCATCGCGCAGGCGCGCGACCTGCGTGATGCTGTCGGCGTTCTGCACGCCCCACTGGTGGTTGATCGGTTCGAGCCACTCGCGGAACGGCTGGCGCGCCACCGCGAGCTCGGTCTGCCAGACGAAGACGTCGAGGTCCAGCCGTTCGTCGGCCGCCAGCGCGGCGCGGTCGATGCGGCGCGCGGCCTCGAGCGCGCGGCGGTCGGCGGCCTCGCGCGCCGCGATGGCGGCGCGCGAAAGGTCGGTCCAGCGGTCGTCGAAGCGGTGGTCGCCGTTGGCGGTGGCGCCCTCGGGGTACTCGCGCTGGTTGCGGTCCCACTCGTCGGCCAGCAGGCGCTGCAGCGCGGCGGAAGCGGTCGGGGTCTGGGCGGTGGCCGGCATCGTGAAGGCGAAGGCGAAGGCCGCGAGCAGCGCGGCGGGCAGGAACGTTCGGCGCATGGAGCCTCGGTCGGTTGGCGCGCGGCATGGTACGCCGGCGGGAGCGGGCACACTGCGCGCCGATGCCCACCGCCGCCGCCCGCCCCGACCCCGCCCTCGTCGTCATCCTCGCCGGCATCGGCGCGGCGCTGCACGTGGGCAAGCTGCCGCCGGCGATCCCGGTGCTGCAGGCCGAGCTCGGGCTGTCGCTGGTGCAGGCGGGCTTCCTGCTGTCGCTGGTGCAGCTGGCCGGCATGACGCTGGGCGCCGCCTTCGGCCTCGTCGCCGACGGGCTGGGGCCGCGCCGCAGCATGGTCGGCGGCCTGGCGCTGCTGGCGCTGGCCAGCGCGGTG
>CAUJHQ010000181.1 GCA_963204815.1 Pseudomonadota bacterium | reverse complement strand
AGGGTCGCCACCATCTCGAACGGCTCTTGCACGCGCTCGAGGTAGGCCGCGAGTTGTTGCTTGATGTCTTGGTCCAACATGGTGATTACTCCTGATGTGATAGCTGTTTGCGCTTGATGGATAAGCGCTAGAGGCATATTTAATCAATAAAAAACCGAACGGCAGGGCAGGCGTGCCCTGTCGCCGTTCGGTCGCAGGCGGTCAGGCGGCGCAGCGAGCGGACCGAGTGCAAGGCGGACGGCGCGCAGCAACCGGAACGTACTTGCGGTACGTGAGGATTGCGAGCACCGGCCAACGCGGCAATCGGTTCGCGCAGTGGCCGCGCGCGCTCAGATCTTGCCGACCAGGTCGATCGACGGCTTCAGCGTCTTCTCGCCTTCCTTCCACTTGGCCGGGCAGACCTCGTCCGGGTGGGCGGCGGTGTAGCGGGCGGCCTTGAGCTTGCGCACGGTCTCGGTCACGTCGCGGGCGATCTCGTTGGAATGCACTTCCATGGTCTTGATGGTGCCGCTGGGGTCGATCACGAAGGTGCCGCGCAGCGCCAGGCCTTCTTCGGGGATGTGCACGCCGAAGTTGTTGGTCAGCTGGTGCGTGGGATCGCCCACCAGGTAGAACTTGGCCTTGCCCACCGCGTCGGAAGTCTCGTGCCACACCTTGTGGCTGAAGTGGGTGTCGGTGGTGACGATGAACACCTCGGCGTCCATCTTCTGGAACTCGGCGTAGTGCTCGGCCGCATCTTCGATTTCGGTCGGGCAGTTGAAGGTGAAGGCGGCGGGCATGAAGATGACGACCGACCACTGCTTGCCGTTGGAGAAATTCTTTTCCGTGACTTCTTCGAACTTGCCGTTGTGGAAAGCCTGGGCCTTGAAGGGCTGGACCTTGGTGTTGATCAGGGACATGCGTGTGCTCCTTGGTTGATGAAATGGATGCGATGCGTGAAACTATAGATCAAAACTATTGAATACGTGATTCATTTTGTCTAATCTATTTTTAGCCGGCGCCTATCGGTGCCCGTCGCTGCGGCTGGCGCCGCTGGGACGCGCCCCAGGGCGTCGCCCGGCGGCCGACTCGCGCTTGGGGGGCCGTCAGCTTACATGAGAAGTGGCTGGTCTGCGCGCCAGGGCAGCCGCGCCACAAGGCCAAGCCGCACCAGGTCCGGCAGGGCCGCGCCGTGGAGCCACACGCGCCACCCCCGGGCGGGGCGGCGGCGGGCAGGGCGATCAGCGGGGGGCGGGCGCCGAGTCGGTGGCGGCCGGGGTGGCGGACTCGAACGGCAGCTGCACCTGGCGCAGATCGAGGCGGGTTTCGACCAGCACCAGCGGGCCGTCGTCCAGCACCACGCGCGGCGGGCGCTCGCGCGGCACGTGGATCGGCTGCGGCTCGGCGGCGATGGCCGCCTGCACGCTGGCCACCTTGTCGGCGTCCGAGTTGACCCACTGCAGGCCGGCGGCCTGGGCCAGCGCGTCCAGCTCGCCCAGCGGCAGGCTGAACGGCGTCACCCTGGGCAGGCCGTGGCGGCGCGGTGCGTCGCTCACGGTGGCTCGGGGTGCTGCCTCGTTTGCTACAGAAAGCGTAGCTGCTGGCGCTGGTTCGACGGGCGCTGGAGCCGATTCCTGCTCCACCACGGCGGGTGCTTCGGCGGCACGGGCGAAGTACGAGCGCGGCGCCGGGGCGTCGGTGCTCGGCGCGCTGGTGGCGGGGGCAACGCTGCCATCGGCCGACATGGCGCCGGGCAGCTCGGCCGCGCGCGGCTCGCGCGCCTCGGCGTCGCGCTCGCGGCGCTCACGGCCACCGCGTTCACCGCGTTCACCGCGTTCACCGCGCGGGCGGCGTTCGCGCCGCTCCTCGGTCGGGCCGGCGTCCGGTGCCACGGCGGCGGCTTCGCCTTCCGGGCGCGGGCCGCTGGCGGCGGCGGTCACGCCTTCCACAGGCGCTGCGTCGCTGCGCTCGCGCCGGCCGCGGCGGCCGTCGCCGCGCTCGGCACGGGGTGGGCGGCCGCTGGCGTCGCTGCCGCTGTCGGTCGTGACGGTATCGCTGACCGGGTTGCTGGCGCCGGCGTCGGCCGGCAGGGCGTCGCGGCGCTCGCGCGGACCCTGGCGTTCGCCGCGCTCGGGGCGTTCACCGCGTTCGCCGCGCTCGTTGCCGCGGCGGCCGCCTTCGCGCGGGCCGGTGCGGCCCTCGGCCTGCGCAGACGCGCCGCCGTTGCCATTGCCGCGGCCGTCCTGGCGACGGCCGCTGCCGTCCCGCGATGCGCCACGGCCGCCGCGCCCACCGCGGCGTTCGCCCTCGCGGCCACCGGTGCGTGCGTCTTTCCTGTCTTCGCCGGCGGCGGCCGGGGCGGGCGCCGGGGCCGCCACGGGGGCCGGCGGCGGCGCCACGCCAAACAGGTTCTTGAGCCAGCCCACCAGGCCGCCGGACTGCGGCGCGGGCGTGACCACGGGCGCGGCGGCGGGCGCAGCCGCGGCCACGGGCGCCGGCTCGGGCCGGGCCACCGGCTGCGGTGCCGGCACGTCGGGCAGCACGCCCTTGATGACGGGCTGCTGGCGGTTGGTCGGCTCCTGGCTGCGGCGCGTGACCTGGGTCGGGTCTTCGAACTCCTCGGCCAGCTTGTAGCTGGAATCGATGTCGTCCAGGCGCGGGTCGTCGTGCTTGAGGCGTTCGAGCTTGTAGTGCGGCGTCTCCAGCGTCTTGTTGGGCACCAGGGTGACGTTGACGCGCTGCTTGAGCTCGATCTTGGCGATCTCGGGGCGCTTTTCGTTCAGCAGGAAGCTGGCCACTTCCACCGGCACCTGCACGTGCACGGCGGCGGTGTTGTCCTTCATGGACTCTTCCTGGATGATGCGCAGGATCTGCAGCGCGCTGGATTCGGTGTCGCGCACATGGCCCGAGCCGCCGCAGCGCGGGCAGGGGATGGAGGCACCTTCACTCAGGGCGGGTTTGAGGCGCTGGCGGCTCATCTCGAGCAGGCCGAACTTGCTGATGGAGCCGAACTGCACGCGCGCGCGGTCCTGGCGCAGGGCGTCGCGCAGGCGGTTTTCGACCTCGCGCCGGTTCTTGCTTTCCTCCATGTCGATGAAGTCGATCACGATCAGGCCGCCCAGGTCGCGCAAACGCATCTGGCGCGCCACTTCGTCGGCGGCTTCGAGGTTGGTGCGGGTGGCGGTTTCCTCGATGTCGCCGCCCTTGATGGCGCGCGCCGAGTTGACGTCGACCGCCACCAGCGCCTCGGCGTGGTCGATCACGATGGCACCGCCCGAGGGCAGGGTGACGGTGCGGCTGTAGGCCGACTCGATCTGGTGCTCGATCTGAAAGCGTGAGAACAGCGGCGCGTTGTCGCGGTAGCGCTTGACGCGATGCGCCTGCTCGGGCATCACGTGGCTCATGAACTGGTGCGCCTGCTCGAAGATGTCGTCGGTATCGATCAGGATGTCGCCGATGTCGCTGTTGA
>CAUJHQ010000180.1 GCA_963204815.1 Pseudomonadota bacterium | reverse complement strand
GGCACGGCGCTGAAGAAGGTGTTGGCCTCCTCGACCGTCATCTCCAGCACCTGCGCGATGTGGCGGCCCTTGTAGAGGATCTCCAGCGTCTCGCGGTTGTAGCGCGCGCCATGGCAGGTGTCGCAGGGCACGTAGACGTCGGGCAGGAAGTGCATCTCCACCTTCAGCACGCCGTCGCCTTCGCAGGCCTCGCAGCGGCCACCGGCGACGTTGAAGCTGAACCGGCCGGCGCCGTAGCCACGTTCGCGCGCCGCCGGCACTTCGGCGAAGAGCTCGCGGATCGGCGTGAACAGCCCCGTGTAGGTGGCCGGGTTGCTGCGTGGCGTGCGGCCGATCGGGCTCTGGTCGACGTTGATGACCTTGTCGAACGCGTCCAGCCCTTCGATGCGGTCGTGCGGCGCCGGCTCGGCATGGCTCTGGTAGAGCTTGCGCGCCACCGCCGCGTACAAGGTGTCGTTGACGAGCGTGCTCTTGCCCGAGCCGCTGACCCCGGTGACGCAGGTGAAGAGGCCGACCGGGATCTCGACGTCCTCGCCCTTCAGGTTGTTGCCGCGCGCGCCGTGAATGGTGAGCACGCGCGCGTCGGTGCTGTCGGCCGACGTGGCGCGTCGCGCCGGCACGTCGATGCGCAGTGCGTGCGCGAGGTAGCGGCCGGTCAGCGATTCGGGGTTCGCCGCCACTTCGTCGGGCGTGCCCTCGGCGATGACGCGGCCGCCGTGCACGCCGGCGCCCAGGCCCATGTCGACCACGTGGTCGGCGGCGCGGATCATGTCCTCGTCGTGCTCGACGACAAGCACGCTGTTGCCCAGGTCGCGCAGGTGCTTCAGCGTGCCGATCAGGCGCTCGTTGTCGCGCTGGTGCAGGCCGATGCTCGGTTCGTCCAGCACGTACATCACGCCCGACAGGCCGCTGCCGATCTGGCTGGCCAGGCGGATGCGCTGCGCCTCGCCGCCGGACAGTGTGTCGGCGCCGCGGTCCAGGCTCAGGTAGGTGAGGCCGACGTCGTTCAGGAAGCGTAGCCGCGAGCGGATCTCGCGCACGATCTTGTCGGCGATCTCGGCCTTCGCGCCTTCGAGCTTCAGGCCGTCGAAGTAGCCCAGGCAGTCGGCCAGCGTGGCGTGCTCGACCTCGTAGATGGGCTTGCCCCGGGTGCCGCCGGAGTGCTGCAGGAAGACATGGCGCGCCTCGCGCCGCAGCCGCGTGCCGTCGCAGTCGGGGCAGGGCTTGGCGGCCTGGTAGCGCGACAGCTCCTCGCGCACCGCCACCGAGTCGGTCTCGCGGAAGCGGCGCTCGAAGTTCGGGATGATCCCTTCGAAGGCGTGCCAGCGCTTGACGACGCGCTGCTTGCCCTTCGCGCCCTCGGCGCGGTAGACGAACTCGATCTCCTCGGCGCCGGAGCCGTGCAGCAGCACCTGGCGTGCCTTCTTCGGCAGGCTCTCGAAGGGTGCCTCGATGTCGAAGCCGTAGTGCGTGGCCACGCTCTCGAGCATCGAGAACGTGTAGGCGTTGCGCCGGTCCCAGCCCTTCACCGCGCCGGCGGCGAGGCTCAGGCTCGGGAAGGCGACGACGCGTTCGGGGTCGATCACCGTCACCTGCCCGAGGCCGTCGCACGACGGGCAGGCGCCGACCGGCGAGTTGAACGAGAACAGCCGCGGCTCCAGTTCCGACAGCGAGTAGCTGCACACCGGGCAGCCGAAGCGGCTGCTGAACAGGTGCTCGCGGCCGGTGTCCATTTCGAGCGCGATGGCGCGCTGGTCGGCGATGCGCAGCGCGGCTTCGAAGCTCTCGGCCAGGCGCTGCTTCATGTCGGCGCGCGTCTTCAGGCGGTCGACGACGACGTCGATGTCGTGCTTGTCGGCCTTCTTCAGCTTGGGCAGCGCGTCGTGCTCGACGACCGTGCCGCCGACGCGGAAGCGCACGTAGCCGCGCGCCTGCATGTCGGCGAAGAGCTCGGCGAACTCGCCCTTGCGGTCGCGCACCACCGGCGCCAGGATCATCAGCTTGGTGTCCTCGGGCAGCGCGAGCACGGCGTCGACCATCTGGCTCACGCTCTGCGCGGCCAGCGGCAGGCCGTGGTCGGGGCAGTAGGGCGTGCCGGCGCGCGCGAACAGCAGGCGCAGGTAGTCGTGGATCTCGGTGACGGTGCCGACCGTGCTGCGCGGGTTGTGGCTGGTCGCCTTCTGCTCGATGCTGATCGCGGGCGACAGCCCTTCGATGACGTCGACGTCGGGCTTGTCCATCAGCTGCAGGAACTGGCGCGCGTAGGCCGACAGGCTTTCCACGTAGCGCCGCTGCCCTTCGGCGTACAGCGTGTCGAACGCGAGGCTGGACTTGCCCGAACCCGACAGCCCCGTGATCACGACGAGCGCGTGCTTCGGGATGTCGAGATCGATGTTCTTGAGGTTGTGGGTTCTGGCCCCCCGAACGCGCAGCGTCTGGGCTTCCTGGAACGGGACTCTGGGCATGACCGGCGTCGAAAGGGCAATCGAACATGATAGCGACGCTCGGTCTTTCGGGCGGCGTAGGATGTTCGACATGAAGCGCAGACACCTCCTCTTCGCGCTGCCCGCGCTGGCGGCCGGCTGTCACGACGACTGGGGCTATGACGACCCGCCCTCGGTGAGCCTGGTCGCCAGCGCGACCGACGCGCTGCCGGGGGAGGTGATCCGCCTGTCCGCCGCCGCCACCGACGACGACTACGTCGACGAGGTCGACTTCTACCGCGTCGACCCCGACGGCCGGCGCTTCCTGCTCGGCACCGACGGCCGCGAGCCCTACGAGTGGGAGGCCGTGATGCCCAACGTGGCGCGCGGCGCCACCGTCTGGTTCTTCGCCCGCGCCTACGACAGCTGGGGCCAGAGCAACGACAGCGCACGCGTCGCCGTCGTCGCGCTCTGAGCCCGCCTCAGCCGCCCGACTCCAGCACGCGCAGGATCTCGCGGCCGTAGGCCTCGAGCTTCTTCGCGCCGACGCCGCTGATGCCGGCCAGGTCGTCCAGCGTGGCCGGCAGCGCGCGCGCCATCTCGGCCAGCGTGGCGTCGTGGAACACGACGTAGGCCGGCAGGTTGTGTTCGCGCGCCACCTCGGCGCGCCAGGCCTTTAGCGCCGCGAAGCGCGCGGTGGCCTCGTCGTCCAGCGGCAGCGGCGGCGCCTTCTCGCGGCCCGGCTTCGCGGCGCGGGCGATGCGGCCGCGGCGCGGCGCCTCGGCGGGCACGCGCAGCAGCAGCTGCACCTCGCCGCGCAGCACCTCGCGCGCCGTGGGCGTGAGTTCGAGCGTGCCGTACTCGCCTTCGGCGCGCAGGTGGCCCAGCGCGATCAGCTGGCGCAGCACGCCGCGCCACTGCGCCTCGCTGATGTCGGCGCCGATGCCGAAGGTGCTGAGCTTCGCGTGGCCGTACTGCGCCACCTTGTCGGTGGCCTTGCCGCGCAGCACGTCCAGCAGGTGGCCGGCGCCGAAGCGCAGCCCGCCCTGCTGGTGGAAGCGGTAGATGCACGACAGCGCCTTGCGCGCCGCCTCGGTCGCATCCCAGGTGGCCGGCGGCACGAGGCAGTTGTCGCAATTGCCGCAGGGTTCGCTGGCCTCGCCGAAGTAGGCGAGCAGCCGCACGCGCCGGCAGTCGTGCGCCTCGGCCAGCGCGAGCAGCGCGTCGAGCTTGCTGCGCTGCAGGCGCTTGAAGTCCTCGCCGGCCTCGCCCTCGTCGATCATGCGGCGCTGGTTCACCACGTCGGCCAGGCCGTAGGCCATCCAGGCGTCGGCGGGCAGGCCGTCGCGGCCGGCGCGGCCGGTCTCCTGGTAGTAGGCCTCGATGTTCTTCGGCAGGTCGAGGTGGGCGACGAAGCGCACGTCGGGCTTGTCGATGCCCATGCCGAAGGCGATGGTGGCCACCATCACCAGCCCTTCCTCGCGCAGGAAGCGGTCCTGGTGGCGGCGCCGCACGTCGGCGTCCAGCCCCGCGTGGTAGGGCAGCGCGGGGATGCCCTCGGCGCTGAGCCAGGTGGCGGTCTCCTCCACCTTCTTGCGGCTCTGGCAGTAGACGATGCCGGCGTCGCCTTCGTGCTCGTCGCGCAGGAAGCGCAGCAGCTGCTTCCTCGGCTCGTCCTTCTCGACGATGGCGTAACGGATGTTCGGGCGGTCGAAGCTGGCGACGAAGAGGCGCGCTTCGCCCAACTGCAGGCGTTCGACGATGTCGGCGCGCGTGTGGTCGTCGGCGGTGGCGGTGAGCGCCAGCCGCGGCACCTGCGGAAAGCGCTCGTGCAGCGCCGACAGGCCCAGGTACTCCTCGCGGAAATCGTGGCCCCACTGGCTGACGCAGTGCGCCTCGTCGATGGCGAAGAGCGACAGCAGCCCGCGCTCGGAAAGCGACTCCATCATCGCCAGGAAGCGCGGCGTGAGGATGCGTTCCGGCGCGGCGTACAGCAGCACCAGCTTGCCGCTCATCAGGTCGCGTTCGACGCGGCGCGCCTCGTCGCCTTCGAGCGTGCTGTTCAGGAAGGCTGCCGGCACGCCCAGCTCGTCGAGCGCGCCGACCTGGTCCTGCATCAGCGCGATCAGCGGGCTCACCACCACCGTGACGCCGCGCCCGGCGCGGTGGCGCAGGATCGCCGGCACCTGGTAGCACAGGCTCTTGCCGCCGCCGGTGGGCATCAGCACCAGCGCATCGCCGCCAGCGGCCACGTGGTCGACGATCTCGCCCTGGGCGCCGCGGAAGCTGCCGTAGCCGAAAACCTCGTGCAGCACCTGCAGCGGGGGATCGGGGGAATTCAGGACGGCCGCCATGGTGGAGCGCCGATCGTAAGCGACCGGCACACCGCGCCGGCCCCCGTGTCGGGGGCGTTCCGCCGGGTGGCCCCGTGCGGGCGATGGCGGTGCCGACCTCGGCGGCGATAATGGCCGCACACCGCCTCACATCGTCATCACACGGGAGCTTGCCCCATGGCCTCGGTCAACAAAGTCATCATCGTCGGCAACCTCGGCAAGGATCCCGAGGTGCGCTACATGCCCAGCGGTTCCGCCATCTGCAACATCACGGTGGCCACCAGCCGGCAGTGGAAGGACAAGACCAGCGGCGACCGCCAGGAAGAGACCGAATGGCACCGCATCGCGCTGTTCGACCGCCTCGCCGAGATCGCCGGCGAGTACCTGAAGAAGGGCCGCCCGGTCTACATCGAAGGCCGTCTGAAGACGCGCAAGTACACCGACAAGGACGGCGTCGAGAAGTACACGACCGAGATCGTCGCGTCCGAAATGCAGCTGCTCGGCGGCCGCGAGGGTGGCGGTGGCGGCGGCGGCATGGGCGGTGGCGACGACATGGGTTCCGCCCCGGCCCCGCGCAGCGCCCCCGCGCCGCGCCCGCCGGCGAGCAAGCCGGCCGCGAAGTCGAGCACCGGCTTCGACGACATGGACGACGACATTCCCTTCTGACGACTGGCCGTGACCCTGCCGCGGCGCCACCCCGCCTGACCGTGCACCTGCCCGGGCATGCACGCGGCACCTGAGGCACCGGCGCGCGGCCTGCGTGGCCGCCAGGACGCGGTGCTGCTGGGCGCCGTGCTGCTCGCCGTCGGCGCCTTCGTCGGCTGGAACCGGGTCACCGAGTACCGTGCGATCGAAGCCGAGCAGCGCCACCTGCTGGCGGCGCAGGCGGCCGCGATCGACGTCACGCTGTCGCGCCAGGTCACCGGCATCGACACGGCGCTGCGCATCCTGCGCGACGACCTCGCCGCCGTGCCGCCCGCCGACTGGCCGGCGCAGGCCACGCGCCGCCTGGAGGTGCTGTCCGGCGCGCTCGGCGGCCTGCACTCGATGCTGTTGCTCGACGCCGGCGGCCGTGTCGTCGCCGCCGGCCGGCGCGAGTGGGTCGGTCGCGACCTGTCGGCACAGCAGTACGTGCGCGCCGCGCGC
>CAUJHQ010000179.1 GCA_963204815.1 Pseudomonadota bacterium | reverse complement strand
GGCGCGGCGCTGATGGTGGCGCTGTACGGCGTGTACCTGCTGAAGCAGCACCTGGGCATCGACCCGTACCTCGCGCTGCCGATCATGGTGCCGGCGATGTTCGCGCTGGGCTACGCGCTGCAGCGCGGCGTGATCAACCGCGCCAGCCATGGCAAGGACGAGAACATCCTGCTCGTCACGCTGGGCCTGTCGATCGTGCTGGAGAACCTGGCGCTGATGGCCTTCAAGAGCGACACGCGCAGCATCGAGACCGCCTACACGCTGACCACGGTGCAGATCGGCCCCGCGTTCATCGCGCTGCCCAAGCTGGTGGCGTTCTTCGGCGCGCTGGCCACGTCGGCCGTGCTGCTGCTCATCGTCACGCGCACCGACCTCGGCCGCGCCATCCGCGCCGTGGCGAAGGAGAAGCAGGGCGCCAAGCTGATGGGCATCGACGTCGACCATGTCTATGCCATGTGCTTCGGCATCGGCCTCGCCTGCCTGGGCGCGGCGGCCTGCTTCCTGCTGCCGGCCTACTACGTGAACCCGCAGGTCGGCTCGGGCTTCGTGCTGGTGGCGTTCACCATCGTCGTGCTCGGCGGCATGGGCAGCTTCGCGGGCGCGCTGCTCGGTGGGCTGCTGATCGGCGTCGTCGAATCGCTCGGCGGGCTGGTGCTCGGCGAGTCGCTCGGGCAGATCGGCATCTTCGCGATCTTCATCGCCGTGCTGCTGTTCCGGCCCACCGGGCTGTTCGGAGCGAAGGCATGACGCGCGACCTGCTCGGCATCGCCGCCTTCGCGCTCGCGGTGATCGCGGCGACGGTGCTGCTGTCCTCCGGCGTCTGGCTCAACGCCATCATGATGACGCTGTACGCCGCGCTGCTGGCGCTGGCGTGGAACCTGCTCGGCGGCTTCGGCGGCCAGTTCTCGTTCGGCCATGCGCTGTTCTTCGGCACCGGGGCGTATGCCAGTGCCGTCGCGCAGGTCACGCACGGCGTCAACGCCTGGGCCGCGCTCGCGCTGGCGGTCGCCGCGGCGGCAGCAGTGGGCGGCTTCGTCGGCGCGCTCGCCTTCCGCTACGGGCTGAAGGGCTCGTACTTCGCGCTCGTCACGCTCGCGTTCGCGGAGGTCTTCCGCATCCTCGCGGTGTCGGCCGGCTTCACCGGCGGCGGCGTCGGCATGATGCTGCCGCTGAAGGAGTCGTTCGCGAACCTGCAGTTCGGCTCGCGCAAGGGATCGATCGGGCTCGTGCTCGGCTTCGTCGTCGCTGCGCTGCTCGTCACCGCCTGGCTGCGTCACTCGCGCTACGGCGCGCAGCTGCAGGCGGTGCGCGACAACGAGGACGCGGCGCGCGCCATCGGCGTCGACCCGCGGCGCACCAAGCTCGTGGCCACCGTGCTGTCGGCCGCCTTCATGGGCGCGGCGGGCGCGTTCTACCTGCAGGTGTTCCAGTACATCGACCCCGGCCTCGCGTTCGGCGCCCACGTCAGCGTGGAGGCGCTGGTCGGCGCCATCGTCGGCGGCATGGGCACGCTCTGGGGGCCGGTGCTCGGCGCCGCCGTGCTGCACCTGCTGGCCGAAGGCACGCGCAACCTGTTCGGCGCGCTGCCCGGGCTGAACATGGTGATCTACGGCGCGGTGCTGGTGCTGATCGTGATGTTCATGCCGCGTGGCCTGGCCGGCCTGGGCCGTTCGGTGCGCGACGTGTGGAAGGGCGGCCGTGGCTGAACCGCTGCTGCAGCTGGAGAACCTGTCGATCGCCTTCGGCGGCCTGCGCGCCGTGCAGGGCGTGAGCCTGGCGCTGCCGGCCGGCACGCTGGGCGCGCTGATCGGGCCCAACGGCGCCGGCAAGACGACCCTGTTCGCGCTGATGTCCGGCTTCCTCGTGCCCGACACCGGCCGCGTGCGCTACGCCGGCGCCGACATCACCGGCCGCGCGCCGCACCTGAACGCGCGCGACGGCCTCACGCGCACCTTCCAGATCGTGCAGCCGTTCGCGGCGCAGACGGTGCGCGAGAACATCGCCGTCGGCGCCCACCTGCACGAACCGAAGCGCGCCGCCGCGCTGGCCGCCGCCGAGCGCGTGGCCGAACGCGTGGGCCTGGCGACGCAGCTGGACAAGCCCGCCGCCGACCTCACCGTGGCCGGCCGCAAGCGGCTGGAGCTGGCGCGTGCACTCGCCACGAGGCCGAAGCTGCTGCTGCTGGACGAAGTGCTCGCCGGCCTGAACCCGCAGGAAGTGGCCGAGATGATCCCGGTGGTGCGCGGCATTGCCGACGGTGGCGTCACGGTGCTGATGATCGAGCACGTGATGCAGGCGGTGATGAACCTCGCGCAGCAGGTGTGGGTGCTGGCGCAGGGGCAGCTGATCGCCGAAGGCACGCCGGCTTCGGTGACGAGCGATGCGAAGGTGATCGAGGCCTACCTGGGCCACGGCACCGCCGAACGCTTGAGGGCGGCCGCATGACGAGCCCGCTGCTTGCGATACAGGGCTTGCGCGCCGGCTATGGCCGCGTCGAGGTGCTGCGCGGCGTGGACCTGCACGTGAACGGCGGCGAGATCGTCGCGCTGCTGGGCAGCAACGGCGCCGGCAAGAGCACGCTGAACAACACCGTCTGCGGCCTCGTGCCGGCCAGCGCCGGCCAGGTGCAGTTCGACGGCGCCGACCTCACGAACCGGCACTACCGCGATGTCGTCAAGGCCGGCCTGATCCAGGTGCCCGAGGGCCGGCGCGTCTTCCCCAACCTGTCGGTGCTGGAGAACCTGGAGCTCGGCGCCTTCACGCGCGCCCGCGCGCGCCGCGCCGCCAACCTGGAGCGCGTGTTCGCCACCTTTCCGCGCCTGGCCGAACGGCGCGCGCAGAAGGCCGGCACGATGAGCGGCGGCGAGCAGCAGATGCTGGCCATCGGCCGCGGCCTGATGGCCGAGCCGCGCCTGCTGATCCTGGACGAGCCCTCGCTCGGCCTGTCGCCGCTGCTGGTCGAAGAGATGTTCACGCTCATCGGCCGGCTGCATGCCGATGGGCTGGCGGTGCTGCTGGTCGAGCAGAACGTCGGCCAGTCGCTGGCCATCGCGCAGCGCGCCTACGTGCTGGAGAACGGCACGCTGCGCTTCACCGGCACGCCGGCCGAGCTGCTGGCATCGAGCGAACTCAAGCGCGCCTACCTGGGACTGTGATGACGATGAACCTGCAACGCCGCTCCGTGATCGCGCTCGCCGCCGCGCCCGTCTTCGGGCCGGCGCTGGCGCAGACCCTGCCGCCGATCCGCCTGTGGGTGGGCACGCCGCCGGGCGGCAGCACCGACACCATCGCGCGCGAGATCGCGGTCGAGATGGCGCGCACGCTGGGCCGCAACGTGATCGTCGAGAACAAGTCCGGCGCCGGCGGCAACATCGCCGCCGACGCGGTGGCCAAGTCGGCGCCCGACGGCACGAACCTGCTGGTCTCGTTCACCAGCCACACGATCAACGCCACGCTGTACCCCAAGCTGCCCTACGACCCGGTGGCCGACTTCACGCCGCTGACGCAGCTGCTGACGTCGAGCTCGGTGCTGGTGGCGCACCCTTCGCTGCCGGTGGCCAGCGTGAAGGAGCTCGTGCCCTATGCGCGCACGCGGCCGGGGCAGCTGAGCTTCGCCATCGGCGGCATCGGCTCTTCGCTGCACCTGGCGGGCGAGGCCTTCAAGCTGCAGGCGAACCTGTTCATCGTCAACATCCCGTACCGCGGCACCGCGCCGGCGGTGGCCGACGTGGTGGCGGGCAACGTGCCGCTGATGTTCGCGCCCGTGGTCAACACGCGCGCGCTGATCCAGGCCGGCAAGCTGAAGGCGCTGGGCGTGACGAGCCCGAAGCGGTTGCCGCAGTTCGCCGACGTGCCGGCGGTGTCCGAGGCGCTGCCGGGCTTCGAGTCACGCGCCTGGTTCGGCCTCTTCGGGCCGGCGAAGATGGCGCCCGACCTGGTGCAGAAGATCAGTGACGCCGCACGCGCCGCGATGCGCAGCGAGAGCATCCGCAAGCGGCTGGAGCAGGACGCCGCCGAGGCCGTGGCGTCGAGCCCGGACGAGTTCGCCCGCTTCGTCGCTGCCGACGTCAAGCGCTGGGCCCCGCTGGTGCGCCGCAGCGGCGCCGCGCCGGAGTGACGCGATGGCCGCGATGACGCTCGCGCAGAAGCTGGTCGCCCGCGCCGCCGGGCGCGAAAGCGTGCTGCCGGGCGAAATCGTCACCTGCCAGGTCGACCTGGCGATGTTCCACGACTCGAGCGGCCCGCGAAGGCTCAAGCCGATGCTGGCCGAGCTGGGCGCGCAGATCTGGGACAAGCGCAAGGTGGTGCTCGTGATCGACCACTACGTGCCCGAGGCCGACGACGAGTCGCGCCGCATCGTGCGCATCGCGCGCGACTGGGCGAAGGCCGAGGCCCTGCCCTTCGTGTACGACAGCCAGGGCATCTGCCACGTGGTGGTCCCGCAGCACGGGCACATCCGGCCGGGCATGTTCTGCGTCGGCGGCGATTCGCATTCGCCCACCGGCGGCGCCTTCGGCAGCTACATGTTCGGCATCGGCGCGACCGAGATGCTGGGCGTGGTGGTCACGGGCGAGATCTGGCTGAAGGTGCCGCAGACCATCTTCATGCGCTGGATGGGCCGCCTCACCGCGGGCGTCAGCGCGAAGGACATGCTGCTCGCGATGCTGGGCCGCTTCGGCATGAACGGCGGCCCCGACGGCAGCTACCAGGCGGTGGAGTTCTGCGGCGAAGCGGTGACGGCGCTGTCGATGGCCGAGCGCATGACGCTCGCCAACATGAGCGCCGAGCTCGGCGCGCAGGTCGGCCTGGTGGCGCCGGACCAGACCACGCGACAGTGGCTGGAGGAACGAAGCGTCGACATCGACGAACTCGGCCTCGCGCGCTGGCACAGCGACGAGGACGCGCCGGGCGTGCGCCACTCGTTCGACGCCTCGGGCCTGGCGCCGCAGGTGGCGCTGCCGCACAGCCCTGCCAACGTGCGGCCGGTCGACGACCTGGAGCCGACGCCGGTGAACGTGGCCTACATCGGCGCCTGCACCGGCGCCAAGCTCGAAGACCTGCGCGCCGCCGCGCGCGTGCTCGCCGGCTACAAGGTGGCGCCGGGCGTGCAGTTGCTGGTGGCCCCGGCGAGCGTGCGCGACCGCGAGATCGCCGAACGCGAAGGCGTGCTGCGCATGCTGACCGAAGCCGGCGCCACGCTGCTGCCCAGCGCCTGCGGCGCCTGCGCCGGCTACGGCGGGGTCATCCCGGCCGGCAGCACCGTGATCTCGTCGACCGCCCGCAATTTCCGCGGCCGCATGGGCGCCGCCGATGCCCAGGTGTACCTGGGCTCGCCGTACACCGTGGCCGCCTCGGCGCTGCGGGGGCGGATCAGCGATGCGCGGGAGATGCTGGCATGAGGGCGGTTGTCGGCACATGGCGGTCACTCGCGTGCTCGGATTGGCGCGATGGCCGAGGCCGCCGGGTGCCGGGCTCCGCTCATGTCCCCCGCGCTGGGCTGCGCCCAGCGCTCCTCCTTTACTTCGCTCCACCCGGCACCCGGCGTCCTCGGCCCGGCACCCATGTGGCGTGCCCGCAGGTCGCACGCCACCAGCGGTGCCGGAGCGAGTGCACGGGGTGCCCCACGGAGCGAAGTAAAGGAGGAGCGGCGGGCGCAGCCCGACGCGGGGGACATGAGCGCAGTGGGGCACCCCGGGCGCTCGCG
>CAUJHQ010000178.1 GCA_963204815.1 Pseudomonadota bacterium | reverse complement strand
TTCCTTCAGGCGGTCGAGCACCGGCTTGAAGGCGGTCGCGGCTTCCTCGGCGGCCTTCTTCTCTTCCTCGTCCTGCAGCTTGGACAGGTCGACGCCGCCCTTGGCCACGCTCTGGATCGGGTGACCGTCGAACTCGTACAGGTGCGACAGCATCCACTCGTCGACGCGGTCGACGAGCAGCAGCACCTCGATGCCCTTCTTGCGGAAGATCTCCAGCTGCGGGCTCGACTTCGCGGCGACCAGCGAGTCGGCGGCGATGACGTAGATCGCCTCCTGGCCTTCCTTCATGCGGCCCACGTAGTCGGCGAACGAAACGCCTTCGTCGGCGTGCGTCGAAGCGAAGCGGAACAGCTTGGCCAGCCGCTCCTGGTTCTGGAAGTCCTCGCCGACGCCTTCCTTTAGCACGGCGCCGAACTGCTTCCAGAACTCGGCGTACTTGTCCTTCTGGTTCTCGGCCACGTCTTCCAGCATGCTCAGCACGCGCTTGGTGCTGCCTTCGCGGATCGCCTTCACGTCGCGGCTTTCCTGCAGCAGTTCGCGGCTCACGTTGAGCGGCAGGTCGGCGCTGTCGATCACGCCCTTCACGAAGCGCAGGTACACCGGCATCAGCGCCTCGGCGTCGTCCATGATGAAGACGCGCTTCACGTAGAGCTTGACGCCGCCGCGCTTGTCGCGGTTCCACAGGTCGAACGGCGCCTTCGCCGGCACGTACAGCAGCTGCGTGTACTCGCTGCGGCCTTCGACGCGGTTGTGCGTGTAGGCCAGCGGCGCGTCCTGGTCGTAGCTGATCTGCTTGTAGAACTCCTGGTACTGGGCGTCGGTGATGTCGCTCTTGCTGCGCGTCCACAGCGCCGCCGCCTTGTTCACGGTCTCCCACTCGGCGGTGGTGACCTGTTCCTTCTTCTCCTCGTCCCACTGCTGCTTGTGCATCAGGATGGGCAGCGAGATGTGGTCGCTGTACTTGCCGACGATGGACTTCAGCTTCCAGTGCGCGAGGAACTCCTCCTCGCCGTCGCGCAGGTGCAGGATGACGTCGGTGCCGCGTTCGGGGCGCGTGATCGTCTCGACCTCGAAGTCGCCGGTCCCCTCGCTGCTCCAGCGCACCCCGTCTTCCGGCTTCAGGCCGGCGCGGCGCGATTCCACCGTGATGCGGTCGGCGACGATGAAGCCCGAGTAGAAGCCGACACCGAACTGGCCGATCAGGTTGGCGTCCTTCTTCTGGTCGCCTTCGAGCTTGCTCATGAACTCGCGTGTGCCGCTCTTGGCGATGGTGCCCAGGTGGGCCACGGCTTCCTCGGCGCTCATGCCGATGCCGTTGTCGCGGATCGTGATGGTCTTCTTCTCGGTGTCGTAGCTGACGCGCACTTCGAGGTTCGGCTGGTCCTCGTACAGGGTGGCGTCGTCCAGCGCCTCGAAGCGCAGCTTGTCGCAGGCGTCCGACGCGTTGGAGACCAGCTCGCGCAGGAAGATCTCCTTGTTGGAGTACAGCGAGTGCGTGACGAGGTGCAGGATCTGCTTGACCTCGGCCTGGAAGGAGAGTGTTTTCTTGTCCATGGGAAGTCGGTGGGGAAAGTCGAAAGCCGACTCCACGGTGGGGTCGGCCGCTCCGGTTTCAAGGGGCGGGATTCTCCCGCAAGCGGCTCAGGCGCCCAGCCAGCCCGCGAACGCGGCCGTCACGGCCGCCGGCGCTTCCAGCGTGCTCATGTGGCCGCAACCGGGCACCACCACCAGCCGCGAGCCGGCGATCGCCTCGTGCATGGCGCGGTGCGCGGCCGGCGGGCTCCAGGCGTCGTGCTCGCCGGTGAGCAGCAGCGTCGGGCAGGCGATCGCCGACAGTTGCGGCGCGGCGTCGGGCCGCGCGAGCAGGGCCTGGATCTGCGCCTCGAAGACCGCCGGCGTGCGGCGCTCGAACATGTCCAGCACGGCCTCGAACACCGGCCCGCCGACGCGCGACGGGTGCACCATGCCGCGCGCCCATTCGGCGGCCATCGCGCGCATGCCGTCGCGGCGCGCCAGCGCCAGCAGCTTCAGGCGGCCGGCACGTTCCGCCTCGCCGGCCTCGCCCGCCGCCAGCGGGTGGCAGCCGGTGTCCAGCAGCGCCAGGCGCTCGACGCGTTCCGGCGCCAGCCGCAGCACCTCGAACGCGATGCGCCCGCCCATCGAATGCCCCGCCAGCGCAAAGCGCCCGGGCGGCGCCACCGCCAGCGCGTGCTGCGCCATTGCGGTGAGCGAGTTCGCGTCGCCGTAGGCCACCACCGTGGCGCTGCGGCCGAGCGCCGCCATCTGCGGCGCCCAGACGGCGGCGTCGCACAACAGGCCGGGCAGCAGCAGCAGCGGGGTCATGACGCGATTCTGAACGTCGCCGCCGCTCAACGCCCGTTGGCGGCGTGGCGCAGCAACGTCACGCCGGGCACCGCCCCCACGGTCGGGCCGGCGACGACCTCCAGCGCGCCATGGCCCTGGTAGGCACCGAGGTCGGGCGTGTGCAGGCAGGTGTCGCCGGCCTCGCACAGGCCGTTGCCCAGCGCCCCGGCCGCCGCCTGCACCGCATGCCGCAGCACGCGCGAGACACAGGTCGACGCGCCATCGGCCCAGACCGCGCCGCGGATCACACCGCAGGCCGCGGCATCGGCGGCGACCCAGGCGTGGTCGAGGGCATCGTCGCCGCCCGGCTCGGCCAGTACCGCGCGCAGCAGGCCGTCGTCGGCGCGCAGGCTCCAGTCCCAGATGCGGCAGTCGCCGCCGGCTGCGCAGGGGCCGCGCTGGTCGACGGCGGGGAAGAGGCCGCCGTCCGGGCCCCAGCCGCGCAGGTCGAGCTCGAAGTGCGCCCAGTCGGCGATGGCGGAAGACGCCGCGGCGCCCGCGGTGTCGCTGGCGTTCACGGCGTCGTCGGTTTCGAGCTTGCCGATGAAGGCGCGCCCGATGGCGTTCGTGAACGTGAAGACCGCGTCCGATCCGGCCGCCGGCACGCAGCCGGCGATCACGCCGGCGCAGTCGCCGGGCCCGCCGAGGCGCACGGTGCCGGTCAGTCGTACCTGCCCGGCCAGCACCCGCAGGCCCGCACCACCGTTGGCCGCCGACGCGAGGTCGCCGACCGTGCTGCCCGCTGCCGTGGCCGCGATCTCGACCCCGGCATGGCCGTTGTCGACCGCGACCAGACCGGTCGCCAGCGTGCCGCGCCCTTGGTTGCGGCTGCCCAGCAGGATGCCGGCGTTGGCGTTGCCGATCGCGGTGGCGTCGATCAGCACGTCGTTGACCCCTGCCAGCTCGATGCCGTAGTTGCCGTTGTGCGCGGCGACGACGTCGACGAGGCGGCCTTCGGCGCGCACCCCGCTGCCGCCGTTGCCGTAGGCGCGCACGCCGATCATCAGGTGCCCGCCCAGCGCCTGCACGCCGGCGCCGCCGTTGTGGTCGGCGCGCACCTCCTGCACGTGCAGGCCGTTCGATGCGGAGAAGCCGTCGACCTGCGACAGCGCGATGCCGGCGTCGTCGGCGCCGTGCACGTGCACGCCGCGCAGCACGGACGCCGTGTAGCCCTGCAGCCGCACGCCGCTGGGCGCGCCGCGCGCGTCGATCTCGCCTTCGAGCCAGAAGCCGAGGCCGACGATCCGGCCCTCGACCGCCACCGCCCCCGCGGGCGCGCGCAGCACGCGCCCAGGCCGGACCACGAGCGCACCGGCGGCGCCGTACGCGGCCTGCGTGTCGGCGGTGACGATCGTGACGGCGCTCGCGTCGGTCGGCCCGCCGGCGTTGTTCTCGACGATGGGGTTGCTCCACCAGCGGTCCTGCGGGCTGTCGAAGTCCTGCGTGCCACGCACGACGATCCGGTTCGGCCGCCAGCTGCGCGCGTCGAAGTCGATCAGGTCGGACAGCCGGCGCCCGCGCTTGAGGCCGAGCGACGTGAAGACCGCGTGGCCGTCGAGCCCGCTCGTGCAGACCCAGTCGAAGGCGTCGAGCGCATCGCTCACCTGCAGCCCGTCGCAGGCGATCACGCGCTGCGAGTCCCAGCGCCGCAACTCGCCGGCGTGCAGGCAGTTGTTCCAGTGCGCGCGGCCGGCCTCGACGGTGCAGGCGCGATCGGAGGCCGTGAGCGCGGACGCGCCGTCGTTCAGCACCCACGCGTTCCACGCCCCACCGTGCTGCGGGTAGAGCGCCTGCACCGCGGTGCAGTTGACGACGATGTCGCGCACGTCGGCGCTCGCGTTGCCGCTGCCGCGGCTGACATCGCAGAACTGCGCCGGCGCGGTCGGCTGCGTCTGCACGCGCACCTCGTAGCCATCGCCTTCGTAGACGGTGGGGCCGAACACGAAGGGCCCGTCGGCGGCGACCGCGAGATCGTGCGTGCCGTTCAGCCGCAGCACCAGCCCCTGGCCGAGCAGGCCGCTGACGCTGCCGCCGATGCTGAACTTCGCGTCGCCTTCGCGCGGGTCGTCCGAACCGCCACCGCCGCAGGCGGCCACCAGTGCACAGGCCAGCGCGGCCCACCCGCGACCCCAGGCCGGGCGCGTGCGTTGCAGGTTCGACATGTTCGGCACCTCCGTCGCGTCAGGCTACGGGGCCGCCCGGCGCCGGCATTGCGACGCCGCAAGCGCGTGCGCGATTAGGGTGTGCGCCCGGTCACTCGGGTTCGATCTTCGCCGCGCGGATGACCTCGCCCCAGCGCCGGATCTCGGCGACCAGCAGCGTCTGCAGTTCTGCCGGCGTGCCGGCCTGCAGCCGCATGCCGGCCTTGCCCAGGCGCTCGGCCACCGCGGGCGCGGCCACCGCGTCGCGCACCGCGCGGTTCAGGCGTTCGACCACCACCGGCGGCGTGCCGGCGGGCGCGGCAATGGCGTTCCAGCTCGCCACGTCGTAGCCGGCGATGCCCGCCTGCTGCACCGTGGGCACCTCCGCCAGCGCCGGGTTGCGCTGGCCGGACGAGACGGCGAGCGCGCGCACCACGCCGGCCGCCACCTGCGGCAGCATCGGGCCGACGATCTCGAACGCGAGGTCGATCTCGCCCGTGCGCAGCGCCGTCAGCACTGCCGGGCTGCCCTTGTACGGCACGACGAGGGTGTCGACGCCGGCCACCGTCTCGAACAGCTTGGCCGCCAGGTGCTGCGTGCTGCCGACCGCGATGGTGCCGACGGTGAGCTTGCCCGGGTTCGCCTTCGCGAACGCCACCGCGTCCTTCAGCGTGCCGAAGCGCGAGTTCGCCGGCACGAAGAGGCCGATGTCGAAGCTGCCGATCAGGCTCACCGGCGCGAAGTCCTTCACCGGGTCGTAGGGCAGCTTCTTGAAGAGGCCCACGCTGACCGCGTTGCCGTTGCTCAGCAGCAGCAGCGTGTGGCCGTCCGGCCGGGCCGTGGCCACCGCCTGGCTGGCGACGATGCTGCCGGCGCTGGGCTTGTTCTCCACCACCACCGGTTGGCCGAGCGACTTCGCCATCGCCTCGGCGACCGCGCGCGCGGTGATGTCGGCGATGCCGCCGGGCGCGAACGGCACCAGCAGCGAGATCGGCTTGTCGGGGAAGCGCGCCTGCGAGCGTGCCGCGCCACCGAACATGGCGGCGCCCAGCACGATCAGCGCGTCACGGCGGCGGGAACAGCGGGCGGTCGTCATGCGGGCGATGCTAAACCGCGGGCGCCGCGCGCCACGCCGGGGGTCAGTCGGGCTTGATGCCGGCGCGGCTGACGATTTCCTTCCACACCTTCTGCTGCTGCGCGATGAAGGCCGCGAATTCCTCCGGCGGGCCACCGCCGCCGACCGCGCTGTCGCTCGCGAAGCGCTCGGTGACGCTGTTGCTCTTCAGCGCCTTCAATGACTCTTCCTGCAGCCGCTTGACGATGTCGCGCGGCGTGCCGGCGGGCGCCAGGATGCCGTACCACTGCGAGGTCTCGAAGTCCTTGAAACCCATCTCGGCGACGGTGGGCACGTCGGGCAGCGCGGGCAGGCGCTGCGGCGTGCCGACCGCGATGGCCTTCAGCTTGCCGCTCTTGATGTGCGGCAGCAGCGCCGGCAGGCCGGCGCTGCTGGCCTGCGTGCGGCCGGCCAGCAGGTCGGTCAGCTGCGGGCCGGTGCCGCGGTACGGGATGTGGGTGATGAACATGCCCGTCACGAGCTTCAGGTACTCCATCGCCAGGTGGCCGGCGCTCGCGTTGCCGGCCGAGCCGTAGTTCAGCTTGCCCGGGTTCCGCTTCGCATAGGCGACGAACTCCTTGAAGTTGTTCGCCGGCACGTCGGGGTGGATGACGAAGAGGTTGGGCACCTTCGCCAGCAGCGTGACGGGAACGAAGTCCTTGTTCACGTCGTAGGGCTGGTTCGGGAAGATGTACGGGTTCACCGCCAGCGAGCCCACGTGGCCGAGGATGATGGTGTGGCCGTCGGGCACGGCCTTGGCCACGTCCTGCATCGCCGGCAGGCCGGCGCCGCCGCCCTTGTTCTCGACGTAGACGGTCTGGCCGAGCTGCTTGGACAGTTCGTTGGCGATCGTGCGGGCGACGATCTCGCTCGTGCCGCCCGGCGCGAAGGGCACGACGAAGCGCACCGACTGCTTCGGCCAGCCGCCCTGGGCACGCGCCAGCGCCGGCACGGTGAGGGCAGCGGCGGCCAGCGCGCTGCGGCGGGTGAGGGTCATGGCGGTCTCCGGGGTTGGCGCAAGACTCTATCGGCCGGCGCTCAGTTCGCCATCCGGGCCAACACCCGATCGACCATCACGCCGCTCTGGCCCAGGTAGTTCGAGGGGTCGAGCATGCGCTCCAGCGCCGCGCGGTCGACGTGCTTCGCGATCTCGGCGTGTTCGCACAGCAGGTCGAGCAGCGGGCGCTTCGTCGCCAGCGACTCGCGGCACAGGTCGTAGACCAGGTCGTGCGCGTATTCGCGGCCGATGTACCGGCCCAGGCCCATCATCACCGCCTCGCTCATCACGAGGCCGCCGGTCATGTCGATGTTGCGCCGCATCGCGGCCGGGTCGACCTCCAGGCCCTGCACCACCGCAATGGCCTGCTTCAGCGCGCCGGCCATCAGGCAGAAGGCCTCGGGCAGCACGATCCATTCGATCTCCCACGGGCCGGTGCTGCGCTCGTGGTCGGCCACCATCGCGTCCATCAGCGCGGCGGCATGCTGTCGCACGACGCTGACGGCGGCGTGGATGTAGCAGCTGGCGATCGGGTTGCGCTTCTGCGGCATCGTGCTGCTGCTGCCGCGGCCGTGGTGGTAGGGCTCGAAGACCTCGGCCACCTCGGTCTGCATCATCAGCTTGACGTCCATGCTGAGCTTGCCCAGCGTGCCGCCGACGAGGCCGAGGAACGCGCCGCACTCGGCGATGTTGTCGCGGATGGTGTGCCACGCGATCACCGGCTGCTGCAGGCCCAGTTCGGCGCACAGGCCGGCCTGCGTTTCCATCGCGCCCGTCTCCAGGCTGGCCAGCGTGCCGGCGGCGCCGGCGAATTCGCCCACCAGCACGCGCGCCTTCAGCTGCTGCAGCCGTTCCTGGTGGCGCTGCACGGCGCTCAGCAGGCCCGCCATCTTGTAGCCGAAGGTCACGGGAATCGCCTGCTGCAGGTTGCTGCGGCCGATGACGGGCGTGAGCCGGTACTCGCGCGCCAGCTTCGCGAGCGCGGTGGCCAGCGTGGCGAGGTCGGCCTCCACCAGCGCCAGCGCCTCGCGGATCTGCAGCACGGTGGCGGTGTCCGTGATGTCCTGCGTCGTCGCGCCCCAGTGCACGTACTCGCCCAGCTTGTCGCGGCACAGCTGGTTGAGCTGCGTGACGACGCCCAGGATGGGGTAGCCGATGCGCTCGGTCTGCTGGCGCAGCCGGTCCATGTCGATCTGCTCGAGGTGGCAGTGGCTGACGATCTCGTCGGCCGCCTCCTGCGGGATCAGCCCCAGCCGCGCCTGCACGATGGCGAGCGCGCGCTCGATCTCGATGTACTTCGCGGTGCGGTTCTCGTCGCTCCACACGTGGCGCATCGCGTCGCTCGTGAAGATGCCCTGGAAGATGCGGCTGTCGATGATGCTGGCGGCCATGGTGGGTCCTGCGGCGGGTTTCAGATGGCCTGCTCGGCGCGCAGCGACGTGATCTCGTCGGCGGCAACGCCCAGTTCGGCAAGGATGGCGTCGGTGTGCGCGCCGAGCGCGGGCACGGGGTCCAGGCGCGGGTCGCCGTCGTCCCAGCTGCCCGGCGGCAGCAGCGTGGGCACCGGGCCGGCGGGCGTGCCCACCGTGCGCCAGCGGCCGCGCGCCTTCAACTGCTCGTGCTGCCACAGGCCGGCCATGTCGCGCAGCTCGGCGTTGGCGATCTGCGCCGCCTCGAGCCGCTGCGTGACCTGCTCGGCCGTGAGCGCGGCGAAGGCGTCGACGATGATCGAGCGCAGCGCCTCGCGCGCGGCGACGCGCTTCGCGTTGCCGGCGAAGCGCGGGTCGGTGGCGAGCGCGGGCTGCAGCAGCACCTTGTCGCAGAACTGCGCCCATTCGCGCTCGTTCTGCAGGCCCAGCATCACGGTCTTGCCGTCGCCGGTGGGGAACGGGCCGTACGGGTAGATGGTGGCGTGCGCCGCGCCGGCGCGCGGCGGGGGCGCCGCGCCTTCGAAGGCGTAGTACAGCGGGTAGCCCATCCACTCGCCCATCGCCTCCAGCATGCTGAGGTCGATGCGCCGACCCTGGCCGTCAATGCGCCGCTGCAGCACGGCGGCGAGGATGTTGCTGTAGGCGTACATGCCGGCGGCGATGTCGGCGATCGAGTTGCCGGCCTTGCTGGGCTCGTCGGGCGTGCCGGTGATCGACACAAAGCCCGACTCGCTCTGGATCAGCAGGTCGTAGGCCTTCTTGTCGCGGTACGGCCCGGGCGCGGCGGGGTCGTCGCCGTAGCCGGAGATATCGCAGACGATGAGGTCAGGCCGCCGGCCCTTCAGCGCCTCGAAGCTCACGCCCAGCCGCGCCGCGGCGCCGGGCGCGAGGTTCTGCACCACGACGTCGGCCTTGTCGACGATCAGCTGCGTCAGCAGCGCCGCCGCGCGCGGGTGCTTGACGTCGAGCGTGAGGCTCTCCTTGCTGCGGTTGGTCCAGACGAAGTGCGAGGCGAGGCCGCGCACGCGCTGGTCGTAGCCGCGCGCGAAGTCGCCGACGCCGGGGCGTTCGATCTTGATGACGCGCGCGCCCAGGTCGGCGAGCTGGCGGGTGCAGAACGGCGCCGCAATGGCGTGTTCCAGCGTGACCACGGTGACGCCCTTCAGCGGTTGCACGGCGGCCCCTTCAGCGCAGCGTGGCGACGGCGTCCATCGTCAGCCAGCCCTCGTGGTCCTGGGCCCAGAGCCGGACAGTCTTGCCGTCGGCCTCGGGCTGGCCGTTCACGCGCAGCGGCGGGCCGTCAAAGGTGGGCCGCACGGCCTTGAAGCGGAATGCGGCGACCTCGGCCTGCGGCGCCTGGCGGCGCAGCAGGTCCATCAGCAGCGTGGCGATCAGCGGGCCGTGGACGACGAGGCCGGGATAGCCCTCGACCTCGGTCACGTAGCGGCGGTCGTAGTGGATGCGGTGGCCGTTGAAGGTGAGCGCGCTGTAGCGGAAGAGCAGCACGTCGTCGGGCTGCACCTCGCGCTGCCAGGCGGCGCCGGCGGGCGCGGCCACCGGCGCCGGCTCCACGTCGCCCGGCTGTCGGTTAGCGCGGTAGACGATGTCGTGGAACTCCACCAGCGCCGGATCGGCCGCGCCGTTGGCGCGCAGGTCGTGCCGCACCTTCACGAAGACGAGCTGGCCGCTGCGCCCTTCCTTCACCGTGACGTCGGCGATGGTGGACGTGCGCTCGACCGCGTCGCCGATGCGCAGCGGCGCGCGGAACTCGAACTGGCTGCCCGCCCACATGCGCCGCGGCAGTGGCACCGGCGGCAGGAAGCCGCCGCGCTTCGCGTGGCCGTCGGGCCCGATCTCGCTCTGACGGTGCAGCGGCAGGAAGTACAGCCAGTGCCACAGCGGCGGCAGCGGCGTGCCGGCGGCCCACGGTGTCTCGGCGTGGTCGAGCGTGGCCGCGAGCGCCGCCGCCGGCGTGGCGGTGAAGGTGTCCTGCCGCGTCTCGCTGCGGCCGATCCAGGTGGTGAGGTCTTGCACGGGCGTGATTCTGCCGGGGACTAGAAGCTGTGACGGATGCCGGCCTCGAAGCCGGTCGAGGTGCCGCCGGCCGCCATGCCGGCCGGGCCGCCGGGAATGGTGGACGCGACCGCGCCGTCGTTCGCGAGGCGCGCGTAGCTGGCGTACAGCGCGCTGCGCTTGGAGAGGTTGTAGACGTAGCCGAGGCCGACCTGGTCGACGCCGTTGGCGTCGAGCGCGGTCGCCCCGACGCTGCCGCCGAATGCCGCGCGCACGAAGGAGCCCTTGATCTCGTGCACGCCCAGCGGCACCGAGAACGCCAGCAGCGTGTTCGTCTGCTCGCTGCCGGCCTGCTCGAACCGGCGCCAGGCGGCGGACAGGCGCAGGAACTCGAACGCGTAGCTGGCGCCGACGGCGGTGTCCTTGAACTTGCCGGTCGAGGTCAGGTTGTTCTCGGTCGTTGTCGTGGCCAGCGACACGACCGCCCCGGCGCCGGCCCAGCCGATGCGCGCGCCGATCGTCTTGTGCTGGCCGTTCGCCGCCGTGCCGCCTTCGCTGGCGGCCACCAGCACGCCGCCCTCGACCCCGGCCAGGCCGGAGGGCAGCAGGTATTGCACCGCGTTGCTGGCACGCACGGTGGTGTTCGGGTTCGAGCCGAAGGCGCTGCGGATGGGACCGTTCGGCGTGGCCGAGACGAGGTTGTTGCTGCCCGCCACGCCGACGTAGCTGAAGGGGTCGAAGCGGCTCCAGCCGGTGTAGCTCGGCACGAAGTCGCGCCCGAGGCGCAACTCGCCGGCGTTGCGATGCGCCACGCTCACCGTCGAGCGGCGATCCCAGAAGCCGCCGGTGGGCAGCCCGGTGTCGAGCGCGATGCCGTGCTCGAGGTGGAAGCTGGCCGTGAGGCCGCCGCCCAGGTCTTCGGTGCCGCGGAAGACGAGGCGGCTGGTCGAGTTCGAGCCGCTGACGAGCGACTTGATCGAGCCGAGGCCGGTGTTGCTCACCTGGCGCGCGGCGGCATCGGCGATGCCGGTGATCGAGACGGAGCTCTGGGCGAAGGCAGGGGCGGCGGCCAGCGCGGCGGCGCCGAGGGCGAGGGTGCGGATCATCGGGTCTCCTGGTGTTGTCGTGGGGACGTTCGTCGTGGCGGGCGCGGCGGCTCAGTCGGCGGTCAGCCGGGCCTTCTGGACGACGCCCTTCCACTTGGCGAGCTCGCTCTTCACGAGCGCGCCCAGCTGTTCGGGCGTGCTGGTCTCGACGTCGGCGCCATGGTCCTCGATGCGCTTGACGATCTCCTTGTCGTTGAGCACCTGGTTGAGCGCCTTGTTGAGCTTGTCGATCACGGCCTTGGGCGTCTTCGCCGGGGCGAAGAAGGCGTACCACTGCTGCACGTCGACGCCGTCGACGCCGGCCTCCTTCAGCGTCGGCACGTCGGGCAGCAGCGGGCTGCGCTTCGGGCCGGCCACCGCCAGCGCCTTCAGCTTGCCGCTCTTCACGTGCGGCATCGCCGTGAAGAGGCTGGGGAACATGAACTGCACCTGGCCGCCGATGGTGTCGCTCACCGCTGGCGCCGAGCCCTTGTAGGGCACGCCCAGCATCACGACGCCGGCGTTCAGCTTGAAGAGCTCGGCGGCGAAGTGCGGCGCCGTGCCGTTGCCGGCCGACCCGTAGGTGTACTTGTCGGGCTTGGCCTTCAGCTGCGCGACGAGGTCCTTCACGTCCTTCACCGGCACGCTGGCGTTGGCCACCATCAGCGTCGGCGAGTACCCGACCAGGCCCACCGGCTCGAAGTCGGCGACCGGGTCGTAGCGCAGCTTCTGCAGCGCCGGGTTCATCGAGTGCGTGGCGATGTAGCCCAGCATCAGCGTGTGGCCGTCGGCCGGCGCGCGCATCACGTACTCGCTGGCGATCGAGCCGTTGGCGCCGGCGCGGTTGTCGATGATGATCGTCTGCCCGAGCAGCGGCCCGAGCTTCTGCGCGATGGTGCGCGCCATCGCGTCGTTGCCGCCGCCGGCCGCGGTGGGCACGACGATCGTGATGGTCTTGCTGGGGAAGGCCTGCGCATGGGCCAGCGGCACGGCCGCGGCGAGCGCCACGGCGGCGATGAGTGTCTTCACGGGCTTGTCTCCTTCGGGGGGTTTCGAGAACACGTAGTCGGGGATGCAGAGCTCGCCCTGCAGGATCTTTCGCGCCGTGCGCACGAGCGCCGCGCGTTGCACGCGCAGGCCGGCGCCCTCGCCTTCGAGCGCCACTTCCACGGCGATGCGGCCCTGCGGGTGCAGCACGGCGATCTCGTGCACGCCGGCGCCCGGCGCCGATGCGAATTCGCTGGCCACCGTGCCGGGCAGCGCGAACGCGGTCGCCACGCCGATGGCGCCGGTGACGGCGTGCGACGCATGGCAGCGTCGCGGCGTGAAGTAGCGCGAGGTGACGCTGCGGCCGTCGTCGCCCGCGCTCACGAGCACCGGCTTCGGGATCACGCTGCTCGACACGTCGCCCAGGCCCATCAGCGCACCGGCGGCGACGCGCAGCGACTCGATGCGCGCCAGCAGCCGCGCATCGGCATCCAGTTCGGCCGGCGATTCGCGACCGCTCAGGCCGAGGTCGCGCGCGCGCAGCACCATCAGCGGCATCGCGGCGTCGATGCAGGTGGCCTCGACGCCGTCGATCGTGTCAATGCGCTGCCCGGTCGGGAACACCGAGCCGGTGACCGAGCCCCAGGCGTCGAGGAAGTTCAGGCGGATCGGCGCCGCCGTGCCGGCCACGCCGTCGATCGACGTGCTGCCGTCGTAGCGCACGCGGCCGCCCGGCGTGAGCACGGTGACGTCGATGCGCGAGCGCGTGTTGACGTTGAAAACGCGCACCGTGGTCTCGTCGCCGCGCGGCGCGACGAGGCCCTGCTCGATGGCGAACGGCGCCACGCCCGAGAGCATGTTGCCGCAGTTGGGCCGCGTGTCGACCGAGGTCTGGCCCACGCCGACCTGCGCGAAGAGGTAGTCGACGTCGCAGTCGGGCTGCGCGGAGCGCGAGACGATGGCGACCTTGCTGGTGAGGGTGCTGCCGCCGCCCACGCCGTCGACCTGCAGCAGGTCGGAGGCGCCGATGGCGCCGATCAGTGCCTGGTCGCGCGCCGCGTCGTCGGCGGGCAGCCAGTCGCGCAGGAAGAACGGCCCGCGCGAGGTGCCGGCACGCATGAGGACGCAGGGGACGGTGAGCGAGGCCATGGCGGCACGATAGGTCGCGCATCGATGCAGCGGAATTCGATAGTTGTCATCGATTGATCCACAATCGGCATCAATCCGGGCATCCAACGAAGGCGGCGCGCATGGCCATCGGCTTCGATCTCAACGACCTGCAGGCCTTCCGCGCGGTGGCCGAGCTCGGCAACTTCCGCCGCGCCGCCGAGACCGTGCACCTCTCGCAGCCGGCCTTCAGCCGCCGCATCGACAAGCTCGAACAGGCGCTCGGCGTGCGCCTGCTGGAACGCACCACGCGCCGCGTCGAGCTCACCGCGGTGGGCCGCGACTTCGCGCGCAAGGTGGTCGAACTGCTCGACGACCTGGACGGCACGCTGCTCGGCCTGCGCGGCATCGCGCCGTCGCGGCTGGGCGAGGTGACGGTGGCCTGCGTGCCATCCACCGTGTACTACTACCTCACGCAGGTGATCCGCCGCTACCGCGAGCGCTTCCCGAAGATCCGCGTGCGCGTGCTCGACGCCGGCGCCAACGACGTGCTGGCCGCGGTGGCCGGCGGCGCCGCCGACTTCGGGCTCAACTTCATCGGCGCGCAGGAGCCCGAGATCGAGTTCCAGCCGCTCACCGAGGAGCGCTTCGTGCTCGCCTGCCGGCGTGACCACGTGCTGGCGAAGAAGCGGCGCGTCGCGTGGGCTGATCTCGCGGCGCACGACTTCATCACGGTCGGCAAGGGCTCGGGCAATCGGCTGATCCTGGACCAGGCGCTCGCCGGCGAGGCGTTGCGCCCGCAGGCCGTGTACGAGGCGCAGCACGTGACCACGCTGCTGGGCCTGGTGGAGGCGGGGCTGGGCGTGGCGGCGGTGCCTTCGCTCGCGATGCCGGGGCCGGACCACCCGATCCTGGTGAGCGTCGCGCTCGAAGCACCGGTGGTCACGCGTCGCGTCGGACTGATCCGCCGGCGCGGCCGCACGCTGGCGCCGGCGGCGCAGCAGCTGTTCGACTTCTTCGCCGACTTCAAGCCGGCGCCGCGGCGCCGGCGCGCGGTCACGCCGCCGGCGTGAACTCCTCGGTGTCGACCTCCGAAGCGCTCTGCGCGCTGTAGCGCGCGCCGTGCACCGTGCGCTGGTTGATCAGCGCCTCGGCCAGCGCCACGATCTCCGGCGTGAGCTTCACGCGCGCGGCGCCCAGGTCTTCGTGCAGGTGCGCCAGGTTCGCGGTGCCAGGGATGGGCACGATGTGCGGCGCCTTGTGCAGCAGCCAGGCAATGGCGAACTGCGCCGGCGTGCAGCCGGCTTCCTTCGCGATCGACTCGTAGGCCGGCAGCAACTTCAGGTTGGCGGCGTAGGGCGCGGGGTCGAAGCGCGGCATCGTGCGGCGGATGTCCTTCGCGTCGAGCGTGGACACGTCGCGCAGCGTGCCGGTGAGGTAGGCGCGCGCCACAGGACTGAAGGCGACGAAGGCGGCGCCGAGCTCGCGGCAGGCGTCGAGCACGGCGATCTCGGGGTTGCGCGTCCACAGCGAGTATTCGCTCTGCACCGCGGCGATGGGGTGCACGGCATGGGCGCGGCGCAGCGTAGCGGCCGACACCTCCGACAGCCCCACCGCGCGGATCTTGCCTTCGCGCACCAGGTCGGCACAGGCGCCCACGCTGTCCTCGATGGGCACCTTCTTGTCCCAGCGGTGCAGGTAGTAGAGATCGATGACCTCGGTCTGCAGGCGCTTCAGGCTGTCTTCGCAGTTGCGGCGAACGGCCTCCGGGCGGCCGTCGATGACGCGCTTGACGCCGTCGGGGAACGTCACGCCGGCCATGCCGCCCTTGCTGGCGAGCACGATCTTCGAGCGGTGCGGCTTCAGCACGCGGCCGACCAGCGTCTCGTTGGCGCCGAAGCCGTAGAGCGCCGCGGTGTCGAACAGCGTGACGCCGGCCTCCAGCGCGGCGAGCAGCAGGCGCTCGCCGACGTCGGCCGAAGGCGGCGTGCCGTAGGCGTGGCTCAGGTTCATGCAGCCGAGGCCGATGCAGGACACCTGGAAGGGGCCGACGGTGCGCGTCGGCAGCGGCGTGGCGGGGCTGTGGGGGCTCATCGTGCGGGCATTGTGGCAAAGGCGAAGTCGGCCGGCTTTCCGTGCACCCTGCCCCCGCAACCGAGGGGTGATGCGGATGGAGCGCCGGGCGCGCCTTTCCCTATCCTCCGGCCGCAGCAGCGGCAGTCGAAGGCAGTGCAGCATGAAGACGAAGGCGTCGGCGGGGTGTTCGAGGGTTCGGGTCGGCTGGCGGCCGACGACATTGGCGCTGGCCTGCGCCCTGGGCTTCGCGTCCCTGCTGGGCAGCGGCGGTGGCGGTGGCGGCGGTGGCAGTGGGGAAGAGACGAGCGCGCCGGTCGACGAGACCAGCATCGCCAGCTGGCGCACGCGTGACGCGAAGCCGCTGATGAGCATCGTGAGCGTCGGCGCCACGAACGCGGCCTGGCCGTTCGACCCGCGGCTGTGGCGCAGCAGCACGCGCGTCGTCGGCGTGCTGCCCATGGTGGGTGTGGTTCGCCTGCCCAACGGCCGCGAAGGCCTCGTGATGGGCGCCTGGGGCAACAGCGCCGAGGCCGCCGACGCGGTGCCGCCGATGCGGCTGGTGATCTTCGAGCAGGGTGCGGACGGCCTGATGCGCGAAGCCACCGCGGCCTTCGTCGACGACGACATGACCGACGGCTCGGGCCTGATCAAGGTGGTCGACTTCAACGGCGACGGCCGCGACGACTTCGTGCTGCCGATGTACACCGAGACGCCGACGACCACGACGCCCCCGGTGCCGATGCCGCGCAGCGTGGCCTTCGTGTCGCGGCCCGACGGCCGCTACGACCGCATCGACATGAACAGCGACCTCAACGGGCCGCTGGTCGACGCCGCCCCGGTGGCCGGCGCGTGGCAGCTGTTCACACCGAACGGCGGGCCGTCGCTCGAGAGCGGTGCCTTCAGCTGGGCCGGTACCTTCACCTGGCGCTGGAACGGCAGCGGCTTCACGAAGGTGCCGATGGGCGGCGCCGGCGACCCCGCCGCGCAGGCCTCGGCCAGCAGCGTGATCGTGCGGCCCTTCACCGGCAATGGCGAACTGTGGATGGTGCGCACCGACAACGATCTCGGGCCCGGCGTCCCCGACGGGTCCAACTTCGACAAGGTGACGCGCGCCTGGCGCGTCGACGCCAACAACCAGTACGTGGTGCCGCCGGTCACGCTGCCGGCACCCTACTTCAACGGCAAGCCCGAATACCAGCCATTCGAGAGCTGGCTCGACCCGAAGAGCAAGACGCACAACGCGACGATCTGGTCGACCGACCTCAACCAGGACGGCCTGCCCGACCTGGTGGCCGGGGCCCAGCTCTGGGGCAGCACGCGCGGCCTGCAGAAGGCGATGCTGCAGCTGCTGGTCAACAAGGGCGGCATGACCTTCGAGGACCAGACCGACACGCTGCGGCCCGAGTTCCGCATCGACGGCGAGATCGACATGAGCGCGCGCCCGGTCGACCTGGACGGCAGCGGCATCGACACCCTCGTCATGGGCCAGGGCCGCTGGGGAATCGACGGCGGCGCAATGCCGCGCACCCGCCACGGCAGCTACCTGCTCGTCAACGACGGCACCGGGCGGCTGTACGCGGCGATGGACGCCGAGTTCGCCGCGCTCGGCCAGCAGGTGCTGGACTTCGTGAGCCGCCAAGCCGGCCTGTCCGTGGACAGCCGGACGCAGCCCAACTTCTTCGCCTACCGGCGGGCCGACGGCAAGCTGAACTTCCTGGCCCAGATGACCGCGATGCGCACCGGCACCATCGACCCCGGCTCGCAGCTGTTCGCGTTCGTCAACGTGCCGCTGGGCATCGACATCACCACCGGCTTCAAGCGTGACCTCACGGTGGCCACGCGCAACGGCAGCCGCAACATCCGCACCTTCGCGGGCAACGACACGATCTTCCGCGCGCTGGCCGACCCCGATTGCCGCATCGACGGCGGCGG